>NZ_BBXH01000008.1:0-338895 GCF_001010305.1 Comamonas sp. E6
GGCGCCTTAATAAGTACGCTCATGTGTTATGAGGGCCTTCAGGATCCGTGCATTTTTGTAGGTTAAGGCCACGGACGGCATTTTTTCCAGTTGCTGTGCTGTCTCAAGGCAGTCATCTATTGAGATACGGTGCCCAGGTTGGATTTGCCTCCGCTGGATTGTTGCCGATGGGTTAACCCAAGCTGCTTGATGGCGGAAGCTTGCTGCGCCTGTGCATCTTCTTCACAGTGAGTAGTAATACCCTGATCACACTAGGAGCTTGCTGTGCAAAAGAGATGGTTGGTGAGCGGCCTGCATTGTGCATCTACGTGAAGTTCATTCCTTGCGAGATTCACGCCGACACGAACGATGGTCTGCATGGCACGATTCCTGATGAATGACGACGCAACTAGCTGGCGAGTCATTGTGGCACTGCGTATTGAACAGACTAAGGTCCCGGGAGTCTTTCGTATTCAACTCAGCTCTGGGCCAAGTCTTGATGACAAGCCTCGCGGCCTTCAGCCACGAGTCACGGTGAAACCACACTTGCTTGCCATGCATAGCTAGGTGCAATGGGCGAAGGCCGTTGAAACTCTTCGGCGGCATTGCTGAGTTGGTTGAGATGAGGCGGATGGTCTGTATATGCTTTGCTCTCTCAGGCGTTGATGCTCAGGAGAGGCTAAAACATTGAGTCTGAGAGCTGGACTGGACCCGCATTCCCGGCAGGATGCCATAACACGGGTCATTCGCTTTTCACACCAGAGGCTTGGGCTCGGAGTTGTTCACCTCTTGCTTGTGGCGTGATCGCTGTGCCCACCCGGACCGGGCGAGGTTTAGGTAATCAGCGCGCGAGTCAACAAATCCACTCCTGCCAGGAAGTCGCCGATGTCCATGGCTTCATGCGGATTGTGCGAGCCATTTTCGTTGCGAATGAAGACCATGGCCGACGGTACTCCCGCATTGGCAAATACTGCCGCATCGTGACCGGCACCGCTTGCCATGCGCTCCAGTTTCATGCCTTGTTCAGCGGCTGCTTCCAGACGGTTCAGCCAGCTTGCATCCATGGTGGCAGGCTCCGTGAACAGGCGTTCGTCGAACTCGAAACGCACGCCGCGGGCGCGCTCTATGGCCTGGCACTCTTCGCGCATCAGGGTATAGAAGCGCTCCAGTGTCTGGGTGTCCTGGCTGCGTACCTCGAAGCTGAAGGCCACTTCGCCGGGAATGACGGAAACGGCATGCGATTGCGCCGAGGTGGAGCAGATGCCCGTGGTCATCACCATGTCCATGCCCATCTGCAGCAGCACGCGCCAGTGTTCGTCCATGCGTGACAGCAGCTCGGCAACCGCCAGCAATGCATCCTTGCGCAGCCAGCGCGGCACGGCGCCCGAGTGGCCGGTTTCGCCGATGCAGCGGATCAGGTTGTGACGGACGTTGCCGCGGATGCCTGTGACCAGGGCCACCGGCCAGCCGCGATTGACCATGACCGGCCCCTGCTCGATGTGCAACTCCAGATAGGCAGATATATTCGCGAGATCCAGCAGCGGCTCGGCGCGTTGAATGGCGTCGATATCGGCGCCGCAGCGCGACATGGCTTCGCTCAACACGCCTGCGCCATCGCGGTGAGGGCGTTTCAATGTGGCGGCGGGCAGCTTGCCCAGCAGAGACAGAGAGCCGAGGTAGGCCTTTCCGTACCAGGCGCTTTCCTCGCCGCGAAGGGCCAGAACGCGCAGTGGCGGAGCCTGTTCGTGGCGGCCGCGCAGCTGAAGCAGCATCAGCATGCCGGCGACAATGCCTGCCAGTCCGTCGAAGTTGCCGCCCTGCGGCACGGAATCGGCATGCGAGCCAACCACGACGCAGGGTTCCGTCCGGTTTTCCTCTGGCAGACTCAGCCACAGGTTGCCGGCTCGATCCCATTCATGGTTCAGGCCCAGATCTTCGGCCCGCTCCTCTAGTATGTGCAGCGCAGCAGTCTCGCCTTCGCCGTAGCTTTCGCGGGTGACGCCAAGGCCGTCGCGGGTGGCATCGCGAATTTCAGAGAGCAGGGCTTGCGCCAGTGCGCTGGTATCCGTCATGGTGTTGCAGGCCATCATGCTCCGCTACCTCCATGTCGGATGGACCAGTCCACAGGCGAGGCCGAGAAGTCCGCCAGCGTGGCTTTTTGCTCGGCACTGAGCTGTCCGCTCGCAAGCAGCGCTTCATGCAGCTGATTCCAGGTCGCCAGAGCATGCAGGGACAAGGCGTGATCGGCCAGGGTGCCTGCTTGGGGGGCATAGAGCGCATAGTCGAGCAGAACCAGCACGTCCTCGACCACGGGACCGGCGCGGCGCAGGGCGGCAACCGTCCCGGCCTTGGAGCGACCGTCGGTGGTGACGTCATCCACCAGCAGGACCTTGGCATCGGCAGGCAGGCGGCCTTCGAGCTGGGCTGTGATGTCCCAGCCGACAGGACGCTTGCGCAGATAGAGCATGGGCAGCTCAAGTCGCTCGGCCAGCCATGCCGCAAAGGCAATGCCCGAGCTTTCGGTTCCCACGATGGCATTGATGCCGCGAGCTGCAATCAGTGGCCGCATGCAGCGGGCTGCGATGTCCATGATTTCGCTGCGCAGAGCGACATCGGACATCAGGACCTGGGCATCCACATAGACCGGGCTGGCCCAGCCCGAGGTGTAGATGAACGGTTGATGCGAAGCAATGCGTACAGCGCCGAGGCCGACCAGGGCCCGGGCAACGCGTGGCGCGTCGGAAGTGGAAAGAAGCATGAGCGTGTATGTTGGCAAAGTGGGCATGTTAAGTAGGCAGGCTTGCGGCAAGAAGTGGCTAAAATTCCTCGAGCCGTTCCAAAACGTGATGGCTTGAGCTGCGCATCTGGGTGTTGACCGCTGCGTCCTGTTTGAAATCCCTGGCTGCGCTTCCGTGCGCCTGCTTGTCATCGCCCCATGTCCGACTTCACTTCGCCGCGCAGCTTTCTGCGCCAGATAGACCTTTCATCGCTGGATCTGTTCGTGCTGATCTGCGAGCATGGCAGTATTGCGCGGGCGGCCGAGCAGGGCGGCATGGTCGCCTCGGCGGTCAGCAAGCGTGTTGCCGAACTGGAATCCCTGGCCCGCACTCCCTTGCTGCTGCGCCATGCCCGCGGGGTGCGCCCGACCCCTGCCGGAGAGTTGCTGCTCGCGCATGCGCGCACGATTCTTCTGGGTGTCGAACACCTGCGCGACGATCTTGGCGAATATGCGCGGGGCGTACGTGGGCTGGTGCGCCTCAGTGCCAATGCCTCCGCCGTGGAGCAGTTCTTGCCCGAGGATATTGCTGTCTTCGTGAAGCATCATCCCGATATCCGCATCGATCTGCGTCAGGCAACCAGTCGCTCGGTAGCGCGTGCCGTGCGCGATCACATGGCTGATCTGGGGGTCTGCAGTCCAAGCGACGAAGTCGAGGGCCTGGAGTCCATGCCGTACCGGCATGAACGCATGGTACTGATCATGCCCAATGACCACGCTCTGGCCCATCATCAGGAACTGGCCTATGAAGAAGCACTGGACTATGCCCAGATCGGTTTGCGCGACAGCAGCATCGTTCAGGAGGTGCTCAATCAGGAAGCCCGCGCCGGCAGACGAATGCTGCGCCAGCGCATCGAGGTCGACAGCCTGAGTGCCATGTGCCGAATGATCGAATGCGGACTGGGTGTAGGCGTCATGCCTGAAGGCGCGTACCAGAGACTGGGCGAGGCTCGTGCTCTGCATGCGGTGCCGCTGACCGATGCCTGGGCAGAGCGCAGCCTCAAGCTGTATGCCAATAGCTTTGCCGACCTGCCTGCGCCGGCCAGACATTTTGCGCAGGCACTGATGCCGAAGGAGTGAGGCAGAGCGGATGGCATGACGCGATATGGGCGCTGCTTGCCTGCCTTTGCTGGAGTTACTTCAGTCGGTCGGCCGCTGTCTGCAATTGCGTGCCTGCAAAGCAATGGGCAAGTGACGCAGACAGCCTGCACGGCCCAAGCACGTCGGTTTGTGGATGACTCCTGAGCGAATCGCCGCCAGGTCTCAGCCTTTCTTTGCAGCCCACAGATGCTGCGCCCACATGCCGGCCAGCATGGCGGCTACAAACAGCCAGACTTGCGGTGCAAGGGTCGCCAGATTCATCAGCGCCGGGCCGGGGCAAAAGCCTGCCAGTCCCCAGCCTATGCCAAACAGGGCTGAGCCTGTCAGCAGCTTGCGATCAATGACGGTGCTGGTGGGCAGTTGCATGGGCTCGCCCAGCAAAGCGGTCTTGCGGCGCTTGGCCCAGGTGAAGGCAATCAAGCCTACGGCGATGGCTCCGCCCATGACGAAGCCCAGCGAAGGATCCCATCGACCGAAAAAATCCAGAAAGTTCTGCACCTTGGCGGGGTTGCCCATACCCGAAAGAATCAGACCCAGGCCAAACACCAGTCCGCAGAGCAAGGCTGCAATATTGATGATCATGATGTTCTCCTTGCTGGCTCAAGCAACGATATGGCGCATCACGAACACGGTGATGGCGCCCGTGGCGATAAAGGTTGCCGTAGCGGCCAGAGAGCGCGGCGACAGGCGTGACAGACCGCAAACGCCGTGGCCGCTGGTGCAGCCCGAGCTCATGCGTGTGCCGAAGCCTACCAGCAGGCCGGCGGCGATGATGATTGCCGGGCTGGAAGGCAGCTGCATGGCTGGCAGCGGGGCAAACAGCGACCAGACCAACGGCGCGGCAACCATGCCCAGGATGAATGCCAGGCGCCAGCCCCACTGCTTGACGGAAGACCAGGTCGGCAACTGCAGCAATGCACCGGTAATGCCGCTGATGCCGGCCACGCGACCCAGCAAGGCAATGAGCAGGGCAGCGGACAGACCGATCAGCAGGCCGCCGACCAGAGATGTCCAGGGTGTGAATTCACTCCATAAGATATTCATGCTGTCTCTCCTGATTGGCAGAACAATTGATACAAGGTTTGCATCAGCTGCAGGGCGCGGGCATCGGCCAACTGATACCAGATGAATTTGCCTTCGCGGCGGGTGGTGACCAGACCCTCACGCCGCAAAATGCCCAATTGCTGGGACAAGGTAGGCTGGGACACGCCTGTCAGTTGCTCCAACTCGCCCACGGTGCGCTCCTGCAGGGAGAGCTGGCACAGCAGCAGCAGTCGGTCTTCATTGCCCAGTAGCTTGAGCATGGCCACAGCTTCGCCTGCATGGGTTCGCATGGCATGCAAATCCAGCGTGGCCTGTGCTTCGTCAAAGGTTGATGAGCTCACTGTTTCACTTTTCAAAATATTTTCATATATTATATAAAAAAGTAAATTAACTGGTGTGCTTCGATGTTTCGGGTACATCGTTTTAGGAGTCACCATGTCCGCCAATGTGATGCATATCGAGCCGTTTTTTGATGCGGCTACCGGTACCGTGAGCTATGTTCTGGCCGATACGATCAGTGGTCAGGCGGCAGTGATTGACCCGGTGCTGGATTTCGAGCCCAAATCCGGCACCCTGAGCAGCCGCTCCGCGGACAAGCTGATTGACTATGTGCGAGCCAATGGCTGGCAGCTGCAGTGGATTCTGGAAACTCACGCTCATGCGGATCATCTTTCCGCGGCCCAGCATATCCGTCACCATCTGGGCGGCAAGGTGGCGATCGGTGCCCATATCCGCGATGTGCAGGCCGTGTTTCGCAAGATCTATCACTTCGAGCGCAGCTTCTTGCCTGACGGCAGCCAGTTCGACCATCTGGTGCAGGATGGCGAACGTCTGCCGTTGGGGCAGCTGGAGTTGCTGGCCATGCATGTGCCCGGCCATACTCCGGCCGATATGGCCTACCGTGTGGAGGATGCCGTGTTTGTGGGCGATACCTTGTTCATGCCCGATGTGGGCACGGCACGTGCCGACTTTCCCGGCGGCGATGCGGCGACGCTCTATCGTTCGATTCGGCGCATCCTGGAACTACCTGGGCAGACCCGCATTTGGGTCGGCCACGACTACCCGCCGGCTGGGCGCAAGCCGCAATGGCAGACCACGGTACAGGCCCAGCGCGACAGCAACATCCATGTGCATGATGGCGTCAGCGAGGCGGAGTTTGTGCAGATGCGCACTGCACGCGACGCCACGCTGGATATGCCCACGCTGATTTTGCCTTCGGTGCAGGTCAATGTGCGTGCCGGCAAGCTGCCGCCTGCACAGGACGATGGCCGTACCTATATTCAGCTGCCCATCAATGCTTTTGCCAAGAATGGGCAGCTTCCGCAGGGTCTGCAGCAGTGATTAACGCGCTGTGCTGCTCTGACTGGCGCTGGCCGCGCGCGTGCTGTTCAGCTCATTGAGCTTGAGCTGCAGGCGCACCATGTGCTCGGCATAAACCAGCACTTCCTGCGTGGGCAGAGGCTTGGCAACACGCGCGGAATAGACCTTCAGTGCGCCTTGAGCCACCTCGGGGTCATCGCTGTCCGCATACCAGGCCCAGTCGGCCAGATGGGAGGCCAGCTCCGGATTGCTGTCTGCCAGCGCCACTGCACGCTGAATCACCGGCCTGGCACCGCCGGCTAGCTGCACGATTTCTTTGGCCTCATTGGCCAGGGGCGCCGGGCGCCAGTGCGATGGAATATCGTCCCACCAGCCGCTGTACTCGCTGACCACCATGCGGCCGATGTCCTTGGCAGAGACATAGAGCTCGCGCGCATCGCTGCGCTTGGCAAGCTCCGGCGGTAGCGCCACTTTTTCAATGACCTGATCGCGGCGTACTCCGCTGTTGAGGCCAGCCACCACTTGCTTGGAGATGCTATCCAGCATCTGGGCCTGGGCGGGCAGTCGGTCCTGAATTTCCTCGGGTTTGGTGATGGCCGGGCCATGGGCAGGCAGCAGCAGCTCGGGCTTGAGGGCTGCCATATCGCGCAGAGCCTGGGCCCATTCCTCGGGGTAGCGCTGGCGGCGCTTGCCGTTGCCGGCATTGGGCAAGAAGTCCTGAAAGTAGTCTGCACTGGCCACAATCTTGCGGCCCGGCACGGCAACCCAGATCTGGTCTTCGGTCTCACCGCGCGCATGGGTCAGCACAAAGTCCTCACCACCAATCCTGAGTGTGGTCTTGCTGTGGAAGGTCTGCGTGGGCCTAACTGCATCTGCCCAGGTGCGGGGCACATCGGCCGCGCCTTGCTGATTGTTGCGCGCAATCAGCCCGTTGCTGCGCATGTCCAGCTCCATCTGCGTGATGAAGCGCTGCTCGGTGACCACACGTGGCTTCTGGTCCATCAAGGCCCAGGCGCCAAAGGCATGGTCGGCATGGAAATGCGTGAGGATGACGGTGTGCAGCGGCTTGTTGCTGAGCTTCTTCAGCGTTTCTGCCAGCGCGGGGCCGGCGGGTGCATAGCCGCTATCGACCAGTACCAGACCTTCATCGGTCTCAAACACCACCACATTGACGATGGGAAAGCGCAGCAGCCAGGTGCGCGGGGCCAGCTCTTGTACCTTGAGCTTGGCGCGTGCGTCGGCAATCGCGTTCTGGTTGGTGCGACTGTACATATTGTTGGCCACCGCGATGGACAGCTCGGCGCCAAAGCCTCCGCCTTCCTTGATGGATTGGACCATCTGGGGATTGGCTTTGTAGACCTGGGCCCGTGCTGCCATATAGGCCGGATTCTGGATACCCGAGACAGCGCGATCATCCGGCTCGTGGGCTTGTGCAGTGCCCATGCCCAGCTGGCTCAGTGCCAGCGCCATGCTCAGAACGCTCAAGGAATGTTGTGAGTGTTTTTTCATGAAGAGACCTCTTGCGACTATTCGGGCTTGATGGGTTGAACGGGCTCCAGAATCCAGGAGGGATCGAGCACCTCGGGCCAAGGCTGGTAGGCACGGGCCATCAGGTAAAACAGGTTTTCCTTGGGTGTCGGCAGCCAGTTGGCACGCTTTTCGGGGCCGGGGTCCGTGGGTTGCAGCCAGATGTCCAGACTACCGTCGGCATTGAACTTCATGCCCTTGGTACGGTCGCCAATGGAGTAGCGGTTGATGGGGTTGTCCACCATGTACTGACCACCAGTCACGAATTCATAGAGAGAGATGGACCAGAAGGCATCGGCGGGCAGGCGACCTTGGGGCAGATGCAGGCGGTAAGCCTGTCCCTTGCCGAGAGCCTGATTGTTACCGTCCACACTGGCAGCGAAATAAGTGGCTTCTGCGGCCTCCAGGCCCAGGATGCCGCCCGACATGGCTGCCGACTGGGCACGCATGGCGTAGTTGCTGCCAAACCCGTCAGGCAGGCGATAAGGCGTCCAGCCGTTTCTGCGTCTAGGGTCTGCCGTCTTGCGGTCGGCATTCAGGCGATTCTTGAGCTCGTTTTTCTCGATCTCGGGGGCCAGTGCCAGCCAGCGCTGCTGCACGGGCTCTGGCAGCTTGTCCCAGCTGCAGGCCGCGCCACAGATGCCGACGCGGGCAAAGCGCTCAAGCAGCTTTTGTTCCGTGCCGGGAGGAGGGTTGCGCACCAGAGCCTCGTTGGCCACATCGACAAAGCGGCCCCAGTCCTGCGCTCGGGGCTTGAGACGCGGGCCGTCCTCGGTCGTTGGGAGCACCGGTGCTATGCGAAAGCCGTCCTGAACAGCATGGGCGGCCTTGAGGTCGTCTTCGCCGGTGACAAGCACCCGCAGATTCAGGTAGACATCGCGTGTGGGTGCTCTGACGATCTGATCCACCTGCGGAATCTTGCCGCTCCAGCGCGGGCCGACCAGGGCGACCTTGCGTGACTTTGTGCCCCCAATGCGCCTGCCCACGTAGGAGAAGGTATTGAGGTCTGCGCCAATCATGGCGATCACGTAGTAGCGGCCATGGGTTTCGGGCAGGGACAGCACCAGTGGAGATTTCTCCAGATCCAGCCAGGAGGTGGAGTAGAAGGTGTCTCGAATCGGGCCGTTGGCCCAGCGGTCCTTGGGCGTGGCCAGGTGGCGCGAGTGGCGGAAGTGGTTGAGCGTGGTGGCGGTGGGTGAGTCTTTGACCTCCAGGGCTTCATGCCGCATTTTCATGAATTCCTGATAGGGGTAGGCGTAGAGCATGGCCTCGCGGATCAGGCTGTCCAGAGCCTGGTCTTCGGTGGCTGCGGAAGTCTGGGCATGGGCATGGGCCATGCCCAGGCAAAGGCCCAATGCAGCAGTCGCCATGGCGCGCAGCCCGGCGCGGTTCAAATTTGACATGTGATTGAGATAGTGTTTTTGCAGTGATGTCCGGGGCCTGCGCTTTCTTCATCGAGGCCCGGACTTGTCTCCCGCGAGCAGTTGGTGACGCATGCTCAGGCGATGGTCTTGGTGCCGGGCGTGCTCAGGTGCCGGCGTTGCGCGTGGCTTCAGGGGTGAACATGGATGGGTTCATGTCTCCCTTGTTGAGCACGGGGCCCTTGGGGCGCTCCTGGAACATGTTGTAGGCCACGTAGCCGCCACCAATCAGGTCGTGGTAGAAGGCCGTGCCTGCATGCCAGGCGTTGGAGTCGAACGCGTAGTAGTAATTGATGAGGCCTTGCTGCCACAGATTGCCGCGTGCATCGTAGAAGTCGCTCATCACGGCGTGGCCGGTGTCTTCGTCAAGGAAAAGCACGCGCTTGCCATAGAGATGGCGATAGCCTTCCTTGAGCGTGGCTTCCAGCACCCAGACGCGGCGCAGTTCATAGCGCATGTAGTCGGGGTTGGCATGGCCGGGCTTGAGCAGATCGGCGTACTTCACGGTATTGGTGTGAATCTTGTACGCATTGGCGGGAATGTAGATTTCCTTCTTGCCCAGATTCTTCCAGTTGTAGCGCTCGGGCGAGCCATTGAAGAGACGGTCGGAGTCAATCGTCATCTTGGCGCCCACGCCGCCGCCCATGGGCTGGTCAAAGCCGTACTCGGGAATCTGGCGCACCCGGCGTGTACCCGGGTCATAGCTCCAGCCCAGACGCTTGTCCTTGCCGAAGTTGACCGGCTCACGGCTGACGCTGACCCCGCCTTTTTCGCGCTCGGGCAGCTTGACCGCATTCATGCCCTGGGCCATGGTGCCTTCCAGCGGCTTGCCGGCCTGCTCGGGGGAGTTCAGCAAGCTCATGCTGCGGTTGTCGGCGCGGCCGAAGACGGTGGAGCCATCCTGCATCACGTAGGCGTTGTCACGCAGTGTGTGTTCGGTGAACGAGCGCAGCGGAAACAGGTTGTTGAAGGCCAGCTCCATGCCGGTCTTGGGGAAGGGGAACGGTATGGCCCCCTTGACTGCGTTGTCGGCGCCCATTCCGTCGGCGCTGATCACGGCGTTCTGCGCATTGGCTTTGGCCGAGGCGCAAGCAAAGTCCGGATAGCGGAAGTCACGATGGCCCGGATACACGGGGATGCTGAAGGTCTTGGGATAGCGCGCGAACATGGCCTTCTGGCCTTCGGTCAGATTGGCGGCGTACTTGGCGACATTCTCGGCCGTGATGGAGAACAGGGGCTTTTCACTGGCATAAGGGTCCACAGGGTGCTGACCCGCATGCGGCGTGTACTGAATTCCAGGTGGTGTTCCCAGCCATTTGCCCGTGTATTCGGGCACGCCGCTGGCGGTGCCGGCCTTTTCGGCGCCGATACAGGTCAAGGACTTGCCCAGCTTTTCAATTTCTTCGGGGCTGCCTTTGGCGGCGGCTGCACCAGCCATGACGCTGGTCACGGTCAGCGCGATCAGGGCGCGGTAGCTCAGGTTGCTTTCCATCACGAATCCTCAAAGATGTATGTGTGCAGCATTTGCACTATCGATCTGCCCGCGAATCGGGCCAAGGTCTAGTCCAGGTCAGCTAGTCGCTGACTTGACGCCTGTCGATGAATTCAATGTTCAAGCGAGCTTTGCGGCTCACCATCGCTCGTTTGGACTAGCCCGTAAGGTCTATCGAAGTCACCTCAGAGACAGACTGCTGCTCCAGCCCTGCGCTGACTCGGGCAAGCAAGGGAAAACCTGTGGTGATTGACCTAGGGAAAACCAAGATGAAAATGCGCATGAGGAATATCAGGCGTGATGCTTTTGAAAGCGAAAGGCCACCATGGGCCGGGCGGCGTAGGCCGTAAGGACTACCGGTGTCCCAAGGCTCAAGTGACGAAGTGCCTGCTTTGCTGCCGGGCGTTGCCCTTGCTTGGCTCAGTTGCCGGGCATGCCAAACAGGTCATGAGCATCCAGCAGGGCCCAGGCAATCTCGGGCTTGCGCTCCAGTCCCTTGCGGATCGCGGCGGGAATGCTCTGGCGCGTTTTGCGGCATAGGCCCGGCAGGTCGCCGAGATCGATCTGGATGCCGCGCATGGTGCGAACCTCGTTGTTGCCTGGGGTGATGCGTATCTCCAGGCCCAAGAGCGCGTGAATGCGCTGCTGCATATGCTCGAGATCAACCAGGCTGCTGATGCTCTCCAGGCGCTGCAGCAGCTTTTTCTCCTCTTCGCGCGTGAGCTGCAGAATGCGCAGATCCGCATCTGGCGTGCCAAGCAACTGCTCCCGTCGGCAGTCGCAGGCGCCGGGCGGGCATTCAACACGGATGGGCAGGTGGAGCGGCTGCATAGGGTGGCAGAGAAAACCAGAGGCAGATGCAAGCATGCTAAGGCCTGCAGTGCCGTGCCGCCAGTGGGGGCAGGCCCGGGCAAGGCCGGCGTTTGATGGCTTGCTGGGGGTGCCATAAGTGAATTCACTTGTCCCAGTTGCTCTCAGGTTTGCCTAGACTCAGGCATTATTGAGGGTTACTACTAAAAGTAGGCTGGCTTGATCTGCCGGCATCTACCAGAACGAAGGCCTGCATTGCCCGCTGCCCGGCAGCGCTGCAGCTGGGATGGGATCAATCACTTTTTATAGCGTCAATCGCATTGTTCATGCGTGATTCGCGATATTTTTCATGATAGAAATTCGGGATTTATCCCTGACATACCAAGGCCCCAAGGGCCCGGTGCACGCCTTGCGTGGCATCAATCTGGAAATCGCTTCGGGCGAAGTATTCGGCATCATCGGCCGCTCCGGCGCGGGCAAAAGCTCGCTGGTGCGCTGCCTGAATCTGCTCAACCGCCCCACGGAAGGCAAGGTCATCGTCAACGGACGCGACCTCATGCAGCTGTCCGACGGCGAGCTGCGCGCTGCGCGCCGCGACATCGGCATGGTGTTCCAGCACTTCAATCTGCTGTCCTCGCGCACCGTGTATGACAACGTGGCCCTGCCGCTGGAGCTGGCCGGTATTTCCAAGGACGAGATTTACCAGCGCGTGACGCCGCTGCTGGAGCTGGTGGGCCTGGATCATCTGGCCGATCGCTATCCGGCCCAGATTTCCGGTGGGCAGAAGCAGCGCGTGGGCATTGCCCGGGCGCTGGCCAGCAACCCCAAGGTTCTGCTGAGCGACGAAGCCACGTCGGCACTGGACCCCGAAACCACGCGCTCCATTCTGGACCTGCTGCGCAAGGTCAATCGTGAGCTGGGCGTTACCGTGGTGCTGATCACCCACCAGATGCTGGTGATCAAGCAGATTGCCGACCGCGTGGCCGTGATCGACGGCGGCGAGATCGCCGAGCTGGGGCCTGTGATCGATGTCTTCACCCGGCCTCAGAAGGCGATCACCAAGAGCCTGATCGACGAAATCGTGCCGCAGCAACTGCCCGAGTCGGTGATGACGCGTGTGAACCAGCTGGCAGCACAGTTGCAGCCCGGCCAGCAAGGCCAGCTGTTGCGTCTTTCCTATGCGGGTGAGAGCGCCTATCAGCCCATTTTGTCGCACCTGATTCGCGAACTGGGTCTGGATCTATCGATTCTGCACGGCCAGATCGACGAGATCCAGGAGCAGACCTTTGGTTCGCTGGCGGTGTATGCCAGCGGCGAGGCCGCCAAGATTGACGCGGCCGTGGAGCACCTGCGTGCCAGCGGTGTGCAAGTGCAGATCGTGTCCAGCAAGGATTGAGAGCGATGTTTGAGAATTTTTCGGAAATGATGCTCCAGCTGCTGCTGGATTCCTTCTGGGAGACGCTGATCATGGTTGGCGTCTCGGGCCTGATCGGCGGTTTGATCGGTATTCCGCTGGGCGTTTTCCTGCGCCTGACCGACCATGGGGGCATCTTGCAGAACGGCCCGGCCAACAAGGTTGTCGGCTGGATCGTGAATGCGCTGCGCTCCACCCCCTTCATCATCTTGCTGGTGGCCATCATTCCGCTGACGCGTCTGATCACCGGCTCCTCCATCGGCACCTGGGCGGCCGTGGTGCCGTTGACGATTGCGGCGGCGCCTTTTGTGGCCCGTCTGGTGGAGACTGCCTTGCGTGAAGTCGATGGAGGCCTGATCGAAGCGGCCCAGTCCATGGGTGCGACCACCGGCCAGATCGTCTGGAAGGTGCTGCTGCCCGAGGCGCTGCCTGGCATCGTCGCGGGTCTGACCATCAGTTTCGTCAGCCTGACCGGCTACTCGGCCATGGCGGGTGCCATCGGCGGTGGTGGCCTGGGCGACCTGGGTATTCGCTACGGCTACCAGCGTTTCTTGCCCGACGTGATGCTGGTCGTGGTGATTATCCTGATCTTCTTTGTTCAAGCCATTCAAAGCCTGGGCGACTGGGCCGTGCGCCGTCTGAGCCATCGCTGAGCACTGGCGTACATTACAAAAAATTAAGAAAAGGGCTGCTACCTGGAAACAGGCGCCGCCCTAAAATGCAGGTTCAAGATTTTTTGAAAGGCCGCTCTTGCTCAAGGGCGGCCATGATTTTTTCTGGGTAGATAACAGCAAATGATGGATGGTTTGATTACCGGCCGACTGACCGGCATCCCCGAGAGTCGCGTAGACCGCAACCGCCGCCCCTATATGGTGGCCCGCATGCGAGCCAATGCCGGCGACGGCTCCTCGATTCCCGTGAATATCGTCGCTTTCGACAACGCACCCTGCGCCGTGCTGCGCAGTCTCTCCGAAGGCGATGCGATTGCCTTGCGCGGCAGCTTCACGCCCAAGGTCTGGATCGACAGGCAGGACGAGTCCCATGCTGTGCTCGACGTGGTGGCCCAGCAGGTGCTGGCAGCACCCACGATGTCCGATCTTTGACAGCCTGTGCATGCAGACAAGCCCGCTACCGTGAAGGAGCGGGCTTTTTTGTGGGCGCTTGGGTTGCCGCATTCAAGCCGTTAAGGCTTGCATTGCCAATCTGTAGTTTGCATCTGAGCAATCTGTCTAAGAAACAGCGCTCCGGCACATGAAACTGACGCTACAGTCTTAGCCACTCTCAATCTTTGGCACAAGGAATCTGCATGTTGAACAAGCGCTCGCTTTTGCGCACCACATTGGCCGTGGCTGCTGTGGCCACCCTGGGTTTTGCCGCCCAGGCCCAGGACAAGACCATCAAGATCGGCGTGACCGCCGGCCCCCACGCGCAGATCATGGAAGTGGTCAAAAAGGTTGCTGCCAAGAATGGTCTGAATCTCAAGGTCATCGAGTTCGGCGACTATGTCCAGCCCAATGCGGCGCTGGCCGCCGGCGACCTGGATGCCAACAGCTACCAGCACCGCCCCTATCTGGATGCTCAGCTCAAGGATCGTGGCTACAAGATCAGCTGGGTGGCCGACACGGTGAATTTCCCTATCGGCATCTACTCCAAGAAGATCAAGGCTTTGTCCGAGCTCCCCACCGGCGCCAAGTTCGGTCTCCCCAACGACCCCACCAATGGCGGCCGCGCGCTGCTGCTGCTGCAGACCCAGGGCCTGATCAAGCTCAAGGAGGGTGCAGGCCTGAAGGCGACGCCCCTGGATGTGGTGTCCAACCCCAAGAAGCTCAAGTTCGTCGAGCTGGATGCAGCCCAGTTGCCACGTTCGCTGGACGATCTGGATGCCTCCACCGTCAACACCAACTTCGCGATCTCGGCAGGTCTGAACCCCAAGAAGGATGCGATTGCGCTGGAGTCGGCCAAGAACCCCTATGTGAACATCATGGTGGTGCGTGATGCCGACAAGAATCAGCCCTGGGTCGCCCAGCTGATCAAGTCCTATCACTCCGACGAGGTGCGCCAGTTCATCGACAAGGAATTCAAGGGCTCGGTCTTCCCGGCGTTTTGATGACTACCCCCTGAGGCGCTTCGCGCCTTGCCCTGGCCGGACGCCCCCAAGGGGGACCACAGCCTCGCTGCGGGGTGGCGCCTGTTTGACGGGCATCGAACTAAGCGCTGCACTTGCAGCGCTTTTTTATGCTCTTTATTGAATAGCTGCTAGCGCTTTTTACTATTGGGTTTCAGGTGGAAAATACCTTGAAATATATTGCTGGATTGCGCTAGCAGCTATTGTTATTTTGGCTACTCCATTGACTGAAACCACTCGCCCAGCGGCGCACGCGTGGTCTGGGTCTGGTTGACGGGGGCGGTCTCGTCGGCCCAGCCCAGGGCCAGGCCGCAGACGATGTGCTTGTTCTCGGCCAGGCCCAGCACGCGGCGCACGGTAGCCGGGTACGAGGCCAGGGCGCCGATGGCGCAGCTGCCCAGGCCCATGGCGGCGGCCGCCAGTTGCAGTCCGTAGAGCGTCATGCCCAGGTCCATATAGCCACCGGGGCCGTAATGGGCGTCGATGGTGACGACCAGCGCCACGGGTGCATCGAAGAAGCGGTAGTTGCGCGCAAATTGCGCTTCGCGCCCGGCGCGGTCGTCGCGCGCCACGCCAAGGGCGCCGTAAAGCGCCTGTGCCGAAGCCACCTGGCGCTTGCGCAGCTGCATGGGCATGGGGCGCGGAAAGTAGGCGTAGTCCTCGCATTCGGGTACCTGGCTTTCAACGTCCTGCAGCAGGGCTGCAGTCAGTTGCTCGCGCAGCTTGCCGCGTACCGCGATCAGCTGGCCTGGTTGCAGATTGCCGCCGCTGGGCGCCTGGCGCGCCGTCAACAGCAGCTTCTCCAGCAGCGCGTCAGGCACGGCATCGGGCAGAAAAGCACGTGTGGAGCGGCGCTGCTGCATCAGCGCCATGCCTGCCGGCAAGTCGAAGCCTTCAGATGTTTTTACGACTGAACCGTTGCTGGACATGGGGTAATAGCTATCAAAAATGAATTCAGGGAGCGGCTTGCAGCCATTGCACCAGGGTTGCCGCTCCGATGCCGCCGGCACCGGCGATGGCCGCCAGGCCGAGTCCGGCCTCGGGTGTCGATGACTGGGCCTGATACTCAAGCTGAGCCAGGCAGCGCACCAGCGCAATCGCGCCTGACGCGCCGATAGGGTGCCCGCGCGCCAGGCCGCCGCCCGCGTTGTTGATCTGCTCGGGCGCAAGGCCCATTGCGGCGCAAAAGGCCAGGCCTTGAACGGCAAAGGCGTCATGCAGTTCGATGGCCGAAAGATCCCGGGCCAGCAACGGCGACTGGTGCGGCCTGACCAGCGCATGGCTGCCTCGGGCCAGCGCCATCTGCGCCGCCGCAATGGCCGCCAGCAGCGGTGTTTCGGGCGCGGCGCCCACGCTGGCGCTGGCCAGCCATTGTGCGCGGGGCTGCAGATTCCAGCGTGCGCAGGCCTCGGGCGTGGCCAGCAGGATCAGGGCCGCACCATCGGCTTTGGCCGAGATGGTCAGGGGGCTGAGTGCGTGGGCCGCTATATCGTCGGCACTCGCGCCCTCACAGCTGCCCCGGGCCAGGGTCGGCATGCGCGCGGCACGTGCAGGCTGCAGCGCGCGCGGATAGGCATCGGCCTCAAGTCCTGCCATGGGCACGATTTCCGGGGCGAGCTGCGTCTGGGCGGCCAGGGCCCGGCTGTGGCTCAGCAGCGCGTACTGCTCTTGCTGGCTGCGGCTGAATCCATGCGCGAGCGCATAGTCGGCCGCCGATTGCAACATATCGGGATCGCGCTCGGGATCGGGCGCAAATGGCGGGCGCTCGTAGCTTTGGGGTTGCTCGCCTGGGAGCTGCGGGCGGGTCTGGCGAATGGGGGCGCGGCTCCAGGCCTCGATGCCGCCGGCAATCACTACCTCGGCCTGACCCGAGTGCAGCAGACCCACGGCAATGGCCACCGCATCCAGGCCCGAGCAGCACTGGGTATCGATGGTGTGCGCGGCGCAGCCGTCGGGCAGGCCTGCGGCCAGTGTCAGCATGCGCGCCGGGTTGCCGCCAGCGCCCAGGGCGTTGCCGACGATCACCGCATCCACGGCATGGGCCGGCAATCCGCTTTGCTGCAGCAGTGACAGCAGCAGCGGCCGGCCCAGTTCATGAGGGCTGAGCTGGGCCAGGGCCGAGCCTAGCGGAGCCACCGGGCTGCGTGCCCAGGCAATGATGGGGGTCTTGCTTGGCATGGGCCTCAACTCTGCCACGGCCGCAATGAGGGGAGCAGGGCAGGGGATATGGCAGCTCCCGCAGGCCCGTCCATGCTGGCGCGCAGGGCCTGGGCCAGTTGGCCGTGGTCGGTCTTGCCGCTGGCTGTCTGCGGCCAGTGTTCGCAAACCCACCACTGGCGCGGCACCTTGAAGGCTTCGGTGCGCTCGCGCAGCCACTGGTTCAGCTCCAGGGCCGAAGGCGCCTCGGTCTGCGGCCTCCATTGCAGCACAGCGTGTACCTGCAGGCCTCGCAGCGCATCGGCCTGGCCGTGCAGCGAGACCTGGGCAATCGCCGGGTGGCTGGCCAGCAGGTTCTCCACTTCCTCGGGAAACAGGTTCTTGCCCTGGGTGACGATCATGCGGCTTTGGCGGCCTGCCAGGCACAGCATGCCACGTTCGTCGATATGACCCATGTCGCGCACGGACAGCCAGTCGCCATCGCGCAGCACGGCCGTGCCGTCATGGGCGTCGCCCACATAGTCCATGAACAGCATGGGACTGCGGATATAGATCAGGCCGTCGCTGGCATGGCTGGTGTCATGCTCGGCCAGCGCATTCTCTGCGGCATCGCTGCCGGTGGGGCGAATGGATAGCTCCACATTGCTGAATGGCCTGCCCACTGCCTGCGGGCCGCTGGCTTCGTCGGCATCCATCCAGGCGACAAAACTGGCTTCGGAGGCGCCATAGAACTCGATGATGCGGGCCTTGGGGAACAGAGCGCGCAGCGCCGGCGTGTGGGCGCGCATCCAGCGCGCGCCGCTGATGGTGATCAGCTCGACCTCGGGAATCGGTGCGAGCTGCCGATGCTCGGCCCATTGCAGCATCAGCAGCAACTGGCTGGGCACGGCGACCAGACAGGGGGTATCGCCGCGCGCCAGGGTTGCGAGACAGCGCGAGGCAGAGAACTTCTCCTGCATGACGGCGCCGCAGCCATACCAGATGCCTTGCATGGCGCCGAACAGAAACAGCGAATGCGAGATGCGCCCCGGTGCCAGCGTGCGCTGGGCGACGACGGGGCCGAAATCCTGCAGGCCGACGCGAAAGCTCTCCGTCCACGACAGATGGTGGCGCTTGAAGCCCTTGGGCAGGCCAGTGCTGCCCGAGGTAAAGCCGGTATAAAAGGCTGCCGTCGGTGCTGCCGATTCCAGCTCGCAGGGCTGCGCGGGCAGCCAGCTTTCAATGCGCTGGCGCACGGTAGGTTGCCAGTCGGGGTCGGCAACCGCCGCGCAGCGGCCGCTGTGGATCACGGCCAGAAAGTCCACCAGCCGCTCCAGCGTTGAGCGGCTGGCATCCAGCAGCAGCATTTGCGGTGCGCGTTGCGCCACCAGGCGTGCCGAGCGCTGCTCGACCTCGGCATGCAGATCGCCAAAGGTCCAGGAGCCGGCCTCGCTCTGCAAGGCCACAACATCGGGCCGGTGTTGCGCCCAATAGGCCAGCGGGCCATGAACCAGCTGCCAGAAACCCTGCAGCGGTGCCGCCGCGGACAGCGCGTTCACCGGCGACCGCCAAAACGCCAGTCAGGCATTCCGCGTGCCACGGTGTGGACGATGATGGCGCAGAGAACACATTTGATGAAGTCGCCGGGGACAAAGGCCAGCGTCACGGCAAAGGCCTGACTCAGGCTCATCTTGGCGATCAGCATCAGGCCCAGCACGCCAAAGGCATGCAGGCACAGCAGGCCGCCGATCAAGGAGGCGATGAAGGCGCTCAGCGCCGTGCGACGCGGCGTGCTCTGCGGCAGGGCAGCCATGATGGCGCCAGTGATGCCTGCGGCCAGCATGTAGCCGACCAGATAGCCGGCAGACGGTGCCATGAAGACTCCGATGCCGCCGCGGCCGCCAGACAGCAGGGGCAGGCCTACGGCCACGGCCGCGAGAAACAGCGCCATGGACTGCAGACCGCGCCAGGGCCCGAGCATGACGCCGGCCAGCATCACGCCCAGCGACTGGATGGTGATGGGCACGCCGAACGGCAGGTCGATCTTGGGAATCAGGCCCATCACGGCCATCAGGGCGGCGAACAGCGATACCTGAGCCATGGAGCGTGCGCCGCCGCGCGATACGGTGTGAGAGGGTGTGGTAGTCATCAATGCTCTCCTAGAAACCCAGTCTTGCCCAGAGGGCATCGGCCACACGGCGCGTGGCCTGCAGCATATGAATCGTCAACGGTGCAATCAGGCGCAGGCCGCCGCTTTTGCCGGTGCGCAGGCGGTATGCCTCGTCCAGCTTTGTCCATTGCACAAAGAAATGTTCGGTAAAGCGCAGCATGAGTGCAAGCTGCATGGCCACGCGCTCGGTGGGGATGCCCAGGCGGGCCAGCGGGGCGAGCAGCCATTCCAGTACCTCGACCAGATCGCTGGGGCGGGTGGTGATGGTCAGCGCAATGCCCAGGGTCGAGGCGCAGATCAGCCGCAGACTGCTGACGGCTGCCAGCAAAGGGTTGCCCATGAAGGCATGAAAGCCCGCCACCAGCAGCGCCGCGACGATAACCGAGCGCATCAGCCGGCGCGCCACCTGTGTGGCCTCGCCCAGCGATATCCAGAGAACCAGGCAAGCCACGCCGCAGCACGCCAACGCCCAGGGGTTGGCTATCAGAAACAACAGCGTACCGAAAACCGCCAGCAGCAAGAGCTTGAGGCCGGCCGACCAGCGATGCAGCCAGGTCGCAACTTCGCTGTAGAGGCTACCCATGCAGGTCTCCGTGCGGGCTTTTCTTCAGCAACTGCTCCTGTACGGAGGTCTCGTAGGCGCTGCAGATGTCGCGGCCAGGGCCGTCGCCACGCAGCCGGCCTTGCTCCAGCCAGATCACGCGCTCAAAGTCGCGCACATGGTCAAGCACATGGGTGGAGACCAGCACCTGTTGCGGTGCGGTGGCAATATCCTGGGCCAAGCGGGCCTGACCGGGCAGGTCCAGGCTGGCAAAGGGCTCGTCCAGCAGCAGCAGTTGCGGCGCCGCAATCAGCAGCGAGAGCCAGCACACCTGCTGGCGCTGGCCCTGGCTCAGACTGCTGACGGCCCGCTCGGCCCAGTGGGCCAGGCCGCGTGCGGCCAGCAACTCGCGTGCCCTGGCTCTGGCTTGCTGCTTGCTCAGGCCCTGAGGGCGAAGACCCAGGGCCAGTTCTTCCTCCACGGTGGGGAAGATGATCTGATCGTCCGGATTCTGGAACATCAGGCCGATCAGGCCGGGCTTGTGCTGGCGGGCCTGCAGCAAGGGCATGCCATCCACCAGTACTTGTCCGGCCTGGGGCAGCTCGAGCCCGCAAAGCAGGCGAAACAGGCTGGACTTGCCCGCGCCGTTGTTGCCGATCACGCCGATGCGCTGTTCCGTCAGGGCCAGGTTCAAACCGTCAAACACCTGGGTCTGGCCGCGCTGCAGCCGTATGTCGACCAACTGCACGCCCTGTTGGGCGGGGCTTTGCAAACCGTCACTCATACATCAGCTCCGGCTGCTGAAATGGCAGGGCTGCAAGGTGCCGGGCTGGAATGTGGATGGCAAGAAGCGAAAAGGGCTGACATACGGAGGAGTCTGAAACCGTGCCCCGGCTTAAAACATACGAGGCAGCGCTGGTGGCGGATTCTAGCGCTGTGAATTTGCTTTCAAAAGCCCGCCATCTGAGCTCTTTTTATGTGAATTTCCTATAAGAAATGATTTCTTTACTTTGGGGAGTCACCTGTTGCCATTTGCCCTGCATTTCGTAGAAGTTGCACGCCTGATGGCAGCGTGTTGCAGAGTGAAGAATTTCTGTGTGCCGTTCATGCCTGCTTCAGGGGCTAACTTCGCTCAAACTGCACGAGCGCCGGCGTGAAGATTCGTGAGATTGGACGTGGATAGCCATGTTTTGACGTGGCTTGCACTGCTGAAGGGCGCAAGCTTGCTGGAGGCATCTACCGTCAGGCAGTCAAACCGGCGCGGGATTGGCGGCTTTCGGGCTCAAACAGGCAGATTGCAGGCACCAAATATTTTTCTGAAAAATCGTCTTTGATCTGTCCGGACATGAAAAAAGCGGGCACCAGGCCCGCTTGCTGCTGTCCGATTATGCGGATGACATGCCTAGAACTGGTAGCTGAGGCTGGTTCCGGCCATCCATTGGCGCCCCGGGGCCGGTTCGTAGTAGCGGCCCTCGGGCTTGGTCGCTTCGTTGACGATGACCGAGCCCACATAGTTCTTGTCGGTCAGATTGTCGACGCGGGCAAAAGCACTGAGCTTCCAGGCGCCCAGGCGTTTGGTGTAGCCAACGCTCAGGCTGGCAACGTTGTAGCTGGGGGCATAGACCTGGTTCTTGTCGTCAGCGGCAATACGGCCCACATGACGCCAGTCCAGGCCCACACGCCAGTCGGTGGCGGGAAGCCATTCCAGTCCCAGGTAGCCCAAATGCCTGGCCGTGCCGGCAATACGGTTGCCGGCGGGAGTGCAGTCCTGGCCCTTGCTGTCGCAATAGCCGCTGCGCAGGCTGGCATCAAGCAAGGTCAGCGCGCCGCTCAGGCGCAACTGGGGCATCAGCCAGGTGCTGGTGCTCAGCTCCATGCCGCGGCGGCGGGTCTTGCCGGCATTCTGATAAGAGGTGCGGCCGTTGTCGTTGCTGGCCACCACAATTTCATCGTCGGTCTGGGTCTGGAACAGTGCGGCAGACCAGTCGCCGCGCAGTCCGGCCACATTGAAGCGTTGCTTGATGCCCAGCTCGGCACTGGTCGATACCGCAGGTTTGAGGCCGAAGTTCAGACCGCCCGCCAGATCGGGGCGGTACGAGATCTCGTTGAAGGTCGGTGTTTCCATGCCGCGACCCAGCGAGGCATAGATATTGGTGTCCTGATTGAGCTCGTGCTGGAGCGAAACAACCGGCAGCAGCTTATGGAATCCGGCATTGCCGCTGTCGTTCTTGTCTGCCAGGAAATGGTCGCGCGATTGGAACTGCACATTGCTCCAGCGCAGGCCGGCATCGAGCTTCCAGCGCGGTGCAAAGGCCCAGGAGGCTTGCAGATAGGGGTCTATGCTGGTGAGGGTGTTGCGCTCGTCGCGCACCAGCTCGCCGACCACGCCCAGCTGGTTGCCCGCAAAGTTCTTGTAGCCCTGACGGTCTTCCCTGACAGTGTTGGCGGCCAGGCCGGCAATCAGGCTCAGGCTGCCGCTGCCCAGCTCGTATTTGCCGCTCCAGCGCGCATCGATGCCGCCATAGTCGCGCTTGAGACCGATCACTCCGCCTCTGTAGCCGGTCTGCGATGCCTTGGGTGTGGACTGGAACTGCATCATTTCGCGCTGACCGGCATAGGCCATGAGGCGCAGCGCCTGGCCGCCGTCCAGCTGGCGCTCATAGGTCAGGCCGGCCTGGGTTTGCTTCACGCTTTTGCGCGAATCGTAGAGCAAGGGGTTGGACGCCACAGCCTTCGGATCTGCCGCCCAGTCCTTGGGCGTGATGCCGCCGGGGTCCTTGGCATCGATGTCCACATGGTTGGCGACCAGGGTTAGCTGGCTGTATTCGTCGGGCTTGACATCGATGCGGGCGTTGAACAGGTTTTTGTCCGCCGCGCTCTGGGCCCGGTAGCCGTCGGTGAGAAAACGGCTGGCGCTGAGCACATAGCCAATCCCGTTGGTTTCGCCCTTGGCCTTGAGGCCCAGGCGCTTCTGGCCGTCGCTGCCCAGTGCAAAGCTGCTTTGCACCGAGGGCGCGCCTTCACCACGTTCGGTATAGGCATTGATCACTCCGCCAGAGGCGTTGCCGTAGAGGGCGGAGTAAGGACCGCGCAGCACTTCCACGCGCTCCAGCGAGGCGATATCGATATTGTTGGTCTGACCCTGGCCATCGGGCATGGTGGAGGGGATGCCGTCCACATAGATCTGTATGCCGCGCACGCCGAAGGTGGATCGTGCGCCAAAGCCGCGAATCGACAGCTGCAGGTCTTGCGCGTAGTTCTGACGGTTCTGCAGCTGCAGACCCGGAGCTGCACTCAGGGACTCCGAGAGATTGACCTGCAGATTGCGCTCGCGCATGCGCTCGCCGTCGAGCACGGTCACGGAGGCCGGGGTTTGCTCAAGTGCAGACTCCTGCAAGGTGCTGCGCACGGTGACTTCGGACAACTGGGGCAGTTCCGGCTGGGCGGCGGCTTGCTGGGCTGTTGCGGACTGTGCCGTCAGCAGCAGTCCGGCGGCGGCCACAGGCCAGCCTGCCAGATGACAAAGGCGCGAAAAATGCATGTGAATATCTCTGGGGCTTGGGGCGGGCATTCAGTGCCCTGGATGGCTTGCAAGCTCTGCTGACGCAGTCCATCGACGCGACATGCCGCGCTTTCAGGCATGGCGTACCTGCGTGATTGTCGGCGCCGTGGCAGGTTACGTCTCAGGCAGCTTGCGGTGCTGGGTCGATTGTATTTGGGCAGCAGTATTTTGATGTTTTTGCCCTGTATGTCCTTCTTGCCCGTGCTGGAGCATTACCCCAGGTTACAAGTGACGCGACTTTCATGCGGCGGTGCAGCCCCCTTGCAGTGATGCCGTTGGGGTAAGATGGCGCCGCGCTCCGGGGTGCACGCCAGTGCTGAGATCTACACCCGCGAACTTGACCCGGTTCATACCGGCGGAAGAAGAGCTTGCAAGCTGACCTCAGGGCAGTGCGTTCTCGCATGGTCAGCAAGCCTTCGGAGCATGATGTCCCCGCTCTCGAAGGAATTTCATGGACAAGGCCGCTTCGCTGGTCGCAGATCTGCTTGCTTTCATCGCAATGGATGACTGCACCGACGACCAGTTCAATCAACTCGCCCTGCGCCTTTTCGCCTACCAGTACGAATGCAATGCGCCGTTTCGCAGCTTTTGCCAGCGACGCGGTGCTACGCTGCGCACGGTCAGGAGCTGGCGCGATGTTCCGGCTGTGCCCATCGATGCCTTCAAGGCCATGGAGCTGCGCAGCGAGCCGCCGTCGTCCGCCGAGCGCGTATTCATGACCAGCGGCACCACGGGACGCGCTGCGCGCGGACGTCATTTCCATCCGCAGCTCGATGTCTACGACCTGTCCATGAAGCGCTATTTCGCCAGACGTTTCATGCAGGGGCTGGAGCGCATGCCCATGGGCATTCTGTTTCCCGATGAGCAGGCCATGCCCAATTCCTCGCTGGCCCACTATCTGGCCCTGGCCTGTTCCGAATTCGGCTCGGCAGGCAGCCGCTACTATCTGAACTCGGAAGGGCTGGACATGCCGGCCCTGTGTGCCGCGCTGGAAGAGTCCGAGCGCAGTGGCCAGCCGTTTGCGTTGCTGGGCGCGAGCTTCAGCCTGGTCCATGTGATGGATGCCCTGCGTGCGCAGGGCCGCAGCTTTCGCCTGCCTGCAGGCAGCCGCGTACTGGATACGGGCGGCTACAAGGGGCAGTCGCGCGAGCTGCCGCTCGAGCAGTTCTATGCCGAGCTTTCGCAGCTGCTGGGCGTGCCGCGCAGTCTGTGCATCAATATGTATGGCATGACGGAGCTGAGTACCCAGTTCTATGACGATGGCAATGCGATTCTGCCCTCGGTCAAGTCCGGTCCGCACTGGATTCGCTCGCGTCTGGTGGAGCCGATCACCGGCAGGGACGTGGCAGCTGGTGAGCGCGGCATTCTGGTGCATTGCGATCTGGCCAACTACAACGCGGTGACCACCATCCTGACCGAGGATGTGGGCCTGTGGGCCGGTCCGCAGGAAAAAGACGGCTTTTTGCTGCTGGGGCGCGCCGAGGGCGCCGCCGCCAAGGGTTGCTCGCTGGCGGTTGAAGAGTTTGTGAAAGCTGCCGGCGCATGAGCGAGCAGCGCAAGCTACAGCGTATCAAGGCAGGCTATCTGCCGGGCCTCGGCGACGACGAAGTGCAGTGGCAGACGCTGGACTTCGAGTCCCGCGACGGCCAGAGGCTGGAAGTCAGCGTGCCCGTGCTGACGGCGCCGCAGATGCAGGCACTGGCCTGCCGTGTGCGCAAGGCCGCGGCCGCCCATCTGCGCCCCATGCCGGTGGCCGAGATCATCGATGCCGTCGATCGTGCGATGGCCCGCCTGCTTGACCGTAACGACATCTACCGCCAGCAAGCCGAAGCCTGGCTGCCCGTGGTCAGCGGCTATGACGCCGATATGGTGCGGCTGGGGCTGACAGGATTTTTCAAGACCTTTCGTGCAGCGCAGCTCAAGCGCTTTGTGGCCGAGGATTTTGCCAATCCGGCAGTACTTGATGGTTTTCAACCGGCAGCCAAGGGCGGGGCCGTACGTGCTTTCGGCCCGGATCTGCTGGTGCATAGCTGGGCCGGCAACGTACCTGCGCTGTCGCTGTGGAGCCTGGTCTGCGGCCTGCTGGTCAAGGCCCCTGCGATTGGCAAGCTGGCCAGTGCCGAGCCCTTGTTTGCGGGATGGTTTGCACGCTTGCTAGCAGAGGTCCACCCGCCGCTGGCCGATTGCCTGGCCGTGGTGTGGTGGCGCGGTGCAGGTGGCGAGGAGGCCGACGCGCTCTATGCCCAGGCCGATACGGTGCTGGCCTATGGCGGCAACCAGACGCTGGATGCGTTGCGTCGTCGCCTGCCCGTGACGACGCGCTTTTTGCCCCATGGCCACAAGCTGGGCTTTGGCCTGATCGACGCGCAGGCGCTGGATACGCTCAAGGCTCCGGCCATGGCAAGGCTGGCGGCCTGGGACGTGATGCGCTATGACCAGCAGGGCTGCTACTCGCCCCATGTGTTCTATGTGCAGCGTGGGGCGCCGGTCTCTGCGCGTGCTTTTGCCGACTATCTGGCAGCCGAGCTTGCCAATCTGCAGCGACGATTTGCACGCCGCGAACTGGATCTGGAAGAAGGGGCGGCGCTGGCACGCTGGCAGCAGAACATGGAGTGGGGCGGTGAAGCACACCAGCTGCTGGGACCTGTGGATGCGCCCTGGAGCGTTGCCTACAGCGAGAGTCTTCAGCCCTTGGCACCGACCGCGCTGTACCGCACGATTGCCGTGGTGGCTGTGGACCGGCTCGATGCCGTGCTGCCCGTGGTGGCCGCTCAGCGCGACTATCTGCAGACCGCCGGCATTGCTGCCGGCCCCGAAGAGCTGTACCGCCTGGCCGGGCTGCTGGGTGCGGCTGGCGTTACGCGTATCAGCGCCATCGGCTCCATGAGCATGCCCGAGGCGGGATGGCACCATGACGGGCGCTTCAACCTGCTGGATCTGGTGCGCATGACGGAGATCGAGCAGTCGGCGGAACTTGCGGCCCAGCCGCTGGCTGATTATGCGGATTGAGGGGGCGGGTACAGCCGTGGCATTCATGGAATTCAAGCAGGCACGATTCAGCTACCCGGGACGAGTGCCCGTGGTGGATGGCGTGGACTGGCAGGTCGAGGCTGGAGAGTTTCACTGCCTGCTGGGGCGCAGCGGCTGCGGCAAGACCACGCTGCTCAAGCTGGCGGCTGGCCTGCTCAGGCCCCAGTCGGGGCATGTCTTGCTGCGCGGCACCGAACTGGCAGCGCCGGGGCCGCAACTGGGCTTTATGTTCCAGGCGCCGACGCTGCTGGACTGGCATACGGTGATCGACAACGTGCTGCTGCCTGTATCGCTGCAGCGCAAACCCACGCAGCAGGACCGACATGCAGCCATGCAGTTGCTGGAGCAACTGGGCCTTGCCGCCCATGCCCGGCTTTACCCTGGGCAGCTCTCGGGTGGACAGCAAAGTCGCGCGGCGCTGGCGCGAGCTCTGATTCTGGAGCCGCCGCTGCTGCTGCTCGACGAGCCTTTTGCGGCGCTGGATGCCATTACGCGTGCCGAACTGCAGGACGATTTGCTGCGCACCTGCCAGCGCCATGGCACGACGGTGCTCTTTGTTACCCACGACATCAACGAGGCTGTCTATCTGGGTGACCGCATTGCACTCATGCATGGCGGCCGCATCGTGGACGACTGGTCCGTCGAGCTGCCGCAGCCGCGCCAGCAGAGCCTGCGCCATGGCGCGGCGTTCAACGACTATTGCGCGCGCATTCGCGCATCCATGGACCGGGGTGGCGCATGAGCGGCCTGCTGAACAGAACACACTGGCTGTCTGCCTCGCTTTTGATAGCTGTCATCGCAATATGGGAACTGGCTGCGAGGCAATTTGGTTTGTCGGCGCTGGTGTTGCCCGCGCCCTCGGCGGTGGCGCTGTCGCTGTGGTCGGGTCTCGCGTCCGGCTATTTCTGGCCGCATCTCTGGGCTACCTTGCAGGCCTTGCTGCTGGGGCTACTCGTCGGCAGTGCCGTGGGCTTGCTGGCTGGCATGGCTCTGGCCGAGTCCGAGTTGCTGGAGCGCGTGCTCAAGCCCTATGTGGTGGTCAGCCAGGTCGTGCCCAAGCTGGCTCTGGCGCCGCTGTTCGTGCTGTGGTTCGGCTTCGGCATGCTGCCGACGGTGCTGATCACGGCGCTGATCTGCTTTTTCCCATTGATGGAAAACACATTGACGGGCCTGCGGCAGGTGGATGGCCAGCGCCTGCAGCTGTTTCGCATGCTGGGCGCAACCAGGCTGCAGACCTTGCTGCGCCTGAAACTGCCGACCGGACTGCCCGCGATTCTGGCCGGGCTGCGCGTGGCCGTCGTGCTGGCGCTGGTCGGTGCCGTGGTGGCCGAGTTCATGGGCGCAAGCCAGGGCCTGGGCGCCGTGGTCATTGCCGCCCAGGGAATGATGGACACCACGCTGATGTTTGCGGCGCTGGTGCTGATCGCCGCCATGGGCCTGCTGCTGTATCAGGCCTGCCTTGTTCTGGAGCGCTATTTGCTGCGCTCTCATCACTTTTCAACCTCGCAGTCGGGCGACCGGGCCTGACTGCATCTTCAAACCATTTGTCATGCACTCCAGCAACCAGACTTCGTTCATCTCTCGCCGCAGCCTGCTCGGCGCCTGTGCAGGCCTGAGCGGCCTTGCCATGACCGGCACCAGCATGGCGGTTCCTCTGCAGGGCAAGATTCGCCTGGCGGGCTGGAGCAAGCCCATCAGCGAGATCACCAATATTCTGGTTGAGCCCGAAAAAGGCTTCTTCAAGGCGAACGGCGTGGAACTGGCCTATCTGCCCGGAGCAGGCGGCGGCGATGCGATTCGCAACATCCTCAGCGGCCAGGCCGACGTGGCGTTTACCGATCCCGGCTCCTTCTTCATGGCTCTGGACAAGGGCGAGAAGCTGGTGGCGATCTACGACATCTATCCGCAGAACGTGTTCAATGTGGTTTCGCTCAAGTCCTCGGGCATTCGCAAGCCCGCAGACCTCAAGGGCAAGAAGATCGGTGTCTACAGCCTTGCCAGCGGCACGCGCCAGAACCTGTTGGTGATGCTGCATCAGGCCGGCCTCAAGGAGTCGGATGTGAGCATTGTCGTGACCGGCCTGTTGAACTTTGCGCCCCTGATGCAAGGGCAGGTTGACGCCACGGCCGCCACGGATACCGGCCTGGCTGTGGGACTGCGCAAGGGCATAGGCGAAGTCAATGTGATGCAGGTCAGCGACCACCTCAATATGTCCAGCGACATGTTTGTGGTGCGCGAGGAGGTGTTCCAGCAGAAGAAGGACTTGCTCAAGGCATTCGTCAAGGGCTACCGCGAAAGCGCTGCCTGGATGATGGCGAATCCCGAGGAGGCCTCGGTGCTGGCCAGCAAATATGCCATCGACGGCACGCGTCGCGATATCAATCTGGATGTGATCCGCCTGCGTAACGCCTCTTCCATGCCGGCAGTCCAGGGCCAGCCGCTGGGCAGTTTCGATATGGCTGCGCTGCAAAAAGGCGCCGATGCCTATCGTGCGCTGGGCATGGTGCAGCGTCAGATCAAGGTGGCGGATGTGGTTGTGCCGCTGTAAATCTCCCCTTGGAGGCGCGTTGCCTGGGCGGCCTCGCGCCTTGGGGGAGGACAGCATCGCAGCGGGGCGGCGAGGCCGCCAAGGTCCTTGCCTGCTGTCTCTTCCCTGGGATCTGCCAGTGTTTGAACGGAAATCGTGAATATGAGTCAGTCTTCTTCAATGGGCTTGCGCGGCAAGGTGGTGCTGGTGACGGGCGCCAGCCGCGGCATCGGTGCGGCGATTGCCCTGGCGTTTGCGCGCGAGGGTGCGACCGTGGCCGTCAACTACCTGTCCAATGACGAGGCTGCAGCCAGCACCGTGGATGCCTGCCTGGCCGCGGGCAAGGACTCGGGCGGCGATGCCTGGGCGGTCAAGGCCGATGTGGGCTCGCCAGAGGCGGTGCAGGGCATGGTGGACGGCATCGTGCGCGAAGCGGGGGGCATCGACATCGTGGTCAACAATGCCTTCAGGCCCTATGCATTCGATCCGGAACGCCGCAGCCGTTTTGACGATCTGCAATGGGCGGACTATCAGGCCCAGTTCGACGGGGCCGTCGGTGCAAGCTTCAATGTCTGCCGTGCGGTGCTGCCGTTGATGCGCCAGCGCGCGCGCGGCAGCATTGTCAACATTGTCAGCAATCTGGTGGAGCAGCCAGTCGTTGCCTATCACGACTACACGACATCCAAGGGGGCTTTGCTGGCCTTCAGCCGCAATCTGGCCAGCGAGCTTGGGCCAGTAGGCATCCGCGTCAACTGTGTAGCACCCGGGTTGGTCTATCCCACGCAGGGTACGCAGGACAGCAAGGAGTCTTTTCGTGAATCGCTGATGGCGGCCACGCCGCTGCGGCGGCTGGCACGGCCCGAAGATGTGGCGGGGCCGGTGCTGTTCCTGGGGTCGGAACTCAGCGGTTTCATGACCGGGCAGCTGCTGCTTGTCGACGGCGGTCTGGTGATGCGCTGAGCTGCCGTGCAGCAAGGCAAAGCCTGCCTGCCTTCTTGACCTTACTGCTTGGCGGTTGCCTGGGCGTGATCTATCGCATCGATGATGGCCACGCCGGTCTGCTGCACGCCGGGAGCGTTGAAGCCGGGGCCTGGCGTGACGGCAGGGTGGCTGAGCAGCTTCTCGGCCATGCTGGGTGGCGCGGCAGGCGCGGCGCTGGCCTGTGCGGGGGCGGGCTGCTTGGCGGCCGGCTCGGGAGCGGCTTGCTCGGTGGACTTTAGATAGTCGTTGTAGCGCTTGTAGGCCTGACGGTCGGTACGGGTCTGCTCTTGCTGCTGCGAATGCTTGAGATATTGATAGGCGACCGTGCCCAGAATCAGTGCTGCCACCAGAAACGCGGCAATAGCGGTGACGACGAGGTTTTCGTCGGAGCGCTGAGGCGATTGACGGACGGCGGTGGGCATGGGGCGGGAAGCTGGCATCTGGGAAAGCATGTCCGAGCAACCGAGACTCGGACCTGATCGGTATCTAACTGTTTTCAGCGTATCAAAAATAGCGGGTTCAGGCCTTCAGATCGGCAGTTTTTTCCAGAACTTCAGTCGGAAATGTCCGAAACCTTGGTCGTGAGCAAGTTTGTCGCGCAAAAAAGCCGGTACGCCCTGGGCGGTACCGGCTTTTGCAGCTTTGCCTGCTATCAGGCAGCGACGGCTTGTGCTTGCTCGATCTGAGCCTTGGCTGCTTCCATGGCGGCAGCCTTGGCGTCGGGGCCCATGGCCACGCCTTCGGCACGAACGATGGTCACGTCGGTCACGCCCATGAAGCCGAAGATCACCTTCAGGTAGCTTTCCTGGTGCTCCATGGCCTGGCCCGCTTCGCTGGTGGAGTATGCGCCGCCGCGAGCGGAAGCGACGATGACCTTCTTGTCGCCGGCCAGACCCACGGGGCCGGTGGCGGTGTACTTGAACGTACGGCCAGCCTGGGCGATGCGGTCCAGCCAGGCCTTCAGCTGCGAGGGGATGGTGAAGTTGTAGAAGGGGGCACCCACCACGATCACGTCAGCAGCCAGGAATTGGCTGACCAGCGCTTCGGAGACGGCGTTTTCCTGGCGTTCGACTTCGGTGGCAGCGGCCTGGCCGGTGCGAAAGCCCAGAGATTGCGCGCTCAGGTGGCTGGGGGCGCTCACGGCCAGGTCCAGGTAGTCCACCTTGGCTTCGGGGTTGGCCTGCTTGAGGTTGGCAACGATATCGGCTGTCAGGGAGCGGGTAACGGAACTGGAGCCAGTGATGGAAGAGTCGATGTGCAGGATTTGCATATTGGTACCTATACCTCTAAAAATGAGTAAAAGAGCACTTCTTGCCCAGCTCAGATGCTGCGTTGCGGCAAAACAGTGATTCGTTTTGAATTGCAATGGGATAGATTGTAGATTTGTTTAGATTTGGCAATAAGTCTGCAAAAATGCGATAGATCGTTCCAAATATCAATTCAATCGAGTCCAAGGATATATGCATGGTGGATCTCAACGACATGCTGTACTTCGTCGAAGTGGTCGAGCGCGGCGGCTTTGCCGCTGCGGGGCGGGCACTGGGTATTCCCAAGTCGCGCCTCTCGCGCCGTGTTGCTGAACTTGAGGCCCACCTTGGGGTGCGCTTGCTGCAACGCACCACCCGCAAGCTGTCTCTGACGCAAGTGGGGGAGACCTTTCTGCGCCACGGCCAGGCCATGCGCGATGCCGCCCTGGCAGCGTCGGATGCCGTGGCCGAAGTCCAGACCGAGCCGCGCGGCACCATTCGTGTGACCTGCCCGGTGACGCTGGCGCAGACCGTCCTGGGCGAGCTGATGCCCGAATTCCTCAAGCGCTGCCCGCTGGTGCAGGTGGAGATGCAGGTCACCAACCGCCCAGTCAATCTGGTCGAGGAGGGGGTTGATGTCGCATTGCGCGTGCGTGCCACGCTGGAGGACAGCGGCTCCATGGTCGTCAAGCGACTCGACAGCTCGCGCCAGATTCTGGTGGCCAGCCCCGATCTGCTGCAGCGCCAGGGCACGCCCAGGTCCCTGGAGGACTTGCAGTTGCTGGACAGCATGGCGATGACGGCAGTCGACGGTCATTCCAGCTTGCTGCTCGTCGGGCCCGAAGGCAAGGAGCACCGGCTGCAGCTACAGCCGCGCTATGTGGTCGATGACTTGCTGACGCTGAAATTTGCGGCCCTGGCCGGCAGCGGCATGTGCTGGCTGCCTGACTATATGTGTCAGGACGAATTGACCCGGGGCACTCTGGTGCAGTTGCTGCCGCAATGGGCACCTCCGCGCGGCATCGTGCATGCGGTGTTCCCCTCGCGGCGTGGGTTGGCACCGGCGGTGCGGCATTTCCTGGACTTCCTTGGGGAGCGCATGCCGGGCAGCAGCATCTCTGCCGTGCAAAAGGCAGCATCGGCCTCGGCGCAGCATTAGCTTCTGCCCATAAGATAACAACAAAACATTCGTTGGGATTTGGGCAGGCCTTGCCCACAATGACTGCCTTGTTATCAGATCAGGAGCACGCCGGGCTTTTTCCTCTGGCCCGGCTGGCGCTCCGAGATTACAGGAGGCAGCATGACATCCCCATTTCGCATCGTGATCGTGCCTGGCTGGCGCAACTCCGGTCCCGGCCATTGGCAAAGCCTGTGGGCTGAGCAGCTGGAAGGCGCCGTGCGTGTGCAGCAGCAGGACTGGCTGGTGCCGCACCGCGATGCCTGGGTGGCGGAGCTGGAAAGAGTCTTGCTCTCCGATGAACGTCCTGCCGTCATCGTGGCTCACAGCCTGGGCTGCATCACGACCGCGCATCTGGGCGAGGCTGCCGCGGCGCGCGTTCATGGCGCCTTGCTGGTGGCTCCTGCCGACCCCGAGCGCCGCGCCCAGCTTGCCGACTTCGCCCCCGTGCCCTATGCGCCGCTGCCCTATCGCAGCGTGCTGGTGGCCAGCAGCAATGATCCGTTCTGCCCCATTCGCCGTGCGGGCGCTTATGCCAGGGCCTGGGGCAGCGAGCTGGTGCGTTTGCAGAACGCCGGACATATCAATATCGAGTCGGGCTTCGGAGCCTGGCCACTGGGGCTGGCACTGCTGCAGTCGCTGACCGAGCAGGGCGGCTGGAATGCTCAGGCCTCGGCCCGGCCCTTGCAGGCAGCTGCACTTGCGGCCTGAAATTCCGGGGTTGCTTCTCTTTGGTGCTTCTTTTTTGATAGCTGCATGCACTTGCTGGTAGAGCGCTTACGGCTATTTTTTACCTTGAATTCGCGTGCTGTTTTATTCTTTATATTGAATTTCAGAAAAACAAAGAAAAATATATTCTTTTGAGTTTTAAGGAGTCGTTCGCACAATGTGTACATCTATACACATTGCTCAAGAAAAGGCAGCGAACCATGCATTCCGTGAAGCTCAAGACATTGTTGGCATCCATCGCACTGGCAGCAGCAGGCGCTGCCTCGGCACAGACTCAACTGCTCAATGTCTCCTATGACGTGGCCCGCGAGTTCTACAAGGATTACAACGCTGCATTCATCGCCCATTACAAGAAGACCAAGGGCGTGGACATCAAGGTGGATCAGTCCCATGGCGGCTCCAGTGCCCAGGCCCGCGCCGTCAATGACGGCCTGGCTGCCGATGTGGTGACTTTCAACACGACCACCGATGTGGATTTCCTGGCCCAGAACGGCGTGGTCGCCAAGGACTGGAACAAGAAGTTCCCGCATGACGCATCGCCCACTACATCGACCATGCTGTTCCTGGTGCGCAACGGCAATCCCAAGAACATCAAGGACTGGTCCGATCTGGTGCGCCCAGATGTGAAGGTCGTGGTGGTCAACCCCAAGACCGGTGGCAATGGTCGCTACGCCTATCTGGCAGCCTGGGGTTCGGTGCGTGAAAAGGGCGGCACCGATGCACAAGCGGCCGAATTCGTGCAGAAGCTCTACAAGAACGTGCCTGTGCTGGGCAAGGGCGGCCGCGATGCGACCAGCATCTTCTTGCAGCGCAATATCGGCGATGTGCTGATCACCTTCGAATCCGAAGTCGTGTCCGTGGACCGTGAATTCGGCCAGGGCAAGGTCGACGCGGTCTACCCATCGGTGAGCATCGTGGCCGAGAACCCTGTGGCTGTGGTCGAGCGCACCGTCGCCAAGAAGGGCACGACCCAGCTGGCCACCGACTATCTGCAATGGCTGTACTCCGACGAAGCCCAGGAAATCGCAGCCAAGCATGCGATCCGTCCTCGCTCCGAAGCGGTGCTCAAGAAGCACGCCGACCAATTCAAGCCCATCAAGCAGTTCACCGTGGCCAAGTACTTCGGTTCGCTGACCGAAGCGCAGAAGGTGCACTTCAACGATGGCGGTCAGTTCGACAAGCTCTACACCCCCGGTAAATAAAGACTCCCCCTGAGCGGCCATGCCGCTTTCCCCTCTCTCGCTGCGCGGGAGGGGGCGACGCCCCAAGCGTAAGGGGCGGCCCTTGCTCGGCGTCCCTGTGGGGCGCCTGCCTGTTCATAGGCCCGGCATGTTGGCTGCAATCACTTTTTCTACATTGCCTTTTGAATATGTCCTCTGCTGCTCTAGCCCCACGCAAGGCGCGTAGTGCCAAGCGAGTGTTGCCCGGTTTCGGGTTGACGCTGGGCTACACCATTTTCTATCTGAGCATCATCGTGCTTATCCCGCTGGTAGCCCTGCTGTTCAAGAGCTTCTCATTGACCTGGGAGCAGTTCTGGACTGCGGTATCGGCGCCGGCCGTGGTCGCTTCCTACGAGCTGTCCTTCACCATGTCCTTTATTGCGGCCTGCGTGAACGTGGTGTTCGGCATGCTGATCGCCTGGGTGCTGGTGCGCTACCAGTTCCCCGGCAAGAAGGTGGTGGATGCGCTGGTCGATCTGCCGTTTGCGCTGCCTACGGCCGTGGCCGGTATCTCGCTGTCGGCGCTGTATGCGGGCAATGGCTGGATCGGACAGTACTTCGAGTCGTTGGGCATTCAGATGGCCTACAACCCCAAGGGCATCGCCATTGCACTGATTTTCATCGGTCTGCCTTTTGTGGTGCGTACCGTTCAGCCGGTGCTTGAAGACTTCGAGAAGGAGCTGGAAGAGGCGGCAACCAGCCTGGGCGCATCGCGCTGGCAGATTTTCTACAAGGTCATACTGCCGCATATCGGTCCGGCGCTGCTGACCGGTTTTGCCATGGCTTTTGCGCGCGCCGTGGGTGAATATGGCTCGGTGATCTTCATTGCCGGCAACATTCCCATGGTCTCGGAAATCACTCCGCTGATCATCATGGCCAAGCTGGATCAACACGATGTAGCCGGTGCCACGGCCGTGGCCGTGGTGATGCTGCTGATCTCTTTTGTATTGCTGCTGCTGATCAACGCACTGCAGGCATGGCAGCGCAAGGCGCAGGGAGGCCGCTGATGTCTTCGATTCACGCAGCGATTCAGGCGCTGTTTCCCAATCTGCTGCCCATCTGGGCGCATCTTTTCACCATCGTCGCCATTGCTCTGCTGGTCCTGGTCGCGCTCTACAAGATCACGGCCCCGCCCAAGAGCGCCAAGCTGGAGAAGATGACCACGACCGAGCCGCGCTGGGTGCGCTGGGTTCTGACCACAGTGGCCCTGCTGTTCATGCTGATCTTCCTGATCCTGCCGCTGCTGTCCGTCTTTGGCGAGGCGCTGCGCAAGGGCTGGGATGTCTATGTCACGTCGCTGGGCGAGCCTGATGCGATCTCGTCCATCAAGCTCACGTTGATCACGGCGCTGATTGCCGTGCCCCTGAATCTGGTCTTCGGTGTGGCCGCCGCCTGGTGCATCGCCAAGTACGAGTTCAAGGGCAAGGCCTTTTTGACCACCTTGATCGATCTGCCATTCTCCATCTCGCCCGTGGTTGCCGGTCTGATGTACGTGCTGGTGTTTGGCGCCAACGGCTGGCTGGGCCCCTGGCTGGCCAAGCATGAGATCCAGATCATCTTTGCCGTGCCCGGCATCGTGCTGGCCACCGTGTTCGTGACCTTTCCCTTCATCGCCCGTGAACTGATCCCGCTGATGCAGGCCCAGGGCAGCGACGAAGAGCAGGCCGCCATTGTGCTTGGTGCCTCGGGCTGGCAGACTTTCTGGAATGTCACCCTGCCCAATATCAAATGGGGTCTGGTCTATGGCGTGATTCTGTGCAACGCCCGTGCCATGGGCGAGTTCGGTGCCGTGTCCGTGGTCTCCGGCCATATCCGGGGCCAGACCAACACCATGCCGCTGCATGTGGAAGTGCTGTATGCCGACTATCAGGCAGCAGCCGCCTTTGCCGTGGCATCGCTGCTGGCGCTGCTGGCGCTGGTGACACTGGTGATCAAGTCCCTCGCCGAATGGCGTGCCGAGCAGCAGGCCAGGGCCGCTGCCGAAGCACCGCCCGAGCGCCCAGGCCAGATCAGCCTCGCAACGAACAAAACCGCCAAGGCAGCCTGAGCTGCCCGGATCAGAACAAGAGATTCATCATGAGTATCGAAATTCGTAATGTCAGCAAGCAGTTCGGCGATTTTCAGGCCCTGCGCGATGTGAGTCTGGATATCAAATCGGGCGAGCTGATCGCCTTGCTCGGCCCATCGGGCTGCGGCAAGACCACGCTGCTGCGCATCATCGCGGGTCTGGAGACCGCCGATGTGGGCAGCATCCACTTCAGCGGTGAAGACACCACCGATGTGCATGTGCGAGACCGCAACGTGGGCTTTGTGTTCCAGCACTACGCGCTGTTCCGTCATATGACGGTGTTCGAGAACGTGGCTTTTGGCCTGCGTGTCAAGCCGCGCAAGGAACGCCCCAGCGAGGCAGTGATCAAGGAAAAGGTCATGAAGCTGCTCAAGCTGGTGCAGCTGGACTGGATTGCCGAGCGCTATCCATCGCAACTCTCGGGCGGCCAGCGTCAGCGTATCGCACTGGCCCGTGCCCTGGCTGTCGAGCCCAAGGTGCTGCTGCTTGACGAGCCCTTTGGTGCGCTGGATGCCAAGGTACGCAAGGAGCTGCGACGCTGGTTGCGCCAGTTGCACGACGAGCTGCATGTGACCTCCATCTTCGTGACCCACGACCAGGAGGAGGCCCTGGAAGTGGCGGATCGCGTGGTGGTCATCAACCAGGGCAAGATCGAACAGGAAGGCACGCCCCAGCAAGTCTGGGACAACCCCGCCACACCGTTTGTCTATGGCTTCCTGGGCGATGTGAATCTGTTCAAGGGTCGTGCCAGCGATGGCCGGGTCTATCTGGATGAGGGCATGCAACTGGACAGCAGCGATGCGCGCGGTGCCCAGGACAGCCAGGCTTTTGCCTATGTGCGACCCCATGATCTGGAAGTGGAGCGCTATTCCCCGGGCCAGAACCTCGACGCCCAGGGGCGCCCCACAGGCATCGTGGCTCAGCTTTCGCGCGCCATTGTGGTCGGCCCCATTGCAAGGCTGGAACTTATTCCCTCCGAGACCACACCAAATGCCAGCCATGCCGGGGAAGACGGGTTGATTGAAGCCCAGATTCCCGCACAGCAGTTCAAGGACATGGGTCTGCGCGAAGGTGAAACCCTGGTGGTGACGCCGCGCCGGGCCAAGGTGTTCCTGGATGAGGCGGCTGGGATTTGACACCCCCTGAGGCGCTACGCGCCTTACCCCTGCCTCTCAGGCGGGAGTCTCAGAGTCGCCGAGAGGCGGCTCTGGCTTGCTGTCTCCTGCGAAGGAGTCGTGCAGGCATCAGAGGGCGTTATCCTTGGTGCTGGCATGATTCAGAAATTTCGCAGAAAGAATATTGATGCTTCAATGGTTTGAAACCGCGCCGCGGCGCATCCTGGCGCTGATCAGCGTCGCCTGTGTGGCCATGCTGGCGTTTGGCCTTTACCTGCAGCATGTGGTGGGCCTGGAGCCTTGCCCCATGTGCATCGTGCAGCGTTATGCACTGATTTTGGTAGCTATCTTCACAGGGCTGGCAAGCTTAAGAGGCCAAAAAGGCTGGTGGATGAGCTTTGGCATTCTGGCCCTGTTGGCCAGCGGTTTCGGTGCGTTTGTGGCGGCACGTCAAAGCTGGCTGCAGTGGTATCCACCCGAGTTTGCGACCTGCGGCCGTGACTTCTACGGAATGATCGAGCACTACTCCTTCAGCCGCTCCATTCCGATGATCTTCCAGGGCTCTGGCGACTGTGCAGCCATTGACTGGACTTTGCTGGGCGGCTCCATTGCCAACTGGTCGTTTGTCTGCTTTGTGGCGTTTTTCGTGATTCTGGCCATGCTGTTGCTCAAGGGCGTAAAGCGCTGAATCCCGGCGACATCCAAACTATGAAGCCCTGGCAAGCGTAAGCTGCCGGGGCTTTTTCATGGCTCTGAAACACTGGCCGTAGCTGTCACTCCAGCAGCTACAGCCATGGTTTCACCATTAGAGGCTTTCCATGCTCTCGCCAACAAATGTCGGCCCCTTGCTGCCGGGCAACCAGCCCGGATAGGTTTCCATGACTTCGGCAAACAGGGCCGAGTCAATCCAGCGCTGCAGCCAATGCTGCAGATGAGGCCAGGGCTGCTCGTTCCACTGCGCTTCGTCGATGCGCGCGTACTGGCGCACAAAGGGGCGCAGCGCCATATCGGCCAGACTGGGGTTGAGGCCGAACAGATAGCCGGTTTCCTCGAGCTGATCGTTCAGTGCGGACAACCAGGTAAGGGCATCGGCCTGGGCCTGGTTCACGGCCTCGGCATCGTGGCGCTCGGGGTATTTGCAGCGATCAAGAGCCTGTTTGAAGAAGCTGTCGTTGCGCTCGATCAGAGTCAGCATGTCCTCCAGGCTGCCCTGCGTGGGTTGCAGCCAGCCATCGGGGTCGTTGCCGCGCAGCGCATGCTGCATCACTTCCAGGCTTTGATCAATGACTTTTCCGTCCTGCAGCACCAGCACGGGCACCGTGCCCTTGGGCGATGCGTCGAGCAGTGCCTGTGGCTTGTTGCGCAGATTGATTTCACGCAGTTCGCACGCCAGGCCCGCATGGGCCAGCGCCAGACGGGCGCGAATGGCGTAGGGGCAGCGACGAAAGGAGTACAGGACGGGCAGGGTGGCGGCGGCAGTCAAGGCAGGTATCTGATGAGATGAATGAAACCAAAGCGCCATGGCGCTTGCTGGGCGTGTACTGTACCCGTTGCCCTGAAGCCATGCAGACCTGTGCGGCTTAGATGTTTTGGAGTACTCACGGATTGATGTCTTGAAACAATTGGAGTGAAACGGTTTTAGCCATTAAAGAGCGCTGGTTTCAGTCGGTTTGCAACTGGGTCATCAGCCATTGTCTGAAGGTTTGCAGGGCGGCACTGGCCTGACGCGATTTGAGATAGGTCAGCCAGTAGGCGCCGGTGTCGACCTCATGGGCAAAAGGGCGCACCAGCCGGCCCTGTTGCAGCATGTGCTCGAACATGCGTGCGGGCAGCAGGGCAATGCCTGCGCCCTGAGCGGCGGCCTCGGCCAGCGTTAGCGAAGAGTCGAACATGGCTCCGCGCGCCAGCGGGGCTGCCTGGTCAAGGCCGGCAAACCAGCCTTCCCATTCCTGGGTGCGATAGGAGCGCAGCAAGGTTTGCCGGGCCAGGTCGGCAGGCTCGCGCAGCTGTTGTGCCAGCATGGGGGTGCACATGGGCGAGAGCGGCGCGCGCAGCAGCATCTGCGCGTGCGTGCCATGCCAGGCACCGTCGCCAAAGCGCACGGCGGCGTCCAGTCCTTCGCCGGCCAGATCCACGCGATTGTTATTGGTCAGCAGCCGAAGATCTATGTAGGGGTGCAACTGCTGGAACTGGCTCAGCCTGGGGATCAGCCAGCCTATGGCAAAAGTGCCGACCACGCCCACGGTCAGAATCTCGCGTGGTCGTGGCTCTGCCACCTGCTGCAGCGATTGCTCTATGCGCTCAAAGCTTTGTGCCACCACGGGCCACAAGGCTTGGCCTTCGTCGGTCAGGGCCAGGCCGCGCGGCAGGCGGCGAAACAAAGGCTTGCCCAGGCGCTCTTCGAGATTGCGGATGTGCTGGCTGACGGCGGCCTGCGTCACATGCAGTTCCTGCGCGGCGCGAGTCAGGCTCTGGTGACGGGCGGCTGCATCAAACATGCGTAAGGCGTTCAGTGGTAGCTGCATATCTCAAACAAGATAAAAGTTTTTCTAATGGATGGTGTCAATTATTACTGCTGGTTCATACGAATCTACCGATTTATGCTTCAAACCATGACAGTTAACCAAAAGAGGATCTTATGCAGCGACGCAGCATGCTGACAACAGGGCTGGCCTTGGGGCTGGGGGCCTGGGGACTGAGCGGCTGTGCTTTTATCTCCAAGCAGCAAGCCGCAGCAGCGAGAACATTGAGTGACGAGTTGGCGGCGCTGGAGATTCAGGCCCAGGGCCGATTCGGCCTGTATGTGCTGGATACTGTCAGCGGCGCCGAGGCGGGTTGGCGCGGCGATGAGCGCTTTCCCATGTGCAGCACCTTCAAGACCTTGTTGGCCGCACGCATGCTGTATCTGGCACAGCGAGATGAAATTCGACTGTGGCGCAAGCTCTATTACTCTCCTTCCGAAGTCGTGGCCTGGTCGCCGATATCCGAAAAACGCGCGGGTGCCAATGGCGGCATGACGGTGCAGGAACTGTGTGAAGCGATGGTGCTTGTCAGCGACAACACGGCGGCCAATGTGCTGCTGGAAGCCAGCGGCGGGCCGGCGGCACTGACGCAATGGCTGCGCGAACTGGGGGACGGTACCACCCGGCTGGACCGCAACGAGCCTTCGCTGAACACTGCGCTGCCCGGCGATGAACGCGACACAACGACGCCGCAAGCCATGGTGCAAAGTCTGCAGAAGCTGCTGCTGGGCGATGTGCTGGAGGGCTATGCCCGCGCCCTGTTGCAGCAATGGCTGGTGGACAGCCGTACCGGTGACAAGCGCGTGCGTGCAGGCATGCCCGGCGACTGGACAGTGGGCGGCAAGACAGGCAGCGGCGAGAGGGGCACGGCTTGCGACACTCTCATCGTCTGGCCTACCGCACAATCTGCGCCGCTGCTGGTGACGGCGTATCTGACCGGCAGCTCGCTCGATGGGACGGGGCGCGAAGCCGTGTTGGCCAGGGCTGGCGAAGCGATCAAACGCTGGTATTACACGATCTGAACCAGCGGCGGTCATTTCGATCGTGGGCAAGGATCTTGCATGCCTGCAGGCTTGGGGGAAGCGCTGTTACAGAAGCCTGACCGTCCACTCGATTGCAGTCCGCAGGACGTTCTGTGGGCTTGCCTTTCAGGCTTGAGGTTTGCTGCCAGGCAGGGCAGGGGGCTGGCCAATCACAAGTCCTGTCCGAGCCTTGCGCTTGAACTTGGGTGGGCCCGGCAGCAGTTGTTGCGCCTGAATGGCTGACCGCAGGAGATGACCCGGGGCGGAACTCACCCAGTCGCGCCAGCGATGCAGACGCAAGTTCAAAGCTTGTGGCGACGCCGGCTCTGCATTGATGCGAAGAGGTGTCGAGATCTGCTATTTAATGAGATTGATTCTCATTTTCTGATAGAGTCTGCGCTTTCCCGCTCCGTAGCTGCATGTTTTGCGGCCGATTCCAGAGCCTGGGCGGCATGCCTCGCAAGAGGTCGAGGTGTACCCGTGGTTGCGCACTATTACGCAGAACTCGTCAGTTTCTTTGCTCGCTCGCTCAATAGCCGGGATGCGGCTGCGGAGGTCGTGCAGGAAAGCTATGCCCGCGTCTTTGCCATGCAGTCGCGAGAGCTTGCGGTACGGGATTTGCGAGCACTGCTGTTTCGTACCGGCAAGAACATTGTCATCGACGATGCGCGCCGCCGCGCTGCAGAAGCACGCATGCTGGAAACCCTGGCGGTGGTGGGGGCCGACGAGGTGCCCTCGGCCGAGCGTCAGGTGCAAGGGCGACAGCAACTGGTCTTGCTGTCACGGCGCCTGCAAGCCATGCCGCGCAAGCGCCGCGAGGTGTTTGTGCTGGTGCGCATCTATGGCTTCAGCCATGCCGAGGCAGCAGCGCATATGAATATCAGCGAAGCCGCCATCGAAAAACACGTGGTGCGTGCCGTCTGCGATTGCATGGGGCTCAAGTCATGAAGGCCGAGATGACCGAGCGCAAACGGCTGGAATACGCCTTGTTGCTGATTGCTCGCCAGCATGGCGCAAGTACCGAAGCTGCGCAGGTAGCGGCAGAGGCGCTGGAACGCTGGCGTGCCAGTGAGCCCGCGAATGAACTGGCGGCCCAGGCTGCCATGGCGGGCTGGGCGCAGACCGATGGCAGTGCTTTGCAAGGCGATATGCCCATGCCCGCCACCCAGTCGGCGCGTGCGCAGCAGACGCGCCGTCGCGCGCTGTCCGTGCTGGGGGTGGCTGGTGTGGCAGGCCTTGCCGGCATGCTCGGCCGCTGGCATTGGCTGCAGCCACTGGAGCAAATCGCGCTGCATACAGGCCATGGACAGCAATTGAGCCGCCATCTGGCCGATGGCAGCCAGCTCGATCTGGCGCCTGGCACCGATGCCTCGGTGGTGCTCTACCGTCAGCGCCGCGAGATCCATCTGCGCCAGGGCGAAATTCGGCTCGACGTGGCCCATGATGCACAGAGGCCGTTGGAGGTCCACACGGCCCTGGGCCGGGTGCGTGTGCTGGGTACGGTTTTCTCTGTGGCCTTTCGGCCTACCGGCCTGCAGGTCAGCGTCGCCCAGGGCCGTGTGGCCGTGTGGCAGCAAGCCCGCATGGCGGATCAGTACCCCGATGCCATGCTGGGCGCCGGCCAAGGCCTGCGCATCTATGCAGGCGGCGAGCTCGCGCACTACTCGCTCAATGTTTCGGATGTGGGGGCCTGGCGCGAAGGCTGGCTGGTGTTCGACCGCACGCCGCTGACCGAAGTCGTGGCGCGTTGGAATGACTACCTGGCTCAGTCAATGATGTTGGACGATGGGGCTTCTTTGCAATCCCTGCGATTGACCGGCAGCTTCAAGCTGCGCGAGCCTGCCATCTTCATTGCCAGCCTGTCGCGCTCCCTGCCGGTGCGCGTGGAGCAACTGGCCGATGGCCGCACCGTCATCCGTCGGCGCTGACGGCCGACAAGGCCGGATGAAAATTTTTGTCCGGTACAAGCTATTTCATGCGTCTTCACTGTGAAAGCACTTAGACAAGCACTTCACAGGATGTATTTGATGAAAAGAAATCACTCTCATTTTTCTTCTGTTCAAGAGGAGGGGATGGCTGCGGGTTCGCATTGCGGAGGTCTGCGCGCAGTGGCTTTGGCCAGTGCCATGGCCTGTTTGGCTTGGTCAGCTCTGGCGGTATTACCGACGGCTCATGCCCAGGTCGCCAGCAGCCAGACGGCCATGTCCACCTCGCGCAGCCTGAGCCTGCCTGCGCAGCCGCTGGGACAAGCATTGAATGCACTGGCCCGCATCTGGGGGGTGTCGGTCTCGGTTGACGCTGCATTGGTGGAAGGCCGCACGGCGCCAGCGTTGCAGGGCGTGCAGACCTTGAACGAGGCGCTGGCCAAGGCGCTTGCGGGGAGCGGACTGGAGGCTTTTCCTGTCGGGGCGGCCATCACCGTGCGTCGCCACAGCAGCCAGACCGGCATGCTGGGCGAGGTGACAGTGACGGCCCTGGCCCAGCGTGAAGCCACGGAAGGCAGCGGCTCGTATGCCGCCTCGCATGTGTCCCTGGGCAAAGGGCAGGACATCCGCGAGACACCGCAGTCGATCTCGGTGGTGACGCGCCAGCGCATTGAAGATCAGGCCATGAGCAATGTGGGGGAGGTGATGCAGCAGACCACCGGCGTGACGGTGGACTATGGCGGTGCGGGAGGGTTGGGCGGTGCTGCCACCAAGTTTCTGTCGCGGGGCTTCGAGATCAGCAATGTGCAGATCGACGGAGCCAGCGTGGACGCTTTCAGCCAGCAACTGTTCGACCCCAATCTGGCCATGTATGACAGCGTGCAGGTGGTGCGCGGCGCCAACGGCCTGTTCAGCGGCAATGGGGAGCCTGGCGGTGCCATCAATCTGGTGCGCAAGCGTCCCACGGCGCAAAAGCAGATTCTGGGCTCGGTGGGCGTCGGCAGCTGGAGTCGCAAACAGGCCGAGCTGGATGTTGCGGGTCCATTGAATGAAGCAGGGAGCCTGCGTGGTCGTGCTGTGCTCGCGCATTCTGACAAGGACTTCTTCTATCGCGGAGCGGAGTCGCGCAACAGCTTGCTCTACGGTATTCTGGAGGCCGATGTGACAAGCTCCACCCGTGTGAGTCTGGGAGCCAGCTACGACAAGCTCAGGGCCACTCCCTGGCGCGAAGGCCTGCCGCGTGCCGCCAATGGCGACGATCTGAAGCTGTCTCGCAAAACTGCGCTGATGGCGGGCTGGAGCCACTATGACAAGAGCGCCAAGGAGGTCTTTGCGCAGCTCGACCAGCAGCTGGCGGGAGACTGGAAGCTAAAGGCCCAGCTCAATTATCAGAAGGTGGACAGCGATGCGCGGCTGGCCAGCCTCAGCGGAGCCGTTGACCCTGCAACAGGTCTTGGCGCCAACTGGACCGGCTTTTCCAACGACTTTCGTTCGGAGAAAAAAAGCCTGGATGTGCATGCCAGCGGCCCGTTCTCGCTGTTCGGTCGCAAACACCGCTTGCTGCTCGGCGCGGACTGGAGCAAGGTCCGTGACGATCAGGACACCTATTACTCCGAGATGGATACGCCGCTGTCTCTGACCAATGTCTATGAGTTCGATCCCGGCAGAATTCCCCCTGCGGTACGCGAACGCATGACGCGCAGCTATCCCGGCTACGGCGCTACTCAAAAAGGCTTTTATGGTCGTGCCAACCTGAGCCTGACGGATCAGCTCACTGCCATTGTCGGAGGACGTTATGCCAGCTACTCCTACGACACGCCATACATCAACTACAACGCCGATGGCAGTGTTCGGGCCAGCGGTCGCGAGTACTACAGCGAAAGCGGCATCTTCACCCCCTATGCGGGCCTGGTGTATGACCTGGGCAACCAGTGGACGGCCTATGGCAGCGTGACCGAGATCCACAAGTCGCAGGCCAATATGCTGGCCGGGCCGGCACCGGGGGCCGCGCTGGACCCGATCAAAGGCCGCAGCTTCGAGCTGGGCATGAAGGGAGAACTCGCCGATGGCAAGCTCAATACAGCGCTGGCTCTTTACCGTATCGAGCGCAAGGGGCAGGCGGTGCGTGATCCGCGTTATCCGGAAACGGATGTGGGGAATCTGGGCCTGAGCTGCTGCTATGTCGCGCAGGGCAAGATCATCAGCCAGGGTGTGGACATGGAAGTGACCGGTCAGCTGGCACAGGGCTGGCAGTTGTTTGCCGGCTATACCTACAACCACAATCGCAACAAGACCGACCCGTCGCAACTGGTCTATAGCTCCATCACACCCAAGCACCTGTTCAAGCTGTGGAGCACGTATCAGTTGCAGGGTCAGCTCTCGCCATGGACGGTGGGCGGTGGCGTGACGCTGCAAAGCGCCACCTATGTCAGCGGCACGGCCAACAGCTACAACCCGGCATCGGGCCAATACGATGGCAATGCCGTTCCCTTCCGCTTCACCCAGGCCGGCTACGCCGTCTGGGGCGCCAGCGTGCAATACCGCATCAATCGCAACTGGTCGGCTGCGCTCAATGTGCACAATCTGTTCGACAAGACTTACTACAAGACGGTTGGGACCTCGGGCAGCGGCAACTGGTATGGCGAGCCGCGTAGCGTGCTGTTGACCTTGCGTGGCGCGTTCTGAGCGGGCTGACATGAGCGGCAAGCCAGCATCCCGGCCCGGACTTCGCCAGACCATGTCATGGCTGCACACCTGGTGCGGCCTGGTGTGCGGCTGGCTGCTCTGCGCCATTTTTCTCACGGGCTCGATCAGCGTGTTCCGTGAGTCCATCACGCTATGGATGCAGGGGCTGCCACTGGAAGGCAGCGGCCAGCAGGCGCTTTCTCCGCAAGAGCGTCTGCTGGCCTTGCGGCTGGCCGAGCAGCATCTGAGCAAGACGGCGCCGGATGCCAGTATCTGGCGCATCGGTCTGCCGCTGCACACAGGCTATGGGGTAAAGGTATTCGCGCGTGCCCAGGACGGCGATCTGCAGGCCAGCCTAGATGTCCAGACGGGCGAAGTCCTGCCAGAGCCTGCCATGCGTCAGACCGAAGGCGGTCGGCATTTCATGTCCTTTCACTATTCCTTGCAGGGCGGTATCGCTGGCTTCTGGGTGGTGGGACTGGTGTCCATGTGCATGCTGGTGGCGCTGGTTTCGGGCGTGATTGTGCACCGGCGCATCTTTCAGGACTTCTTTACCTTCCGGCCCGGCAAGGGCCAGCGTTCCTGGCTGGATGCACACAATGCGTCGGCCGTGCTCACGCTGCCGTTTCTGTTCATGATCGTCTACACGGGACTCGCGCATTTCTACACCAGCTATATGCCCTGGCCGCTGCAATCGCTGTATGGGCAGGACCGTTCGGCCTACAGCCGCTACGAGTCCGAGTTGAACGCCAGATCCGAGGCGAATACACCCTCGAATGCACCAGCCATTGCAGTTGTGGACCTTGTCAGCCTTGCGCAGCAGGCCCAGTCCCTGCTGACGGAGCCTGTCGTGGGCGTGGTGGTGCAACGACCTGAGGGTGCGCCGGCCACGATACGCTTCACGGAAGGCAAGCCGGATACGGCAGTGACGCGCCGAATGGTCAACAGCGCCAATTCAGTGACCTTCGATGCCGTCGACGGCCAGCTGCTGCAGCTATCCGCCAATTCGCCGTCCAGTAGTTTTGCAAGCGATACCTATCCCGTCATCAGCGCGCTGCATCTGGTCACCTTTGGTGGCTGGGCGATGAAGTGGCTGTACTTTGTCCTGGGCCTGGTCGGCACGGCAATGATTGCCAGCGGATCGATCTTGTTTGCGGTCAAGCGCCGTGCAAGAAGCGGTTATGAATGGGGCGCGGCGACGCCCTCCATGTACCGCTGCATCGATGCGCTCAATGTGGCGGCACTGGCAGGCTCGGCGCTGGCGTCCATTGCCTATCTGTATGGCAATCGTCTGCTGCCTCTGGTGCTGGAGGCGCGTTCCAGCTGGGAAATCCGTGTGTTCTTTGCGGTCTGGGTCCTGAGCCTGCTGCATGCGCTGCTGCGCACGGCGCGCCAAGCCTGGTGCGAACAGCTATGGATGCTGGCCTTGCTGTGTCTGGGCTTGCCGCTGCTCAATGTCATGACTACAGGCCAGCACCTGCTGCTGTACCTGGCGCAGGGCGATGGTCAGCGGGCAGGGCTGGAGCTGACCTGCATGGCGCTGGGCCTGCTGGTCGCCTGGGGTGCATGGCGGCATGAAAAGTCGCAGCGTAGCAAGAACATGGCGCAGTTGCGTGCGGGCCGTGGCGTTGTCTCAGGAGGTCTCACATGAAAGCGGCGGCAATGACCAAGGCTCAGACCAGGCACCATCGCTGGGCCGTGTTGCTGCGCGTGCTGATGATCACGCTGGGCGGCTATGCGCTCACGGCGCTGGCCTGCGCCGTGATGGCCCATGCGCTTGTGGCCGTGGGCGCTATGCAGCGTGCACCTGCCGTGCTGCTTTCCACCTTGCTCAGCTTTGTGCTCTACACCGCAGTGACGCTCTGGGCCTTTCATGTGCGCAGCCTGCTGCGCGTGATGGCATGGATGGCGGGCTCGGCAGCCCTGCTGACAGCTGCGCTGCAGGCGCTGAAAGGTGTGGCATGAGTCTGTGGCAGGTGATGGCCTGCGCCCTGGCGCTGTGCTTGGCAGGCATGCTGGTGCTGAGCCAGGCCATGAACAGGCATTGCGATCAGCTTGTATCGAGTGGCGAGCCCGGGCCGGCGCTGCGGGGCGTGCTGCGCCTGGCGGGGGCGGCGCTGATGCTGCTCGCACTGTGGCTGTGCATGGGCTTGTGGGGTGCTGCGGTGGGAACCATCGTCTGGCTGGGCTGCCTCAGTGTGGCCGCGCTGGCACTCACATGGCTGCTCGCCTATGTGCCTGGGCCCGGTGCAGTGCTGGTGGCCATGGGTGGTCTGGTCGCCTTGGCCGGGACGCTTTGGGGGGCATTCACGGGATGAGTTATACGGCATGACCGCATGGACATTCCCTCGGGCTTTAGCCGGGCGATTCGCAATAGATGTGCGACTCGGGCGGTCGTTGTAAAAACCTGTGTGGGCAATCGTTGTGGCTATTGCCGATCTGGCAAGCCCTTGGGCGAGCGCAGAATGTGGGTCTTCGCCCATTTTTGCAGCCGCCCCGAAACGATTGCCCGTCCATGCAGCAAGAGCCAGATTTCTTCCACAACCTCAATGAAGAGATGCGCGATGGAAAGCGCTGGCTGGAGCGGACGGTGGTGCTGGCCTATGCCGCGGCAGCGGGCCTGAGCGTGGTGGCTTTCACGCTGCTGGCCGAAGCGGCTTTCGGCTTTTTCGAGAGCATCTACCACGGCGTCCATGGCTGGCTGGTGCTGATCTGGATGCCGGCCATCACGGCGGCAGCGGTCTGGGCCACGCGCAAATGGGCTCCGGGTGCCAGCGGCTCGGGCATCCCGCAGGTGATTGCCACGCTGGAGCCATCGGTCGATGCCAGTCTGCGCAAGCGCTTTGTGTCGCTGTGGCTGTCGTTTGCCAAGATCGTGCTGTCCAGCGCGGGCTTTCTTGCGGGGCTGTCGATAGGGCGCGAAGGACCGTCGGTGCAGGTGGCTGCCGGTGTAATGCATTCGGCGCGGCGCTGGCTGGGCCCCAAGTCCGTCATCAATACCCATGCCTTGCTGGTGGCTGGCGGCGCGGCAGGTATTGCAGCAGCTTTCAACGCCCCGCTGGCGGGCGTGGTGTTTGCCATCGAGGAGCTCTCGCGCAAGCTGGAGTCGCGCTCCAGCGGTCTCATCATCGCAGCCATTGTGCTGGCCGGTCTGATGGGGGTCTCGGTCTTCGGCAACCTGAGCTACTTTGGTCGCATCCGCGTGGCCGAACTCGGCTGGCGTGACCTGCTGCCTTGTCTTGCCGTGGCGCTGACCTGCGGCGTGCTGGGCGGCCTGTTCGCCAAGCTCATGACCCACTCGCTGACCTCGTCCACCGAGCGCCTTAACAAGCTCAGGTCACGCTTTCCGATTCGCTTTGCCGCAGTGCTGGCCCTGCTGATTGCCGTCATCGGCGTGGTCACCGGCGGCGCCACCTTTGGTGCGGGCTCCGAAGCCGTCAAGCATATGTTGCAGGGCGAGGCCGATGTGCCCGAGTTCTATGTCACGCTCAAATTCATCGCCACCTGGCTATCGGCCTGGGTGGGCGTACCCGGCGGTATCTTTGCGCCCTCGCTGTCGATTGGTGCAGGCGTGGGGAATAACGTTGCATCGATTGTTGGAACTACGGATATAGCTCCTGCATTGATAGCGATGGGCATGGCTGCCTTTCTGGCGGCGGTCACCCAGGCGCCACTGACGGCTTTCATCATCGTCATGGAGATGGTGGACGGCCATGCACTGGTGCTGAGCCTCATGGCATCGGCCATGATCGCCAGCATGATCTCGCGCATGATTGCGCGGCCTCTGTATGAATCGCTGGCCTTGCATATGCTCCAGGTGGCAAGGGCCTCTTTGCCCAAGGAGCCGGAGCCAGAAGCCGCTGCGGCTCCGGCGGAGTCCACGCAGCCAGTGGCGCTGGATGAGTCATCCGAGCCTGACTCACTGCAAAAATCGCGTCAAGTCTAGGCTGTCAGTTGAATCCATGGGCAGCGTCCACGCGGAATTGAACTAGCTTGGGCCAGCGGTGGTGATGCTTGGGTGAAGTCAGGAGTTCAGTTGATCCTGAGCGCGCGGCGCAACCGGTGAGCCGTGCCTGCAGGCTCCTTGAGAGAGTCGCAGCGCATGGCGTTTCAAGCCCTAGCCTGAGCGAAGAGTCGCACGCAGTCTATTGACGCTGGATGCCGGACGGCAGTAGGAGTATTTCCGCCAACCCCTATATAAAGGCGTGAGGCAACCCATAGTGCTTCTCAGAGTGGCAAGTGTGATCGGGCAAGGTCTGGGGTTGATGCCATCCACTTTACCTACGTGGGGGTCGAAGCACAAACATGCGCCAAGTCGCTCTTTTTATCGCCATGGCCTGGACTGGCTGTGCTCACGCAATACAGCCTGTCGAGGCGGGACTCCAGCCTTTGCTCGATCGCCAGAAGGGCATGCTGCATGAGCAACAACAACTCAATAAGTTGCTTCAAAGCACGATCACCGAGCCGAAAGTCCGAGCAGATGCTTACCGTGAGTACCTGATGGTCGAGCTTGAGAGGCAAGAGCAGGAATGTGATATTCAAAGAGCGAGAAGTTGGGTGAGCTCGCCATTGGTGATGTATGCGAGGCCTACGACTGAGACCACGTGCGGCGCCGGCCTGGCCTATCGTTCCGGCAAATCATCTCTTTCGACCTCCGAAGCTAAGCGTTAAGCAAGCGTCCTGGATACGACTGTCGCTCGCCGTCCCGGTTGGAACATGAGCGTCACAAGTGTCAGGTCCATGGGCTTGGACAGTCCGGACAGCCAGGAGTACGCCTGCTGTATCAAGTGCGACCCGGTTTTCAGGTGTTACGCTTGTTTGCGCACCATCACATGCATGGCTCGTTCGCCCTGTCTCACTTCGGCGACCTCATAGCCAAGAGCCCGCATGTCCAAGCCTTGCCAGAGGTTTTCGCCGGCCCCCATCAACAGAGGACGTACAGCGAGGTGAATCTCATCGACCAGTCGCGCCTGCAGGAACTGTCGCACGGTGGCTACGCCGCCGCCTATGCGAATATCGCGATCACCTGCGGCTGCCTTGGCTTGCGCCAGCGCCGATGCAATGCCATCCGTGACGAAGTGAAAATCGGTGCCTCCCTGCATGCGCAGCGAGGGCCGCGAGTGGTGGGTCAAGACAAATGCGGGCACGTGATAGGGCGGCTCATCGCCCCACCAGCCCTTCCAGCTTTCGTCGGGCCAAGGGCCGCGTATCGGGCCGAACATATTGCGCCCCAGAATCCACGCACCGATGTTCTCGAAGGAGCGTTCGGCCATCTGATTGTCGACACCTGTTTCGCCGATCTGAGACCTTCCATGCATACGCTGAAAGACTTGGGTGGGGAAGAACCACTCAAGGATCTCAGGCCCACCGACGCCGAGCGGGTTCTGCAAATCCTGGTTGGGTCCGGCGGAGTAACCGTCCAGCGAGATGCCGAAGCAGAGGACTTTGACTTTCATGACGGAACACCTTTCAGGTTGGAGAGCGATGATCGATGGCCTCGATATCAACGTCTGTACTTAGCGTTTCCACATGCCTCGGTCACCCGTCGCATTGTTGAGCTCAGGGTGCTGGGTCCGAAGCCGCGCCTGACCGCTGCTTTGGGCTGCCATCTGAATGGACGCTGCTGCAGCGGACTCAGTCATCCATCGCACTGCTCAGCTTGATCGCGACTCAAGCTATCCATTTTTCAACCGCATGACCCCACAAAGCCGCAGGCAGTACAGAACTGACAGCCATCTTTTTTGATCATGGCATGTGCTCCGCAGTCGGGACACTTTTGACCGCTGACTGAGGCATTGTTCTCGGGCGGAGATGCCGGCGTGGCCGCCGTGCTGGGCGCCGGCTGGGGCAGGCCGCGGTTGGCGATGATGCTTTGAATCGCATAGGCCAGCAGCGCCACTTCGCTGTCATGCCAGAGCGGGATGCGGCTGCCGTCGTCACGCGTCCTGCTGCCGTAGCGCACCGGGCCGCGATCCCAGGCCACTTTGCGCAGATCGGCCAGGGCCTTGTCGAGAAAGCCGCCACGCGCGGCCAGGCTCAGGCTGCGCATGGTGGCCGTGATCCATTGCTGGCTTTCCCCGGTCTGGCCCACGGGCATGAAGAATTCGATGGGACGCTCCACACCGTCGACCACCATGAAGCTGACGACCAGATAAAGACGCCGTATGCCGTCATGCGTGAAATACTCGATCTTGTCCACCACGGCATTGAGCGGACCCTCGGGGCGGCGCTCGATCACGGCCGTCATGCCGCTGCTGCTAACCGAGTTGATAGCAGCCTGCGATTTATCGGTAGGCGCTTGAGAGGGGGCGGGGGCTGAATCGGTAGACAGAACCGCGCCCAGCGTGTCGTTGGGACGGTAGGTGGCACAGCCTTTGAGGCCGACCTCCCAGCACTCCATATAGAGGTGCTTGAAGTCCTCGAAGGGATAGTCGGCCGGGATGTTGACGGTCTTTGAAATCGATGTGTCGATAAAGGGCTGCACGCAGCGCATCATGGCTACATGCTCGCTGGCGCTCAGCTCCAGCGCACTGACAAAGCAGTCGGGCAGCGGTGCCTCGTCGCCGTGCATGGCTTTGTACAGGCGGTAGGCATGGTCCTGTACGGTGTAGAACTGCTCGCCGCCATCGGTCGTGCGCTTTTTGCGCGTATAGGTCCAGGAAAAAGCGGGCTCGATGCCGTTGGACGCATTGTCGGCAAAGGCCAGTGATACCGTGCCCGTGGGGGCGATGGACAGCAGATGGCTGTTACGCAGCCCATGTTTTTTGATGGCAGCGCGCAACTCCTTTGGCAAGCGTTTGGCAAAGCCGCTTTTCAGATACTGCTTGGCGTTGAACAGCGGGAAGACACCTTTTTCCCGTGCCAGCTCCACCGACGCGGCATAAGCCGCATCGCGCATGGCGCGAGCTATTGATGCGGCCTGCTGCAGGCCTGCATCGCTGGCGTAATGCAGGCCCAGCAGAATCAAGGCGTCGCCCAGCCCAGTGAAGCCCACGCCGATGCGGCGCTTTTGCTGTGCCTCGCGCTGCTGCTCGGGCAGGGGCCAGACGGTGGCGTCCAGCACATTGTCCAGCATGCGCACCTGAACCGCGACGGCGGCGCGAAAGGCCTCCATGTCGAAGAAAGCCTGAGGTGTGAACGCCTCGCGCACAAAGCGCGTGAGTATGACCGGGCCCAGATCGCAGCAGCCATAGGGCGGCAGGGGCTGCTCGCCGCAGGGATTGGTGGCGGCAATCTGCTCGGCATACCAGAGGTTGTTGTCGGCGTTGATGTTGTCGAGAAAAAGAATGCCGGGCTCGGCGAAGTCGTAGGCCGAGCGCATGATGGCATCCCACAGCGCGCGCGCGGGCTGGCTTTTATAGACCCAGAGGCCATCGTCGCGGCGATGGGCGCCGGCCTGTATCTGTGCCTCGCTGGGACTGGCGACATGCACCAGCTCCCATTGGGCATCGTCCCTGACCGCCTGCATGAATGCGCTGCTCACTCCCACAGACACATTGAAATTGTTCCAGCGGCCTTTTTGTCGCTTGGCGGTGATGAATTCCAGTACATCGGGGTGGTCAATGCGCAGCACACCCATCTGGGCTCCGCGGCGCGCACCGGCCGACTCCACCGTGGTACAGGATGCATCGAAGACATCGATGAAGGAGCAGGGGCCCGACGCAAAGGAGTTGGTGCCGCGCACCAGCGCACCGCGTGGTCGCAGATTGGAGAAGTCATAACCCACGCCGCCACCGCGGCGCATGGTCTCGGCTGCCTGAGAAAGCGCTGTGTAGATGCCGGGGTTTCCCTGGGTGTCGAAACCATTGGTGGCGTCGGCGACGGGCTGCACAAAGCAGTTGATCAACGTGGCCTTGGTGTCCAGCCCCGCCGCTGCCATGATGCGGCCAGCACCGATGGCACCGCGCTGCAGATTGACCAGAAATTGCTGCTCCCAATGCGTCTGAAGCTCAGGCTGTTCAACAGCTGCCAGGGCTCGTGCCACGCGGGCAAACAGCTCTTGCTCGGATTGCTCGCCGTCGGCCAGATATTTCTCGGCCAGCACATCCTGGCTGATGGCCTGAGGAGGGAGTGTATTCATGGCATGCCTCATGCTAATCGGATGTCGACTTTGTAGCGCAGACTGCTTGGTGGTGCTGTGACGCAGCGCAACATCGGCGGTGCACCAAGTGCCCAGAAGCCTCCATCGGCGCAACGGGCCTGCCCCCCAAAATTGTGACAGACCCGCTGAAAATAGACGGAAAAGACCGAGTCGGCGTATGAGGGAGGGCACCGCGCAGGCCGAGCTTCAAACGGTATCGGCCGACAAGAGGGAGACGCGACGATCTATCGAAGGCTACGCGGGGGTCTGAATCATGTCCCCCTCAAAGCGCGCAGCGGCATTCACGACCGCCATCACCGATGCGGTGACGATGTTCGCGTGCATGCCTACGCCAAACCGTGAGCCGGGCACGCCAGGCCATGCGGCTTCGATGATGGCAACGGCACAGGCGTCGGCGCCGTTGCCCAGGCTGCGCTCTTCGTAGCTGTCGATGCGCAGCGGCAACTCCAGTGCAGCGACGGTGGCTGCAATAGGGCCGTTGCCGATGCCTTTGCGCAGCCTGGGTTGCCCGTCGGCATCGTGCCAGTGCAGTTCGATACCCTGGCCTTGCGGGCTGTCGAACAGGCGGTGGCTTTCATAACGCAGTGACCGGGACCCGGCTTGGGCATGCAGGTAGGTGGCTTCGAACAGCTCCCAGATCTGTGCGCTGCTAAGCTCGGTTTCGCTGCTGTCGGCCCAGGCCTGGACGATGGCGCTGAACTCGATCTGCATGCGCCGCGGCATGGTGATGCCCCTGTCCTTCTGCAGCAGGAAGGCAATACCGCCCTTGCCGGACTGGCTGTTGACGCGCACGATGCTGTCATAGGTACGTCCCAGGTCCTGCGGGTCTATGGGTAAATAGGGTACGCGCCATGGGGCGTCGGGTTGTTGCGCCGCAAAGCCCTTGGCAATCGCATCCTGGTGCGAGCCCGAAAAAGCCGTGAACACCAGATCGCCCACATAGGGGTGGCGCGGATGTATGGGCAGGGCCGTAGAGGCTTCGGCGATGCGTGCCACGGCAGCGATGTCGGAGAAATCCAGGCCCGGGGCAATGCCCTGGGTGTAGAGGTTCAGGGCCAGCGTCACCAGATCCACATTGCCGCTGCGCTCGCCGTTGCCGAACAAACAGCCTTCCACACGCTGGGCACCGGCCAGCAGGGCCTGCTCGGCACAGGCCACGCCGGTGCCTCTGTCGTTGTGGGGGTGTACCGAAAGCGTGATGTGCTCGCGCCGTGCCAGACGCCGGTCCATCCATTCGATCTGGTCGGCAAACACATTGGCGGTGGAAACCTCCACCGTGGTCGGCAGGTTGATGATCATGGGGCGCTTAGGACCGGCATCCCAGGCTGCAATGGCGACATTGCACACGGCCAGGGAAACGTCCAGCTCGGCCATGCAAAAGGTTTCCGGGGAGTACTGCAGCACCCATTCGGTTTCGGGGTGCTGCTCGGTGAGTTGCCTGAGGTGGCGTACATGGTGCTCCACCATGGCAATGATCTGCGGCACTTCCATGCCAAAGACGATTTCGCGGAAGGCCGGTGCCACGGCGTTATACAGATGCACGATCACGCGGCGTGCGCCGGCCACGCTGCGCACCGTGGTGGCAATCAGGTCCTCACGCAGCTGGGTGATGACCATGGGCGTGACGTCGTGCGGAATCAGTTGCGCTTCGATGAGGTGGCGCACGATGTCGAAGTCGGTCTGGGAAGCGGAGGGGAAGCCGATTTCAATTTCCTTGAAACCGATGGCGACCAGTTCCTCGAACAGTCGCAGCTTGCGCTCGCGGTTCATGGGTTCGAACAGCGCCTGGTTGCCGTCGCGCAAATCGGTCGAAAGCCATACGGGCGCTTGCGTCAACGTACGGGCAGGCCATTGGCGGGTGGGAAAGTCCACAACGGGAAATGCGCGGTATTTGGTAGAGGGATCAGCCAGCATAGAGACCTTGGAATGGGTTGCAACAATTACCTGGTCTCCCTGCCCGGATGGAGCTGGCTAAGGCCGGGGTCTGGGAAGACCAGGATGGGACCATGCGCGAACGCGTGCATGCAGACCCCGACCAGATGTCAGAGCCAGTAGGCGTAGCGAAAGCGGGTGGCAATGTTTCACGGCAAAAGTGCGGGTTGATGCAGACAGTGGGGCTACTTTATGTCGTCAACGGTATAGACTTCTATCGATAGATATTCATTTGTTGTAGAGATTTGGACATCTCATGGGTTTTGCCTCCCCCGAACATGGCGCGCATGCGCTGGATTTGCAGCATGCCCAGGCCTCTCCACTGCCTGTCACGGGCGTGGAACAGCGCTATCCGCCCGGTCATGTGGTGCCCCAGCACAGCCACGCGCGCGGCCATCTCATCTATGCGTCTGAAGGTGTGTTGCTGGTCGAGTCCCCCAGCGGCCAATGGCTGGTTCCGCCGACCACGGCAGTGTGGCTACGCCCGGGCATGCTGCACCAGATCACGGCGACCACGGCGGTGCGGGCCTATGGCCTGTTCGTCGACGAGGCCTGGTCCGCACAGCTGCCGGCCCGGGACGGCGTGCTGCATGTCGCGCCGCTGGTGCGCGAGCTGATGACAGCTCTGGTGGCATTGCCCCACGAGGGGCCGCATAGGCCGCGCGATGCCTTGCTGGGCAGTTTGCTGCTGGAGGAACTCAGCGCCCTGGCCCCGCTGCCGTATTACCTGCCCTGGCCCCAGGATGCGCTGATGCGACGTATCTGCGAGAGCATGCTGAGTGCACCGGCGCAGCGCACCACGGTGGAAGCCCTGGCGCGGCAGCACGCGCTCACGCCCAAGACGCTGCATCGCCGCTTTCTGAAAAGCACCGGAATGAACTGGGGTAGGTGGTATCAGCAGATGCGCCTGATGGCTTCCATCCCCCAGTTGCTGCAGGGCATGGCCATCACGACCGTGGCACTGGAAAGCGGCTATGAAAGCCATAGCGCATACACGGCTGCGTTTCGCCGCCAGTTCGGCCGCTCGCCATCGGAGTTTGTTGCGTCGGCAGGCCGGGCTACGCGGCCTTAGCCGTTCTTGCAACGCCTGCCGCATCAAGATCTTTTGCTCCGAAAATAGCTTCCAACGCTTGTTTATCAAGCGCCGGAAGCTATTTTTAATAGTGAAGGTGGATTAGAGCTTCTTCACCAGCACCTGGCTCTTGCGGCCCCAGTTGTACTTGGCCTTGCGGGCCTCGGGCAGCCATTCGGGCTCGACAGGCTGAAAGCCGCGCTTGATGAACCAGTGCATGGTGCGCGTGGTCAGCACAAACATGGTTTCGCAACCCAGGGCGCGTGCGCGCTGTTCGATGCGCTTGAGCAGCTTCTCGCCATCGCCCGTACCCTGGCTCTTGGGAGAGACCGTGACGGCGGCCATCTCGGCGGTTTTGGCTTCCAGATAGGGATGCAGGGCGGCACAGCCGAAGATCACGCCGTCGTGTTCGATGACGGTGTAACTGGCGATATCGCGTTCGATCTCGGTGCGGTCGCGCTTGACCAGCGTGCCGTCGCGCTCGAAGGGTTCGATCAGCTGGATGATGCCGCCCACGTCGTCGATCGTGGCCTCGCGCAGTTCTTCGAGCTTTTCGTCGATAACCATGGTGCCGATGCCGTCGTGCACATAGATCTCCAGCAGCAGGGCTCCGTCGGTGGAGAAGGGCAGGATGTGGCTCCGTTCAACGCCATGCTCGCAGGCGCGCACGCAGTGCTGCAGATAAAAGCCCACATCGGTAGGCTGCTGCGCAGGCGGGAGCTGGGCCAGCAGGCGGCGCGCGGCGTCCAGCGGCAGCTCGGTATCGATGGGGTTGTTCTCGTCGGCCGGGCCGCTGGGGTCCATGCGCACTCCGGGCACCTCGGTGAGGAACAGCAGCTTGTCGGCCTTGAGCTCGATCGCCACGCGGGTGGCCACTTCTTCCATGCTGAGATTGAAGGCCTCGCCCGTGGGCGAGAAGCCGAAGGGCGAGACCAGCACCATGGCTTCTGAGTCTAGTGCGCTGCGAATGCCTTCCACGTCGACCTTGCGCACCAGGCCGGAGTGCATGAAGTCCACGCCGTCGACAATGCCCACAGGACGGGCCGTGAGGAAGTTGCCCGAAATCACGCGTACGCGCGCACCGGCCATGGGCGTGTTGGGCAGTCCCTGGCTGAAGGCGGCTTCGATCTCGTAACGCAGTTGGCCGGCCGCTTCCTGGGCACAGTCCAGCGCAATGGAGTCGGTGACTCGCATGCCGTTGTAATAACGCGGCTCCTGGCCCTTGAGGCGCAATTGCTCGTTGACCTGGGGGCGGAAGCCGTGCACCAGCACGATCTTCACGCCCATGGCCTGGATCATTGCCAGATCCTGGACGATGGAGCTGAGCTTGCCCGCATCAATGGCTTCACCGGTCAGGCCCACCACAAAGGTCTGGTGTCGGAACTTGTGGATATAAGGGGCCACAGACCTGAACCAGGGAACAAAGGTGAAATTGAAGACGGTGGACATGGCAGTGCGCGAAAACCTCGAAAGCGGGAAAAAAGGCCTGCGTCGGGTATTACGCAGGCCTGAGGCGCAAAGTGTAGCGGTTACTCGCTTGCCTTCGCTGGTTGCAGCAGGGTTTTGTGCGCGCTGATCGCACAGTTTGTGGTTTTTGTGGCGCGATGTTTTCAAAAAATGACGACTTGTATTTGAGCAGAGCTCCTGGTGGCAGTCAGCGTCGAAACCATGCGAGGCAAAGATAGACACTCGGTCAATCGTCCGGTTGCCGTTTGCGCAGGTCTATCCGTACGTTTCATTTCACGGCGCATTTCTCGACCACGTCGAGAGAGGGCCCCAGCTCAAGTTGTCAATCCAAGCGTTATAGAGTGAGCACGTGCCCTCTGCAGACCATTGCCGTCCCTGTGCATTAGATCAAAGTAGTTGGGATTGCTTTCAGGATATCTAGTCCGAGAGGCGAATCCGAACCACTGTTGAAGCCCTCACATGCTGCCGCCCAGCATGGGCAAGATCATGCGCGCGACTCGAATGATGGCCGGGCCCAGAACCACCATGATGATGGCCGGGAAGATGCAGGTCACCAGCGGAAACAGCATCTTGGTGGGAATCTTGGCAGCCAGCTCTTCGGCGCGCATTTGCCGTTTGTGGCGTAGGTCATCCGAGAAAACCCGGAGCGATTCGCCGATGCTGGTACCAAATCGGTCTGCCTGCGTCAGCATGGCCGTAAAAGTGTGAATCTCATCTACACCGGTGCGGGCGGCCAGATTTCGCAAGGCTTTTTCGCGAGTGCTGCCGGCACGCATTTCCAGGTTGGTCCAGTGGAGCTCCTCTGACAGAGCTTCACTTTTGATGCGAATCTCCTCAGTTACCTTGCCCAGCGCGGCATCCAGGCCCATGCCTGCTTCTACGCAGACCAGCATCAAATCGGCGGCATCGGGAAAATTTTCAAAGATCTCGCGCTTGCGGCGCGAGGCCATCCAGTGCAAAGCCAGATTGGGTAGGTAGCATGCCACAAGCGCTGCAACCGAGGGGTAGAACAATAACTGGGTGCTGTCTGCCTTGCTGGCTGCCCGCATGAGCGAGTACACCGCCAGTCCCAAAGCAAGAGGCAGCAGCGTTTTGACTCCAAAGTACAGCAGTGGTGCACTCTCGTGGCGGATGCCGGCATTCAGAAAGCGCAGCCGCAACGGCGTTGCATCAATGTCTTTGGTGGGTGACGACAGGTGTGCAAATGGGCCGACCAGTTTGACGACTGTTTCTGTCCAGCCCTTGTCCCGAGAGGTGGGTGTCAGTGACTGTAAACGCCGCGCGGCGACTGTTGGCGTTGCCCAGAAGAACAAGGCTCCAACAGCCAGCATGACGGCGGTGAAAGTGAGCAGGGCGACGATCAACATGGCGTACTCCTTGCGTTTCAGTTGGGCTCATACCCGGATACGGGCGATGCGGCGCAGCAGCAGCAGACCTATGACCATCAATGCGGCCAACCATTTCAGAATGGTGAGGCCAATAGGGTCAGTCCATAGCGGACGCATGAATTCCGGGTTCATTAGATTGAGCAGAGCGGCCAGTCCAAATGGCATCAAACCCAGGATCCAGGCCGACATTCGCCCGTCAGCGGACAGTACGCGGACCTTGGCGTGGAGCTTGAGCCGCTCGCGGATCAGGCGACTCAGGTTGCTGAGCATCTCGGTGAGGTTGCCGCCAGATTCGCGCTGTATGAGTACGGCGACAATGAAGTAGCGCAGATCTGTGATCGGCACCCGCTCACCCAAATTGGTCAAGGCCTGCTGTAACGATGTGCCATAGTTGATCTCGTCATGCACCAGGCGGAACTCGCCGGCGATAGGTTCGGTCAGTTCCTCTCCTGCCATTTGCAGGCTTGCGGAAAATGCATGGCCCGCGCGCAATGCTCGCGCTATAAGGTCCAGCGCTTCTGGAAGTTGGCGCTCCATAAGCTTCAGGCGCTGCAGTCGTTTGCGTTGCAGAAACAGCCATGGAAGGGAACCCAGCACCAAACCTAAAAGCACGCCCAAATCCATGGGCTGGCGAAGCATGATGGCCGTCAGCATACCTAGCGCAAACAGCATCGCACTGCCGAGCAGCAAGCCCGAAACCGTCCAGTCCAAGCCTGATTGAACAATGAAACGGTCTAGTTGGTGCGCGCGCGGCATGGTTTGCAGCACCCGCTGCATTCTGGGCATATCGCTAAGTGTGCGCTCCTTGACAAGCTTGGTCGGATTGCTGCGATCATCGGCTGCTGACAAGGCTCTGAGCCGGCGTTCAAGCCGCTTTGCCTCAGGACTCTTGTACTGCTTCCAGATCGTGTGCAGTGCTTCCAGTAGCAGGAGCACGGCTACAAACACCAGACCTATGATTACCAGGACCGAGTGGGAAGAGAAAAAGGACAGCATGGCAGCTCCTTTTTGCCGAGTTCATTGATAGTGACGCTCTGGAGCGAAGATGCTGTCGGGCAGCGCAATGCCGAAGCCTTTGAGCCGATCGGCGAACTTGGGTCTGACACCTGTGGCGTGGAAGTACCCCTGGACTTCGCCACTTGCGCCGACTCCGGTCTGGGTGAAGGCAAAGATCTCCTGCATGGTCACTACATCACCCTCCATGCCCGTGATCTCCTGGATGCTGGTGATCTTGCGTTTGCCATCCGTGAGCCGGAGTGCCTGCACGATTACCGTAATGGCAGAGGCAATCTGTTGGCGCGCGGCCTGGTGCGGCAGATTGAGGCCTGCCATGCCGACCATGTTCTCGAGTCGAGCCAAAGAGTCGCGTGGCGTATTGGCATGGATGGTCGTCAATGAGCCTTCGTGGCCGGTGTTCATGGCCTGCAGCATGTCTACCGCTTCGGCGCCCCGGACTTCGCCAATGATGATGCGATCAGGCCGCATGCGCAGTGCGTTGCGTACCAGCGAGCGCTGCGTGATTTCTCCACGTCCCTCTATATTGGGCGGTCGTGTTTCCATGCGAACCACATGCGGCTGCTGCAGTTGTAGCTCGGCTGCATCCTCGATGGTGACCACGCGTTCCGCTGCTGGAATATAGCTAGAAAGGATGTTGAGCAGCGTTGTCTTGCCGGCTCCGGTGCCGCCAGAGATGATCATGTTCACCTTGGCCTTGGCCAGAGCCTCAAGAACCAGGGCCATGCCAGGTGTCAGGCTTTTGAGATCGTTGATCAGATTCTCCATGCGCAGCGGGATATGGGCGAAGCGCCGGATCGACATCATTGGGCCATCAAGGGCCACGGGCGGGATGACCGCATTCACGCGCGAGCCATCTGGCAGGCGGGCATCGACCATGGGGCTGGATTCGTCGATGCGTCGGCCTATGCGTGAGACGATTTTGTCAATGATGCGCAGCAAATGCTTTTCATCGGTAAAGACAACGGGCGTCAATTCCAAGCGGCCCTGGCGTTCCACATAGATCCGGTCGTAGCGATTGACGAGGATGTCCGATACCGCAGGGTCGGCCATCAACAGCTCGAGTGGACCGAACCCCAGCATCTCGTGCTGGATATCTCGGATCAGCATTTTTCTTTCGAGATCGTTGATGGCTGCGGAGTCCTCGGACAGTAGTCGCTCGGTCATGGTCGCAATTTCTTGCTGCAGTGTCTGCACGGATACTGCATCCAGGGCAGCGAGATCAAACCGCTCCAGCAGCTTGGCATGAATGCGGCTTCTGAGCGCCAGATAGGCCGCAGAGTGACCATAGATGGGGGTGGACGGCGGAGGAGTCTCTGCTGCGGGCATGGCCGACATATCTGCGGACTCAGACACGACCTGCAGCAGAGGCTTGGGCGTGCGTGTCGATGGCGCGGTCAAGAAATCTCGTAGTGACATGACAGTCTCCTTCTGCAATACGGATGCCTACGCCCGGCGAAAGAGCCGGTTCAAGAAATTACCGTTTTCTTCATGAGCCCGAGGTGACAGTGCATCGGCCCAGGCCGTCAGCTCGCGCACCACGCTGCTGCTGCGAGCGGATTCGGCCAGCGGTGCTCCAGCATTGATGGCTGCTTGCACTTCCTGGGCAGAGTCGGGAATGCTGCGCCATTGCTCTTCCAGGCCCAGGGTCTTGCGCACTTCAGACAGCCCGATTTCGCTGCGCCTGTCCACCCTGTTCAGCACCGGATGCAGGCGGCTTTCCGGGTAGCCCAGATCATGGAACATGCGCAGCAGCTTTTGCGCATTGCGCACGGCGGGTACGTTGGGCAGCAGCACAGGAACAATGCACTGCGCTTTGTCGAGCACGCGTAGAGCCAATGGGTCCAGCACGCGCCCCATGTCCAGCAGCACAAAGTCGTAGTGCGTGGCAGCCAGTTGCACGATGGCCTCAATATGCCCGGGCTCCACCTCCATGGCATGCATGGCATCTTCGGGGGCCGCCAGCACATGCAGGCGCGGTGTGACCTTTACCGTACTGGCCGTGAGAAAAGAGGCGTCAAGGCGGTGAAGGTCGCGTGCCACATCCGCCAATGTCGAGCTTGGTTTGCCTTCATGCAGGTAGGGCAGCGCATCGCCAAACTGCAGATTCAGGTCGATCAACAGCACGGAGTGCTTTTGCGCCAACGCCCAGCCCAGATTGGTGGCCAGGAAGGTGGCGCCGGCACCGCCCTTGCAGGGCAGAAAGGCCATGACTTGCCCTTGTGCACGGTTGGGGGTGCTGTCCTGCAATTTGCTGGCAAGGCGCTGAACGGCATCGGCCAGTGCCTGCGGCGGCGGCGGCGATGGCAGAACCTCGCGTACGCCCGCCCGCATGGATTGCAGCAGAAACTCAGGTGTCTGCTGGGCGCACAGCAGGACCACGGCCATGCGCGGGTGATGGGTGGTCACCTGCTCCACCGGGGCCAGGTCTGCAGGGTCGCAGCACATACCGTCGACGATCATCAGATCCGGCAGCTCCTGCTCGGCAATCGTGGGCATGCGGGTCTTGCCACCCTCGAAGGTCTGCACCTGATGGGATTGCTCTTGCAGCACATGGGCCATCTCGCGGAGATGGGCGGTGTTGGGGGAGATGATGGCGATTTTCATGTTGGCTCTCCCTAGTTAGGATGCGCAGGCCGTACTGCTGTTGGGATCCTGGCGCAGGATTTCACGCGGCAGATAGGTGGAAAATTCCGGCATGGGAATTTGCTGTATCGCAGATCCCACGATGGGTGCAATCCATTGGAACTTCAGAGGGTTTTGGGGGTCAATGCGTACCCTCACGCCACCACAACTGGTTGAGTCGCACGTGGTGCTTTTGTTGCCTGCTGGGTCATACCAATCGATGGCGATATTGGAGGCAGTGAGTTGCGGCAGCCATGGCGTCATTTGACCCAGTACGAGATTTTTGGAGTTCGCGTATTGCGGGTCGGCGCACACCACCGCATAGCGTGCTCCGGCACGCGTGGCCTCGTTGGCTGCGGCCCAGCTATAGAGCAGGCGGCTGAAGTCCACCACGCCCAGCAGGAACATTAGAAAGATCAGCAGCCCCAGTGCAAATTCAATGAGGGTGGCGCCGCGCTGTGCAAGGTGTTTCATGTCGGCATCCTCATCGTGGCGGCGATATTGCCGAAGTTGATGCCGCCGTTTGCATCGGATAGCTGCAGGCCGAACACATTGGACACCATCGACTGGAAACGGTAGCTGCTCACGGTGACGGTCACGGTGCCGCTGGCCTGCCAGGTGCAACTGATCGCCGCATTGGCCAGGCCGGGCACCAGGGGCTTGTCGGCTGGCAGTGGATTGATGCTGCCGTACCGAACCAGCTTAGTGGCTGCCGACGGGCAGCTTGTGGGCGCAGGCGGCAATTGCACCGTCAGATAGCGCACGGCGTCGCGCACCGATTTGGTCACCGTGTTGTATTCATATAACGCGCGGCCAAACTCGATGACGATCATGCTTAGCATGATCATGAGGGGGATGCTTAGCGCCAGTTCAATTAGCGCTACTCCATATTGCAGGCGATGTTTGCGCATGATGTTCACCTCACCAGAACCGGTACTAGCGGGCCGGCCGTACCGCCTACCAGACCGCTGCCTTTGCAGGGGCTGCCGGGAGCTGTTGCCAGGCCCAGATATTCGAACGTCGATGTCATGGTGGATGGCTGCAGCGGCGTCAGCATCAGCATGCAGGCAAATTGATTATTGAAATAATTGCTCGAACCCGTAGTAATGGGTAGGGTCACGACGCGGCGGTCGGCACCATGGGCCATCAGGTCACCCTTCTGCGCTACGGTTTTGTAGCCACCGGTACTCACGCCGCAGGCGCCGGGATTGACACCGCAAGGCGTGAAGGCTAGGCGCTTGGCCAGAAAATCTTGATAGGCGTCATGTCCTGACGTCCAATTGGATGTGGTGTATATAAAGCTGGAGTAGTCAGGTGAGCCTGTGAGGGCAAAGTTGACTGCTGCCATGTTCTTGTCGGTGTAGATGCCAAAGCGGTAGTTCCAAACTTCGGCGATCTTGTTGGCTTGCGTACCTGGTGTGAAGATGGTTCCGGCTTTTGGGGAAACGCAATAGCCATTGAGCATATCGGCCTCGGTGCCCGAGGCGGATGTAGTGCCATTCAGATTGCCCCAGGTCATATTTCCAGATTTCGCTTGGCCGGGGTTAAAGGGAATCCATTGGCCGACGGTTGGCAAGCCGCTATCCCAGCGTAGCGCCACCGGAATGATGCAGGCCGATTGCGAAGGTGCGCGCGTGGCAACGGCGCGAGCCGCGACGGCGAGGTTATTTGCATAGGCGCTATTGCTGCTGAAGGCCGCCATGATCTGGAGCAACCAGGGTTTTAGCCCCGTCAGTGCATAGCTGCATTCGGCGTATTTGGCAGTGTTATCGGGAAAAACCGTGCTGTAGCTGCCGGTGAGCGTATCGCTGAAGTCGATATGAACCTGATTGGCTGAGCCGCTCTGAAATTGCACGCTGTTGCGGCCGCCCACCGCACTGCCGGCGCTGGTGGCGCGGGCCACGGCGCCGGGCTGCAGGTCCAACTCGCGTGCCGCTGCCAGCGCGCAGCTGTCGGCCGCGGTCTGTAGTTCGGTCTTAACGACAAAGAGCCGGCCAAAATCCAGCGCAATGCCCATAAAGCCCAGCAGGAACAGCATGAACAGCGCGAAGGTAATCAAAAAGGCACCACGCTGCCGTCGTAAAGCGGCGGCAGAACCACGCCGGGGTCGGGCTATGGGCCAGAAATATGGGTGGTTTTTCATGATGCATCGTAGAAATAGGGAGTTGACGGTTTGAGCAAAGGCCAAGACAACGCCATGGCTGTCGTGGCCTTTGCAGTGAGTTAAGGAGCAGCAGGAGCAGCGCAGTTGCCACCCAAGCAAGCATTAACCCTTTCAATCCATCCTGCAAAATCTAATCCACCGGTGCCCATCATCAAAAGAATCAGGCCCAAAGAAACCACTGCAACGATCAATGCGTATTCAATGATCTGCGCGCCTTCTTCGTCGCGGACAAAGGATTGCAGGGAATGGCCAAATTGCTGAGCGATCTTGTTCATGGTGATACCTCTAAAGTGAATAAAGAATGGAAACACATGAGATGCATGCCGACTTTTTGGAGCGGCGGTAAGTGGCGTGCAAGGCCGCGATGCGATCTGCTCTCCTTTCAAATTCAATGGTGTGGAACTGGTTAATCGGCTTCGGGAAATTCCGAGGATTAGGGGGTTCCGCCACCCCCTCCACCACTGGAGTTGCTGGTCAGCGAGCCGCCAATATTGATTACATTGACTGCTCGTGGCGGGGTTTTATAGCTTTGCTCGTAGCGGTCCATGGTGTGCGCCGTGGCACGGCCATCCATGCCGGTGGCGCTATCCACACCGACGCCAGGAGTCTTGCCGGCTTCAGGGTTGAGGGTCATCTGAATGCGCGCGGTGCGCACAGCCTCGCCAAAACGAGCATCGTAGTGAGGGGTCGTGCTGCTGCAGCCCGCCAGCAATGTAGCGGCGGCTAGGGGAAACAGGATTGAGCGTTTGAACATGGCTGGCCTCCGGTTCAGGTGGGCGGGTTCAGGGGGGCGGGACGGTCAACCGAGGGTTCGACCGGTGCTTGTGGTTGCAGCTCTTGTGGCGTTGCAGTCGGAACAGGTGCTTGCACAGGTGTCGCGGTGGTGGCTGGCATGGTCGCAGCGGGTGCAGTTTTCGCGGCAGGTGCGGGCTCGGAACTCTCCAGTGCACCGTTCAAGTAGCGCTCGGCGCGTGAGGGCGGCACATGGTTGTCGGTGGGCACTCTGGGTGCTTCTGCGAGTGCCTGCACCAGGCGCGGAGTGATGATGAACATCAACTCGGTCTGATCGGTCTGGAACTCGGTGCTGCGGGCCAGCGCGCCGAGTACAGGTATTTCACCCAGTCCCGGAAAGCGTTTGACGGCCTCGGTGATGTTGTTTTTGATAAGACCGGCAATGACCAGGCTTTGCCCGTCATTGAGCTGCACCGTGGTGTCTGCGCGCCGCACCGAAAGCGAGGGAATGACCGAGGTGGCGCCATTGATGGCGGTGAAGGGTGAGCCTGTCTGAGACAGATCGGACACCTCGGAAACCAGCTTGAGATTGACGCGCGAGCTACCCAGTACAGTGGGCGTGAACTTGACGCCAATGCCGAACTCTTTTTCCTCCAGTGTCATCACTGGCACGCCGTTGGCATTGCTCTGCGACACGGGAATAAAGATCTTGCCGCCCGAGAGAAAGCTGGCCTGTTGGCCGCTGATGGCCATGATGTTGGGCTCGGCCAGGATGCGGACCAGGCCATCGTCCTTCTGGCCGTCGATGTTGAGCGAGGCCTTGCCGATGCGCAGGGCACTCAACAGCGCGCTGCCGCCACTGAGGAAGTTGGAGGCGATGGTGTAGGTGTTCTGACCATTGATGGCCTGTTTGGCGAAGCTGGCGCCGAGCTTGTCGAGCAATGTCTTGCTGACTTCGGCAATCTTGACTTCCAGCATCACCTGATGCGGTGAGGTGGTGCGCAGCAGGTTGACGATTTTCTTGCTGTCGCTGTAGGCGCCGGCGAGCGTCACCACATCGTCCAGGCGTAGCGGATTGCTGATCTCTCCGCTGAGCACCAGGGCATTGTCGGCACCCTGGACGCGAATGCCGCGCTCCTCGGGCATGAGCTCGCTGAGCTTGGTTTGCAGCGGTCCCGGGTCCATGGTGACGATCACGTCCTTGATAAAGCAGGTGCCCTGGGCGTTTTGCAGGATGACGTTCATGGAGCCGGACTTGCGGCCGCGAAAGAACAGGTCTCGCGGGCTGAGCAATTGCACCTCGATATCACCCATGCCGTTCTGCATTTGCGGCTGGCTATTCGCGGCCATGGGTGCTGCTGCCTGGCCCGCTCCGGGCGTCTGGCCGCTGACCAGGATGCGCGCCATGGGCGAGCTCAGCGGAATGACCACGGATTTTCCCAGAGTGACCGTGGTCGGATCCTCCGTGCGGATGGCCGTGCAATTCCTGGCGGGCAGGGTGTTGCGGGGCGCTGCGGGAGCAGCCGTAGCTACAGGGCCGGGGGGCTGGGCAGGTGTGCCCGCAGATTGGGCCAGCACAGGCGTGGAGCTGGCGAGCAGCATGCTGGCTGCTATGTATAGGTGATGGTGTTGCACGGCCGACCTCTCTTAGTTGTTGCGAGTAGAAGATCAGAAGCAGTTGAGAGTGCGAGCACCGCCCTGGATGACCTCGACACAGGTGGCCGTCGAGGGCTGAGGTGCGGGCTTGGCTCGCTGCATCACGGGTTTGGCAGTCGCTGCGACCTTGACGGGTGCAGGGGTTGGCTCGGGTGTTCCAAACAGCTGGTGCTTGGTGATGCCAGCAGTGCTGGTGGGATCTTTGTCAATCTGGTTGCGCAGCACCAGTGAAAGAGTGCCCACGCTGCGTGCAAGATCGAGTTTCTCGGCATCTTCCGGGCTCAGCTCGAGGGTGACGGCGCTCACCACCTTGGGTTTGGTTTCGTCACGATCGGCTTCCTGGGCCACAGCCAGGACCAGCACGTTCTCCAGCACGGTTTTGCTGATCTGGCGCGACTCTTCTGTCTTGCCGTTCTGTTCCTGCTGGGCATTGACCACCACGTCTACGTAGTTGCCGGGCAGGGCGAAGCCCGCAACACCGACTACATCGTTGACGCGTACCGTCATGGCCCGCTTGCCCGGAGCGATGACGGCAGCCAGTCCGCCTTTGGTGCCTACGGGGGCCAGCTTGCCTTCGAGCACGGCTTCACCGCGCAGCACTCCGACCTTGACGACGCGATCCTGTAGCTGTTGCATATCATGGAAAGCGCCATCGGGTATGGAGCCCCGCGGCCAGTCCACCGTGTTCAGCATGTTCGGCAAAATCTTGCCGCCCAGTGGAATGTCGGTGGCAGCGACAACCACCTTGTCGGCGTCTATGCTGCCGCGCTGGGCCACCCAGTTGGCGGCGTAGACCGCTGCTGCCAGGCTGGCCAGTGCTGCGAGGATAAACAGAACCAAAGCTTTGAGGTTTTTCATGGAATGCTCCCGCTATGCCGTTGTGTAAGTGGCTATACCCAGGTGAACTGCCGAGCGACCAGGAACGCCAGGGTTCCCAGGGCGATGCTGACGCCGTAAGGCAGCTTGCCTATCGAGTGCGCCGAGCTGGAGCGGGCATCGGGACGGATCCCCGCAGCGACATTGACGTAGAGCAGCTGCACTGCCTCGGCCGAGTTGCGCATCAGCTTGCCGGCCATGCGATGCCAGAGTACGTAGGTGATAGCTACCAGGCCCCCGGTGATGAAGACAAAGAGCACGGTCTGCCAGGCGGCTGCTGGGCCGAGAAAGCTGCCGACCATGGCCATCAGCTTGACGTCGCCAGCTCCCAGGGCATGCATCAGATAGAGAGGCAGCATCAAGGCCAGACCTACTGCCATGCCGCCCAGTGCCCAGAAAAAGCCGCCGGTGTTGGGATGAGGGGCTAGCAGGCCGTAGAGCAGGGCCAGAGCGGCGCCGCCGAAGGTCAGGCGATTGGGAATGCGACGTGTGCGTAGGTCACAGATGCTGGCTGCTAGCAAAAGCAGCAACAGGATCAGCGAACGCGGCTCGGTGAAAACGGCGGCCACGAGTTCGGATGCTGCGCTGAGTTCGGAAGATGTCATGGTCAACCTCCAGTCCTGTGTTCAGCGAATCCTGTTCGGGCCTCAGAGTTGACGCTGGCTGTCTGCTGCGTTCAGCTCATCTGACTGGTGTTCACAGGATTCGGGCTATACGTGACTAAATACAATTTTTCTATCAACTTCATTCTTTTGTTTAATTTTGTGGAAATACTATTCCTATAGAAATCGCTTATCAATATGAGAGTTCGTAAGGATTTTTCTAATCCGCATGAGATGCAAATGTGACGCCGTTGTAGGTTGCGTAAGCATTGGTCTCATGCGCTGGCTGACGCAGATCGGTTCACGCCGCATGGTGGGTCTTGGGTTGTGAGCGAGAGACCTGTAAGGCGTGGGCTCGGGGCTCGGAGCCTGAGTGTCTGGGCTCTTTGATAGCTTCTGAGCAAGTCGCGCAGGCCTGCGAAGGCCTGCTTCCTGCCTGGCCGCTGCTCTCGGCGCAGGCTTGGGGGCGCGCTGAACTGTGCCCCGAGCGTTACCCATTTTTAGAAGCTTGCAGTGCCTATCGGTGTCTGGCCTGGCTGCTTCGGTATGTTGGGTCCGTGACTTTGGACAGGGTCGGAGCCAGGGTTGAGTAGCCGCTTTGAGGGATGGGGCTGAGGTAATCCTCGACAGCCCGCAGTCATGTGCCGAGGCAGTTTGTTCGCCAGGCGCCAAGGCGGCAGTCTGGCTGCCTGTCTGCTGTGGGGGCAGGCTCAATCCAGCCGATGCAGGATGAGCGCATTCGCATCGGATACGGGTTTATCAAAAAAATAGCTCCTTGCGACTGATATGCAATGACTTCGATGCGGAAAGACCCGGATGCGCTCATCCAGCAATCGCCAGTAGCTCTGATGTTGATAGCAATCGTCTTGCCGGCTTCAGGCGTTTGCCCTGCGCTGGCTGTGCAGGCCCAGCAGCACCAGCACGACGGCTACCAGGGGCAGCATGCCGATATTGATGCCGTTCCAGCCAGCGCTGTGCAGCAACTGCCCTGATCCGAACGAGGCCACGGCCACCGTGCCGAAGACCAGGAAATCGTTGAGTGCCTGCACCTTGGCGCGTTCCGAGGGGCGGTAGCACTCGGTCAGCAGCGCCGTGGCACCGATGAAGCCGAAGTTCCAGCCCACGCCCAGCAAAATCAGCGAGCCCCAGAAGTGGAAGATGTCCAGCCCCATCAAGGCCAGCACTCCGGCCGCGCCTATCATCAGCAGGCCCAGAGCGGTCACGGGCCGCTTGCCATAACGTGCAATCAGCTTGCCGGTAAAGAAGCTGGGCACGAACATGGCCAGCACATGCCATTGAATGCCCATGGCGGCTTCGCCCACGCTATGGCCACAGCCCACCATGGCCATGGGGGCGGCGGTCATCAGGAACGCCATCAGTCCGTAGCTGACCACACCGGCAGCGCAGGCCACGACGAACTGGGGCGTGCGGGCAATTTCGCCCAGAGGCCTGGCGTCGTCGACGACAGCCTTCTTGCTCTGAGGCGGCGGCAGACGCAGGCCCATGAGCAGAGGCAGGGCCAGCAGGGCCAGCACCGCCTGGCTGTAGAAGCTGCCGGCAAACGGTGTGGCGGGCAGGGCGTCGCGCGTCCAGATCACCACCTGCGGCCCGATGATGGCGGCAATCAGCCCCCCGATCATCACGCGCGAAATGGCCTTGGCCTGTTGCGCTGGCTCGCTCACCATATCGGTGGCGGCGAAGCGGTAGCTCTGCACGCAGGCCGCATAAAAGCCGGCCAGCGCCGTGCCGATGCAGAATGTGACGAAGTCGCTGTAGGCAATGCCTTGCGCGGCGACCACGCCGGAGATCACGCCCAGAACGGCGCCCAGCACATAGGCCGCGCGGCGGCCCATGCGGTTCATGATCCAGGCGGCCGGCAGTGTGGACAGCGCCAGCCCGAGCTGGTAGATGCTGACCGGCAAGGTGGACGCAGCGGGGTTGGACGACAGTTGCTGCCCGACCAGACCGCCCAGTGAGATGATGATGGGCGGAGAGGCACCTCCCAGGGACTGGGCTGCGACCAGCAGGCCCATATTGCGGCTTTGTTGTGTGTTGTTGTCTGATTGCATAAATCGCTTCGGCTGTCCATGCTTGTACGCAGATTTGTCACATCTTGCAGCATTCATATTGGCCGCACATTAAAAGGTTTGCTGTGGGCATGGTGCAGTCGCGAGCCTGGTGATCAAAGTGAATGGGAGTGATATGACGCTGAAATGCCTTATTGGCCGGGCTGCAGGCCTGAACATTGCTCTGGCGCTCATGAGCTGGGCGCGGATGGCGCATGCCGAGACGGCAGACGCCCCGCATGAAGCGGTGGTCTGGTCGGCGAGCTATCGCGGCGAGATCGCCGGCAAGGCGGTCAAGCTGGAGCTGTGGCGGCTCGACGGCGCCGTCGGAGGTAGCTATTGCTACGAGCCCTGCAATCGGCCCGGCGCAACACTTGATCTGGAAGGCTCGGCAAGCGGACAGCTGACCGAGACACCGATGGCGGGTGCAAGCGATCCCAAGCCTTCGGGCCGCTGGTCGCTAGCGGCCTTGCCGGGTATGGCGCCACCGCGTCTGCAGGGCCAGTGGCAGTCCGCGGATGGCAAAAAGCGCTGGCCGGTCAATCTGCTGCGCCAGTCCCCGGATTTCTCCCATGCAGTGCATTACGAGTTGCGTCTGCTGATGGATCAGAAGCTGCGCTCTCTGGCTGACTGCGGCGAACATACGGATCTCCTGGTTTCCGCCATTCAGGTCTATGAGCAGGGGCGTCTTAAGCAAAGCCTGCCGACCGCCGCCGTGGGCAGTTGCTGGCTGGTGCAGCCGCGCTGGGTGGATGCGAATTTTGATGGCTGGCCTGACCTGACCCAGCCGCTGGATCTGCCTGCGGGGCCGAATATTCAGCACCGCACCTGGCTTTACGACCCGGGCACGCAGAAGCAGGTGCTGGGGCCGCAGTCCCTGCAGGACATCAGCTCGCCCGCCTTCGATGGCAAGGCCAGGCGCATCTACAGCGAATGGCGTGCCAGCTGTTGCAGCCATGGTGTAAACATCTATGCCTGGAAGCCCGCAGGGCTGGAACTGGTCGAGCAGGCTGAAAGCTATATGCTGCCAGTGCGCAAGGGCGGCAAGCTCATGGCCTGCTATCAGGTGCCGGACTATGCGCAAGGCCATGTGCGCTGGCCTGCCGGCCTCTACCAGCGGGGCGGTGAGCTGAGTCTGGGACAGGAGCCCGCTGCCGACTGGTGCGATGCCGATCCTGCTGCGAGCATGGGCCAGAACCAGGTGCAGGTGCTGGCCGAGCCCAGACCTGGACAACCACCCCAGATCCTCAAGGCCTATGGCGCAAGCTACCGCAAGGTCGATACGCCCAAAGGTGCCCGTTACTGCCCCGATATCGCAGTCTTCGATGCCGATGCCCACAAGGTGGTGCGTGTGCTGATGAGTGAGAACGCCGAGCAGAACTGCGAAACGGAAAATCCCGCAGGGGGGCAGCCCTGAAAGCGGTTTATCGCTATGCATGGAAATCGCTTGCTGCTATCGTTTTGAGAAGGTTTGCTTGTTATACAATTTAAATAATTGAGATTCATTCTCAACAAGCCTTAGCCACGCACTTCGTTTTAGCCATAGGAGATCGATCAAAAACGAGGTCTACATGGCAACCCCAGTTCGTGGCGGCGCAGGCAAGGCGCCGTCGGCTTCAGCGCTCGCATCCACGCAGTTCGCTCCATTCGCGCATTGGCTATCTTCTGCTGTGTGCTGCAGCCCCCGTTCAGCCGTAGGGCTGGCTGTGTTGGTGGTTTTGAGTGCCGGCGCCCAGGCACAGACCCAGATACCGGACCAGCAGGAAAAACGCCTGAGCGAAGTCACGGTTTCCGGCAAGCAGGACGGCAACGCTCTGCCTGCGCTGGCCTCTGGTGCTCAGGTCGCCAAGGGCGCAGGCCTGGGGCTGCTAGGCAATGTGGATTTGATGGATGCCGCCTTCAACATCACGGCCTATTCCGAAGAGCTGATCCGCGACCAGAATGCGGCCACGGTGGCTGCCGTGCTGGAAAACGACTCTTCGGTGCGCTTCACCACCAATACCGGCCATGTCAACGAGAACTATGTGATTCGGGGCTTCGACGTCAACGCCAGCGAAGTGGCGTTCAATGGCCTGTATGGCCTGGCGCCTGACAGCCATGTACCGACCGAGATGACAGAGCGCGTGGAACTGCTCAAGGGCCCGGGTGCGCTGCTCGGCGGCATGGCTCCCAATGGAGCGGTGGGCGGCGTGGTGAATGTGGTCAGCAAGAAGCCGCTGGCCGATGATCTGACGCGGCTGACCACTACCTTCACCTCGGGTTCGCAGCTGCAGGAGCATGTGGATGTATCGCGGCGCTTCGGCCCCGAGCGCCGTCTGGGCATACGCTTTAACGGCGCGCTGTCCAGCGGGGAGACCGAGGTCGACGACCAGAAGCGCCGCCGCCGTCTGGGCGCCGTGGCGCTGGACTATCAGGGCGATCGCTTCACGCTGGGGCTGGATGCCTATCACTACAAGGTGAACCTGGACAACGGCAGCCCGGTGATGGTGAGCTTTGGCAAGATGAAGAATCTGATCGGCGCGCCGGATGCCAGCAACAATCTGTTCCGCGGCGTCAACACCGAAGTGGAGAACAAATCGGTGGCGCTGCGCGGCAGCTTCGAGCTCAGCGACAACTGGCAGCTCTACGGCAGCCTGGGCAAGGCCTGGCATGACTATGCAGGTCAGCCCACGGGCACGCGCGTGGTGCTCAATGCCGTGGGAGACGGCTCCGCCGTGGGCCAGACCTATAACCTGCAGGGCTATACCAATAGCACGGCGCTGGATGCGGGTTTGCGAGGCCGCTTCAAGATCGGCGATGTGGGCCATCAGCTGGTGTTCTCGTTCAACGAGCTGCAGCAGCAAAGCGGGCGCGCGCTGCCCATCGTGGTCAGCAGCAGCTACACCACCAATATCTACGACCCGATGCTGCCGGTTCTGGCAGGCCCGCGCAATGCCGTGCGCCAGGAAAACGACAATGTGATCCGCAGTTTCGCCGTGGCCGATACCCTGAGCCTGCTGCAGGACAGGCTGCAGCTGACGCTGGGAGTGCGCCACCAGCGCGTGAATCAGAAGATGAAGGGCTACGACGAGAGCGCCGTCACTCCCATGCTGGGCCTGGTGGCCAAGCCCTGGGGCGAGGATCTGTCCTTCTACGCCAACTACATCGAGGGGCTGAGCCCCGGTCTCGAGGTCGGCTCCACCTATGCCAATGCCGGCGAGACATTCGCTCCCTACAAATCCAAGCAGATGGAGGCGGGCGTGAAGTGGCGCCGCGCAGGCTGGACGAATACGCTGTCGCTGTTCCAGATCGAGAAGCCTTCGACCACCATCGATACGGCGGCCAATACCCTCAAGCTCAATGGCGAGCAGCGCAATCGCGGCGTGGAGTGGAATACCTTTGGTGCCGTGAGCCCCCGCTTGCGCGTATTGGGCGGCATCACCTATCTGCAGCCCAAGCTGACCAGCACCCAGGGCGGCAACAACGACGGCCATGATGCTTTCGGCGCGGCGCGCTGGGCGGCCAATCTGGCGGCAGACTGGGATGTGCCGGGCGTGGCCGGTCTGGCGCTGAACGCACGCCTGGTGCATACGGGCAAGCAGTGGGTCAACTCTGCCAACACCTTGCGTGCACCGAGCTGGACGCGCTTTGATGTCGGCGCCCGCTACACCACGCGCATTGCCGACAAGAAGGTGGTGTTGCGCGGTACGGTGGACAACGTCTTTGGTCGCACTTACTGGGCTGGAGCCTTTGCCGACAACTTCCTGACCGTGGGTGCACCGCGCACCGTGCGCATCAGCGCCGCCGTGGACTTCTGAGGCGAGGTACGCATCAATGCATGAAAATCTTCAAGGTTTGTGCTTGCCGGTGACGGGACACAGGCCATCCGGAAAAGGGGTGCGCTCCTTGCTTGTTCCTGGTCTGCTTGCGGCCAGCGTCGGCATCGGCGGCCAGGCCGGTGCGGCCCGGCCCTTGCCTGCCGACACCGTTCAGAGCGCGGGCAAGGCAGCCTCATTGCTTTCGGTGCGGGAGCTGCTCTCCGGCAGGCTGGCGTCGGGACAGAAGCTGAGCCTGCAGTTGGAGGCTCCGGCCGGCGCAGTGGTTCGCGGCAATCTGCAGGCGCTGGGCGTTGTGCTGGATGTGGAAACGCCTGACGGGCGCCATCTGCGGCGGCTGAGCCAGGGCGCAGGCGTCGATCACGCATTCACCTGGCAAAGCCGGGGCATGGCGAAGGAGCGTCTGGTGCTGCGCGCCGAGAAGGTCCAGTCCTATGCGTCGGCGGCAAACGGCGTGTCGGCGGCGCAGGGCGGGCACAGCGACGCTTCGACCTATGCTGCGCCCATTCCTGGTGCCTACGAGCTGACGATCACCCAGGTGCTGGCGCCGTTGGCGGCCGGCCATGTGCCTGCGGCAGAGATCGAACCAGAGCCGCTGCGCAGCCCCAGGCTAAAGGCCTTGCAGGCGCGGCTGGCGCAGGGCGGTGACAGCCGCAGCTTCTGGCAGGAAATGGAACGCCAGGGCACGCCGCTGATCGAGCCCTGGGATGCCGAGCACCAGCTGGTGAGCTTTGTCTGGCGCGGCGCCGGGCAGTCCGTGCGGCTGTTCGGAAGTCCATCGGGCAACCATGAGCCTCTGCAGCGCCTCGGAAGCAGCGATGTCTGGTGGGCCAGTTTCGTCATGCCCAGGGATGCGCGGCTCAGCTATGGCTTTGCTCCCGATGTGCCTCCGGTCTCGGCCGACGCCATGATTCAGCGTCGAGCCATTCTGTCCACTTTGCAGCGCGACCCTCTCAATCGCAAGAGCTGGGGGCGGTCTGCGGATTTGCAGGCAGCGCAGGATCGCTACGACGGACGCTCCGTGCTGACGCTGGCCAAGGCGCCGCCCCAGCCCTGGAGCCAGCCCCGTGCCGGCGTGGCTGCCGGCCAGTTGCAGCGTCACTGGCTGGACAGCCAGGCGCTGGGCAACGGGCGCGACATCTGGATCTACAAGCCGCAGAGCTGGCAGCAATCCGATGCGGCTCAGCGTTCCCTGCTGGTGCTGTTCGACGCCCAGGCCTATCTGCGCCAGGTTCCCACGCCCGCCATCATCGACAACCTCATGGCCGACGGCCTGCTGCCTGCAACAGCCGTCGTGCTGGTGGCCAACGGCGCAGGCGACGCGCGCAGCCGCGAGCTGCCGCCCAACCCGGTGTTTGCCGACTTCATGGGCAAGCAGCTCATGCCCTGGCTCAAGGCTCAGGGCATAGCGGCCGGGCCCGAGCGCACGGTGATTGCAGGATCGAGCTATGGCGGCCTGGCCTCAAGCTATGTGGCGCTGCGCTATCCGCAGTGGTTTGGCAATGTGCTCAGTCTTTCGGGCTCCTATTGGTGGGCCCCCAAGGGCGAGTCGCCCAATTGGCTGGCTCGCCAGTATGAGCAAGCACCGCAACTGCCCATTCGCTTTTACTTTGATGCCGGCCTATACGAAGGGGCTCGCGGTGGTCAGGCAGGCATACGCGAAACCAGCCAAGAGCTGGGTAATGTGCTGCGTGTCAAGGGCAACAAGGTCGTGCAACGTGTGCACAGCACCGGTCATGACTATGTGCATTGGCAGGGTTCGCTGGCCTGCGGGCTGCTGGCGCTGACGGGGCGCGAGCCATCGACCGAGGGGCTCAAGGAGCAGGTCGCACAGGCTTGCGGGCTCTGAGTCCGGGGAGCACAAAAAAAGGGGCTGCAAGCCCCTTTTTTGCTTTTGGCCTGCAGCGCTCGTTCGCAAGCGCTGCAGGCTTTTCCATGCCAGCTTCTACTTGAGCTTGTTGCCGCATTCGCCGCAGAACAGGTCATTGGCGGCTACCGGGGCGCTGCAGGCGGGGCAGCTCGGCGCAGTCTGAGCCTGGCGGGCTTTCTCGGCGGCCTCTGCTTCGGCGCGGGCGCGGGCTGCTTCACGCTCGGCAGCCTGCTGCCTGGCCAGTTGCTCGGCCTGGGCTTTCAAGCGCTCTGCTTCTGCTTGCTGACGTGCTTCTTCGGCAGCCTGGGCTGCGGCGTGCTCCTCAGCGGCCTTTTGTTGTGCAGCGCGCTCTGCGGCCTGGGCTTCGGCCCGCTGGCGTGCGGCCAGTTCCTGAGCTTCGGCAGCCGCACGTTCGCGTGTCGCACGTTCCCGTGCAGCTTGCTCGGCGGCCTCGGCTTCAGCCTTCAGACGGGCTGCTTCGGCCTCGGCACGCAGGCGTGCCGCCTCGGCTTCGCTACGTTGGCGGGCGGCTGCCTCTTCAGCGCTGTGATGTGCTTTTTCCACCGCATCGGCGGCAGCACGCTCGCGCGCCTGCTGCTCGGCAAACGCCTGCTCGGTGGATGCTGCTGTGGCTGCAGTCAGGCCCGCGGCAGCCGCTGCTGCGCCAGCCGTTGCTGCGGCAGCCGTTGCTGCGCCAGCGCTGGCATTGCTGTCGGTGCCGGGTGGGGTGTCGGTGGCGGAGGGCTTGGCTGTGGCCTCCTGCAGGCGCTCGCTGGCAGCCTGCTTGGCGCGCTCGGCCGCGGCCATGGTGCGTTCTGCGGCAGCCATGGTCTGGGCCTTGGCTTCCTCGGCTTTTTTGCGCACATCGCCAATCAGGCTGTCCAGCGCACCCTCGGCCTCGGCAGGGTCCACGCTTTCACGGGCCTGCAGATAGATCAGATTCATGCCCATGATGGCCACCTGGGCCAGCAGTGCGCCCACCACGCAATAGAGAACGCCCAGGCCGGCGATGAGGCCGGTGCTGCCGCCACCCATCATGCCCATGGGGTTGAAGCCACCACCGTAGCCACGGCCGTAGCCGCCGCCCATGAACATGCCGGCCATGGAGCCATCTCCGGTAATGCTCATGGCCATCCCGGTCAGGGAGACGGTTGCAGGCACCAGTCCGGCAAACAGCATGAAGCAGACCAGGCCCAAAATGACATAGAGCACGACTTCCATCAGCACCACTTCGACCAGGCGCTTGCGCGCGATGCTCAGCACATTGGCCAGCGCAGCCTTGACGGACAGGCCGCTCCACAGCGCAGGGCCCATCAGCGGGCCGACGACCCAAATCATGGCGATCAGCAAGGCTGCGGCGACCAGCACCAGAATCGGGTGGGCCACAAAGGCCAGAATGCCGCCGAGCACGGGAATCTTGCAGATGAAGTAAATGACGGCAGCCAGCAGGTAGTAGGCCAGCGTGGCAACAAATATCGCGAGTCCGACCAGCAGGAATTTGGGCAGGCACAGCAGACCGGCCGATGCCGCAGCCGAGAAGGAGCGTACGGGCTCGTTCCTGGCCTTGTCCATGAGCATGATGCCGACGCCCGAAGAGCCAGCCAGCAGCGCGACCACGGCCGCCAGCATGAAGATCAGGTACATGAAGAAGCCGGCCTTGACCAGCATCCAGGCTGCACCTGCTATCAGTGCACCGGTCAGCAGCAGTGTCAGAAAGCACAGCAGCAGCGGTCGCCACTGCGTCAGTCCTTCGGCGGCTCTGGCGAGGGTGGCAAAACGTATTTCTCCCAGGGGTTGCTCTCTCATTTTTCGTCCTGTCTGGTGGTTGAGGCTGGCTGGTGTGGCGCGATGAGCCGCTGGCTGGCCAGGGGTCAAAGCTTGCCGCGGATCTCGCCGGCTTCGATGGTGTAGCGCTCCACACCGGCGGGCAGACCAGTATCTATCTTCTTGATGACAGTCACGGGTTTGCCGCCTTTGGACTGGGTTGTGCCAGTGGCGGTATTCACACGCCCGGCCCTGACATCCTCGTCGGACTGATCGACAACGATGCTCGACGAGCCGCGGTTGTCGGCCAGTTCATTGGCCAGTTCCTTGAGCACATTCATGGCCTGGGTATATTCCCTGCGACCCTTGGCGGCCAGCGGCATCTCCACGGTCAGTGCTGAGAAACTGCGCATCTGGTGTGCCTGACCCGATTGGGCATCGGCAATGCTGACGGTCCTGGTCTGTACCGGCCCTGCCACTGCGCGTTGTTTGGCCGGCAGCTTCTGCATGGCTTGCACGGCCTGGGCCTGCATGCTCTGCGCATGCTGCGTTTCCTGATCCAGAGCGGCCTGCAAACGGGCAAAGCGCTCGTTCTGCCCGCCCGAAACAGCGGTTGCGGGCGCGCCGCCACCAGGGCCGCAGCTGGGGTCTGCGGAATTGGTGACGCGCGAGAGCATGCAGCTCAGCGATGTGGAGGCATCTTGCAAGCTGGCGCAGCCGCCGAGCAGGGTTGCGGCGCAGGCGAGCACAGTGAGTTTGAGTTTTTTCATGGCTTTCAATCCAGCAGGTCATCCAGGGATGGCGCGGCATTCTTCTTGACTGGAGGTGTTCTTGCAGGGGCCGGCACGGGCGGTTTGCCAGATGCCGGGGCTGAGGACGGCTCCGGGCTGGCCGCAGGCGCGGGTGCGTCGCTGGCAGTGTTTGCTGTCGTCGCTGCGGGGGTGACTGCAGTGGCGGGCGCGTTGTCAACGGCGCCGGCAATCGGGGCATTTTCGGCAGGTGTCGTTTGCGCTGCGGTACTGCCGCCCAGCGGGCCGACCAGGGCGTCGGCCTTGGCCTTGTCTTCGGGCGAAATACCATCCTTGCCGGCTTGGGAAGAACTGGATGCGCTATTGCCCGAGCTGGTCAGGCCCTTCATATTGCTTGCCATCATCACACCACCCGCAATGGCTGCGACCAGCAGTGCCAGCGCCACCCATTTGATCCAGGCATTGCTGCCGCGCACCGGTTCCTGGGGAAAGGCCGGCGTGCGGTCATTGCGCTGCGCAAAGCTTGCGGCAGGCTCCGACTGTGGCGGCCTTGGCGCGGGTGTATCCATGGGCTCGATCAGGGGAGGGGCCAGGCTTGCGCTGTCAATGGTCTGCGAGGCATCTAAAGGCATGTGCGGCGCAGTTGCCACTGCGGCATGGCTATCGCCGGGGCGCTCGAACACCAGGCCGCATCGTGTGCAGAAGCGGGCCTCGGGTTTGCAGACAGCCTGGCATTGGCTGCAGATTTTTTCAACAGCAGTGATTGCCGCTTCCGGTGCTTGTCTGGCGCCGCAGTTCTTGCAGAACTTGGCATTCGGAGAGAGCGGATTGCCGCATTGGGAACAATTCATGGTCTGGAATCGAGAAAAGAGTCCGCGGGAATGGCCGTTCGGCGGCATTGCTGCCTTGGCAATGCGTGGAATATGGGCCGGTTTTTGCGCATTGGCATGAACCGGTACGGACTCTGAAAAATGATTTGTATCTTAGCGGCGCATTTGCCGCAGCCTGTCGGATCGCTTTACGGGAATGTAAGCACGTTCGGTTTTGACAGCTTTTTGTCAGACATGGCGATCTATGAATGGGGTTTGGATTAATGGAGCTGCGCGGAGTTTCAAGGGACTTATGGCGTAAGTGACTGATTTGAAAAGAAGGCAGTAAATCAGGTGCTTTATGGAAGCCGGGATTGCCGGGAAAAGCTCGGATCTCGAAATCTGTTTGATTTTTGCAAATGCTTCAAATGGTTGAGAGTGTTTTGCGCTGTAAAGATTTCAACGAAATACAAGCCTTGCTGAACCCCGGGAGTCAGCAAGGCCGGTAATCACTGCTGCGCAACCAGCGTCAGCAGCTCGATTCGCGGCGCCACACCAAGGCGTATGGCAAAACCGGCCCACAGGCCTGCTCCGCTGCTGACCAGCAGCTTCATATTGCCGATCTCATATTCGCCGCGCACAAAACCGTTGTTGACGGGAGCCACCAGCCAGCGGTCCATGCCCAGGATCAGTCCGCCGTGGGTGTGGCCCGATATCTGCAGGTTCACGCCCTTGTCCGCGTTGTCGCGCGCGAATTTGGGCTGGTGCGCGAGCAGGATATGAAACTGTGCGCCGGCCTTGCGGGCCTGGGCGGCAACTGCGTCCACATCGGGGGGAACGCCTTCGGCGACCTCGGGGTCGGCGTTGTTGGGCGAGGTCCGGCCGAACACCGGGTCGCCGATGCCGGACAGGGCCAGCTTGCTGCCCTTGATGTTCAGCAGCTGCATGCGGTTTTCCAGCAGATTCAGGCCCAGGCGGCGGAAATCGGCCATCCAGGCGTTGTAGCCGCTGTAGTACTCGTGGTTGCCCGGCGCCGCCCAGACGCCGTAGCGCGCGCTCAAGGCGGCCAGCGGCGCCACATGGGCGCGGCTGGTGGCGACATCGCCGTCCACCATGTCGCCGGGCAGCACGATCAGGTCGGGCGTGGTGGCCAGGGTGCGCTGCACGATGGTCTGCACATAGCTTGCATCATTGACCGGGCTGGCGTGGATATCGGCCAGCACGGCAATGCGCAGGCCCTGCAGGGCGGTGGGCAGGTTTCTGACTGCGATCTGTTGCTCATGCACCCTGGGCGGCTGAAGGGCGTTGAAGACGCCGATGGCGCTCAGGCAGCCGGTCGTCACCACGGCGGCTGCGGTAAGTGCGGGAAGGTGCAGCAGCTGCGCCAGGCTGGTTCGCCCCATGAGTCGGGCGATCAGCCACAGCAGATCGCGCAGCAGCACGAACAGCGCCAGCATCAGCAGCATGGCCAGAATCCAGCCGCCGGGAACCTGCAGGCGCGCCACCACGGCGTAGGGCAGGGCATTCGTTTGCACGGCCTTGAGCAGCAAGGCTGGCGTAATGCCCAGCAAGGCCGTGATCAGCGCGGCCAGCAGGCGGGCAAGACGAGAAGTACCGTTGAGGCTGGAGACAGGCCACCAGAGCCAGAGAGCCAGAAGAGGAATGACGAAAGCAGCAGTCGAAACCATGGGGCGCAGAGAAACCGAAAATTGCCGCGAGCATAGCAAGCGTTGGTGTCCCCGCGATGAACGCCGCTGCTGCCGTCGTCGCCGGCGCGCCGCAGGGCGTTGAAGATGGCGCGGCACGGCTGCTTTTGTCATCACTGCGCAAGACCGGCCAAGGACGGAGATAATCCCAGCCCTTATGCCTTTGAAGATCAACTTCCCCGAGTCGCTCCCCGTATCCAGCCGTCGCCAGGAAATCATGGAGGCCATGGATCGCCATCAGGTCATCATCGTCTGCGGCGAGACCGGTTCGGGCAAGACCACGCAGCTGCCCAAGATCGCTCTGGCGCTGGGCCGGGGCAGGCTCAATGCCGCGCCCGATGCCAACGGCCAGGTGCGTGGCCATCTGATCGGCCACACCCAGCCGCGCCGCATTGCCGCCAGCTCGGTGGCCAAGCGCATTGCCGAGGAGCTGAACACGCCGCTGGGCGAAGTGGTGGGCTATAAGGTGCGTTTTCAGGACACGCTGCAGAAGAATGCCTCCGTCAAGCTGATGACCGACGGCATCTTGCTGGCCGAGACCCAGACCGATCCGCTGCTCAAGGCCTACGACACGTTGATCATCGACGAGGCGCATGAGCGCAGCCTGAACATCGACTTTCTGCTCGGCTATCTCAAGCAGATCCTGCCCAAGCGCCCAGACCTGAAAGTGGTGGTCACGTCAGCCACCATCGATGCCGACCGCTTTGCCAAGCACTTCGAATCGAAGAACGGTCCTGCGCCCGTGATCATGGTTTCGGGTCGTACCTATCCGGTGGAGATGCGCTATCGCCCGTTCGAGGGTGAAAAGGACAAGGATCTGAACGACGCCATCGCCGATGGCGTGGATGAACTCTGGGCCGGCGGCAAGGGGGGCGATATCCTGATCTTCCTGCCGGGCGAGCGCGAGATTCGCGAAGCCGCCGACCATCTGCGCAAGCATTTGCAGCACTCACCCACGCTGCGCAGTGCCGAAGTGCTACCGCTGTTCTCGCGCCTGTCCCAGGCCGAGCAGGACCGTATCTTTGACGGCCATACGGGCCGACGCATCGTGCTGGCCACCAATGTGGCCGAAACCTCGCTCACGGTTCCGGGCATTCGCTATGTGATCGACGCCGGTACGGCGCGCGTGAAGCGCTACTCCTTTCGCAGCAAGGTGGAGCAACTGCTGGTCGAGCCGATCTCGCAGGCCGCGGCCAACCAGCGCGCGGGCCGTTGCGGCCGTGTGGCCAACGGCATCTGCATTCGCCTGTACGACGAAGAGAGCTTTGTCAGCCGTGACCGCTTCACCGACCCCGAAATCCTGCGCTCCTCGCTGGCCGGCGTGATCCTGCGCATGAAGTCGCTGGGGCTGGGCGATGTGGTGCATTTCCCCTTCCTCGAAGCGCCTTCGGGCCGCGCCATTGCCGACGGCTATCAGCTGCTGGCCGAGCTGGGCGCGGTGGACGATCACGGCCATCTGCTGCCCATGGGCAAGGAGCTGTCGCGCCTGCCGCTGGACCCGCGCGTGGGCCGCATGATTCTGGAGGCGCGCGAGCGCCGCGCCCTGGCCGAGGTGCTGATCATTGCCTCGGCCCTCAGCGTGCAGGACGTGCGCGACCGGCCCATGGAAGCGCAGCAGCAGGCCGACCAGGCACATGCCAAGTTCGACGACGAGAAAAGCGAATTCAGCGGCTATCTGCGCCTGTGGAAGTGGTTGTCGGATGCGCGCGGCGGCAAGGTCGTTGCCAAGAGCCGCAAGGAGATGGCGGCCCAGCACGCGCCTGCGGCCAAGCCCAGTGCGCGCAACCAGGCCTTCCTGCCGGTCAGTCAGCGTGCCAGCGGCGCGCAGATCGAAGGCACGGTGGAGGAGCGGCTGGCGCTGTTCAACCCTGCCGATCAGGCCCAACATGCTGACGAGGCCACGCACAAGATCAGCAACCGCCAGTGGGAGCAGTTGCTGCGCCAGAACTTCATCAATATCCGCCGCGTGCGCGAGTGGCGCGACATCCACTCTCAGCTGCTGACCGTGGTCAAGGAGCAGAAATGGCTGCTCAACAACGAGGCTGCCGGCTATGAGGCCGTGCACCTGTCCATGCTGTCGGGGCTGCTCGGCAATATTGGCTATCGTGCAGAGGAAAGCGAGAGCTATCTGGGCGCGCACGGCATCAAGTTCCACCCGCATCCCGGCGCTCACCTGAGCAAGAAGCCCGGTCGCTGGATCGTGGCGGCCGAGCAGGTCGAGACCTCGCGGCTCTACGGCCGCGGCATTGCGGCCATAGAGCCGCAGTGGCTGGAGGAGGTGGGCGGCCATCTGCTCAAGAAGCAACTGCTGGACCCGCACTGGAGCAAGAAGCAGGCCGATGTGGTGGCGCTGGAGCGCGCCACGCTCTACGGTCTGGTGGTCTACAACGGCCGCCGCATCAGCTATGGCCGCGTCGATCCATACGAGGCGCGCAATCTCTTCATCCGCCAGGCGCTGGTGGAGGGCGAGTGGGAAACCAAGTGGCATTTCCTGCCCGCCAACCTCAAGCTCATGCGCAAGGTCGAGGAGCTGGAGCACAAGAGCCGTCGCCAGGACGTGCTGGTCGACGACGAGCTGATCTTTGCCTTCTACGACCAGCATCTGCCCAAGGATGTGTACAGCGGCGCGAGCTTCGACAAGTGGTTCCGCGCCGAGAGCAGGAACCAGCCCGAGCTGCTGCGCCTGTCCAAGGACGAGCTGATGCGGCACGAGGCCGCCGGCATCACCACGGACAAATTTCCCAAGACCGTGAAGCTGGGCGGTGCCGATTGCAGCGCCAGCTATCTGCACAGCCCCGGCGACGCGCGCGACGGCATCACGGTCACCGTGCCGCTGTTCGTGCTCAACCAGGTGTCGGAGGAGCGCGCCGAGTGGCTGGTGCCGGGCATGCTCAAGGACAAGATCCAGGCGCTCTTGAAGAGCCTGCCCCAGCGCCCGCGCAGCCGTTTCGTGCCGCTGCCCGAGAGCGCTGCGCGGCTGGCCGAGCTGTTCACCGAGAGCGAGCGCTGGGCCCAAGGGGGGCTGATCGACGCCTTGCTCAAGCAGGTTCGCGACGAGACTTCGCTGGATGTGAAGCGCGCAGACTTCAAGCTGGACATGCTGAGCCCGCATCTGTTCATGAACTTCCGCATCACGGACGAGCATGGCCGCCAACTGGGCCAGGGCCGCAATCTGGGCGCGCTCAAGGCCGAGTGGGGCGCCAAGGCTCGCGGCGCTTTTCAGGCGCTTGCTTCATTAAAGGTAGCTGCTGGCGCAAGTGATACAAGAATTTCAGAGTCAAAAGTATCTGAAAATGAGAAAGATAAGGCGCAAGCAGCTCCTAAAAAAGACAAGGCTGTGGCGGGCAAGCCGGCCCAGTCGCATGATGCGCGCTACAAGGACTGGAGCTTTGGCGAGCTGCCCGAGCTCATGGAGATCAAGAAGGGCGGCACCACGCTGATCGGCTTTCCGGCCCTGATCGATCATGGCGACGCCGTCGGCATCGAAGTCTTTGACGAACCCGAAGCCGCCGCCGCAAAGCACCGTGTGGGTTTGCGCCGCCTGTTCGCGCTGCAGATTCGCGATGCGCTCAAGTATCTGGAGAAGAACATTCCCGATCTGCAGAAGATGGCCGTGGCCTATATGCCGCTGGGCACGCAGGAAGAGCTGCGCGGCCAGATCATCGACGTGGCCATAGACCGCGCCTTTTTGCAGGAGCCGCTGCCGAGCAACGAGGCCGACTTCAAGCAGCGCGTGCAGGACGGCCGTGGGCGCCTTACGCTGATTGCCAACGAGGTGGCTCGCATGTCGGCCGTCATCCTCGCCGAGTACGCAGCCGCCGCGCGCAAGATCAAGGACACCAAGAACGCGCCCGAGGCCACCAAGGACGCGAGCGAACAGCTGCAAAAGCTGATGCCCAAGAACTTCATCGCCGTGGCCCCCTGGGCGCAGCTCGGCCATTACGCGCGCTACCTCAAGGCCATTACCTCGCGTCTGGACAAGTACCGGGCCGACCCGGCGCGCGATGCCGCCAAGCTCAAGGAGCTGCTGCCGCTGGAGCAGCGCTACTGGCGGCTGGTGGCCGAGCGCAAGGGGCAGATCGATGCCCGCATGCAGGAGTACCGCTGGATGCTGGAGGAGCTTCGCGTGAGCTTTTTTGCCCAGGAGCTGCGCACGCCGTATCCGGTCAGCGCCAAGCGGCTGGACAAGGTCTGGGCGCAGCTGCAGCAGTGATGCCGGGCTGATGGCCTGACGAATGGGGCCCTGCCTGACTAGGCGGGCCGGCTTTCGCCCTGCAGCAGCGGATTGCGCGAAAACAGCTCCACCACCCAGTCCACAAAAGCGCGCACCTTGGCGCTGAGGTGGGAGTTGGGCGGATAGACCACATAGATCGGCAGCAGAGGGTGCTTCCAGTCCTCCAGCACGCGTTGCAGCTGGCCGTTTTCCAGGTACTTGTGAATCTGGAAGCGGCTGAGCTGCCCTATGCCCTGGCCAGCGAGGATGGCGCTGATATAGGCATTGCCTTCGTTGATGCCCAGGTGGGCGGGACTGGCGATCTCTATCACTTCGCCGCCCTTGTGGAACTCCAGCGGATAGCGCCGCGCCGAGACCGGGGAGAAATAGATCACGTTGCGATGGCCGGACTCCAGGTCGCGCGGATGCTGTGGCACGCCGTGGCGCTGCAGATATTCGGGTGCGGCAACGGTGATGAATTCCAGATTGCCGATTCGGCGCGCCACCAGGGACTGGTCGGCCAGCTCGCCGCCGCGGATTACGCAGTCCACGTTGTCGCTGATCAGGTCCACGGTGCGGTCGCTCACGCCCAGATCGATCTGTATTTCGGGATAGCGAGACTGGAACTCGCTCAGATGGGGAATGATGAGTAGCCGCGCCACGGTGGTTCCCACATCCACGCGCAGGCGCCCGCGCGGCGTGGTGCGGGCCTGGCTGACGCTGGCCTCGAGATCGTCGAAGTCGGCGAGCAGGCGCACGGCGCGGTCGTAATAGGCCGCACCATCGGCGGTCACGGTGACACGGCGCGTGGTACGGTTGAGCAGCTTCACGCGCAGGCGCTCTTCCAGCGCCTGAACGTTCTTGGTCACACTGGCTTTTGGCATTTGCAGCGAATCGGCTGCACGCGTGAAAGTGCCGGCTTCCACGACCCGCGCGAAAATACGCATGGCCTGTATCTGATCCATGGGATCTCCTTGTCCTCGCGAAAACCCGGACTCGCCGAGGATGCGGGATTCTCACACACAGCTCACACCGTCATTGTTCGAGAATTGGAAACAGTGTGGCCGCGTTTGCGGGGTTTATACCGTCACTTGCTGTTGCTACATTTCTGTTCCATCACCCGGTCCTGTCCGGAAAATCCATGTCAAACACCAAAGCCACCGCATCGCAGCCGATTCCTCATACCGACACCACGATCTCCGTGGCCGACGGTGTGCAGGCCGATGTGCGCATATACGGCGGCAAGCGGCGCGGCGAAGTCGTCCCGCTGGTGCTGCATTTCCATGGTGGCGCCTTTGTGGCCGGCGATCTGGACAACGGCTGCACCGTCGGCAGCTCGCTGGCGGCGGCCGGGGCCTGCGTGGTGTCGCTGGCCTATCCGCTGGCACCCGAGCATCCGTTTCCGCGTCCGCTGGAGTTGGGCTACGAGGTGCTGCTGTGGGCCTACAAGCAACGCACCAAGCTGGCTGGAAAGGGCGCTCCGCTCTACCTGGCCGGTGAAGAGGCCGGAGCCAATCTGGCGGCAGGCGTCTGCATGATGGCGCGCGATCAGCAGCAGCCGCCGCTGGCCGGGCAGATTCTGATCTCTCCCATGCTGGACCCTTGCTCGGCCACGCCTTCGCAGCGTGCCGCCCAGGGCGAATCCGTCGAATGCAAATGGGCTTCGGGCTGGTGCCAGTACCTGGGCGAGCCGCATGATGCGGAGCACCCCTATGCGGTGCCGGCGCGAGCCCGCCGTCTCGCGGGTCTGCCGCCGACGCTGATTCTGGTCGGCGAGGCCGACCCCATGCGCGATGAGGCACTGAACTATGGCGCGCGGCTGGAAGCTGCCGGCCTGAGCGTGCATCGCCATGTGTTTGCCGAAGCCGGGCAATGGCCGCAGGCGCTGCTGGAGCAGCCGCCCGAGTCCTGCCCTTGCGCCGCGCAGCTGCAGGAGCAACTGCGCCAGTTTTTCGAAACCACCCGATGTCGGCTCTGAGCTGATTTTGCCCTGCTGAGACAGCTGACCTGATCCGGCCCCGCAGGCCGGACGCAGCACGGCTGCGCCTTTTTCTTCTCTTTCTCATTCGATTCCTGGCCTGAGCGCTGGAAGGGATGAGTCTTGCCTGCCGCCGAAAGAGCCGCTACCGCTTTCAACCCTTGAACAAAGACATTGCCATGAACGAGCACTCCAAACTCTCCAACCGCCGCCGGTGGGCCGCCGTCGGCGTCGCCGCTGCCGTGATCGCCACGACTGCCGCCATGCTGGGCCTGCAGGCGTCACACGCGGAGGCGCCCGCTGCGCAAGCCGCCGCGCCGGCCGTGCCGGTCTCGGCAGCCCAGGTCCTGCAGCAGGATGTGACGCTGTGGAATGAATTCTCCGGCCGCCTCGAAGCCGTGCAGCGCGTGGATGTGCAGCCGCGCGTCTCGGGAGCGGTGCAGGCCGTGCATTTCAAGGAAGGCGCGCTGGTCAGGGCCGGTGATCTGCTGTTCACCGTGGACCCGGCTCCCTATGTGGCAGAAGTCGATCGCGCCGAAGCCCAGGTCGTTGCCGCCAAGGCGCGCATGGCCTATACCCAGAGCGAGTCCGAGCGCGCCACGCGTCTGTGGGACGAGCGTGCGATCGCGCAAAAGGAATACGACGAGCGCGTGAATGCCCGGCGCGAAGCCGATGCGAATCTGCGCGCCGCCCAGGCTGCGCTGCAGACCGCCAAGCTGAACCTGGGCTACACCCAGGTCAAGGCTCCGGTGAGCGGGCGCGTGGGTCGCATCGAGGTCACGGTGGGCAATCTTGTGAGCTCGGGGGCCGGAGCGCCGGTGCTGACCACCCTGGTATCGGTGGACCCCATGTATGCCAGTTTCGACGCAGACGAGCAGATCGTGGCCCAGGCGCTGCAGGGTCTGCAGAGCGCAAGCCAGGGACGCAGCACGCGTGCGCTGATTGAAACCATTCCCGTTCAGATGGGGGTGGGTACCAGCGGCGGCACGCCTTATGCCGGTCATCTGCAGCTCATAGACAACCAGGTTGATGCCAAGAGCGGCACGGTGCGCGTGCGGGCCGTGTTCGGCAATGTGGACGGCACGCTCATGGCCGGCCAGTTCGCGCGCATCCGCATGGGCCAGCCCCAGACCACCCAGGCCGTGCTCATCAACGAGCGCGCTGTGGGCACGGACCAGAGCAAGAAATTCGTGCTGGTGATTGGCGCTGACAACAAGGCCGAGTACCGGGAGGTGCAACTGGGCGCACCGGTGGACGGCCTGCGCGTGGTCACTTCGGGCCTCAAGGTCGGCGAGCGCATCGTCGTCAACGGACTGCAGCGTGTGCGCCCCGGCGTGGTGGTCGCGCCCCAGGACGTGCCCATGGATGCCAAGGCCGAGCTGGCCGATGGCCGCGGCGCCGCCAAGCAACCCACGGTCTGAGAACCCTTAATCCTCCGACACCATGAACCTTTCCCGATTTTTCATCGACCGCCCGATCTTTGCGGGTGTGCTGTCGGTGCTTATTTTTCTCGCAGGCCTGATCGCCATGCGAACGCTGCCGATCTCGGAATACCCCGAGGTCGCTCCACCCTCGGTGGTGGTGCGCGCTCAGTACCCGGGCGCCAACCCCAAGGTGATTGCCGAAACCGTGGCCACGCCGCTGGAGGAATCCATCAACGGCGTGGAAGGCATGCTCTATATGGGCAGCCAGGCCACGACCGACGGCGTGATGACGCTGACCGTGACCTTCGCCCTGGGTACCGACCCCGACAAGGCTCAGCAGCTGGTGCAGAACCGCGTCTCCCAGGCCGAGCCGCGCCTGCCCGAGGAAGTACGCCGCCTGGGCATCACCACGGTCAAGAGCGCGCCCGACCTGACCATGGTCGTGCACATGGTCTCGCCCAACGGCCGCTATGACATCGACTATCTGCGCAACTATGCCGTGCTCAATGTGAAGGACCGTCTGGCGCGCATCCAGGGCGTGGGCCAGGTGCAGATCTTCGGCGGCGGCGACTATTCCATGCGCGCCTGGCTGGACCCGCAGAAGGTGGCGCAGCGCGGTCTCTCTGCCGCCGATGTGGTGGCAGCCATCCGCGGCCAGAACGTGCAGGCCGCGGCCGGAGTGGTCGGCGCTTCGCCCGGCCTGCCCGGCGTTGACATGCAGCTGTCCATCAATGCGCAAGGCCGCTTGCAGACCGAGGAAGAGTTCGGCGACATCATCGTCAAGACAGGCTCCGACGGCGCCGTGACGCGCCTGCGTGACGTGGCGAGGCTGGAGCTGGGCGCGGCCGATTATTCGCTGCGCTCCCTGCTCAACAACGACCCCGCCGTGGGTATGGGCGTGTTCCAGGCTCCGGGCTCCAACGCCCTGGAGATCTCGGCCAATGTGCGCTCCACCATGGCCGAACTGCAAAAGCACATGCCTGAAGGTGTGGAGTTCCGTATTGCTTACGACCCCACCCAGTTCGTGCGGGCTTCCATTAAGTCCGTGATCCAGACCCTGCTGGAAGCCGTGGCCCTGGTCGTGGTGGTGGTGATCCTGTTCCTGCAGACCTGGCGCGCTTCCATCATTCCGCTGCTGGCCGTGCCGGTGTCGGCGGTGGGTACCTTCGCCGTGCTGCACCTGCTGGGCTTTTCGATCAATGCGCTGAGCCTGTTCGGCCTGGTGCTGGCCATCGGCATCGTGGTGGATGACGCCATCGTGGTGGTGGAGAACGTGGAGCGCAACATCGAGGCCGGCCTGTCGCCGCGCCAGGCCACCTACCGCGCCATGCAGGAGGTCAGCGGGCCCATCATCGCCATCGCCCTGGTGCTGGTGGCCGTGTTTGTGCCGCTGGCCTTCATCAGCGGCCTCACGGGCCAGTTCTATCGCCAGTTCGCGGTGACCATCGCCATCTCGACGGTGATCTCGGCCATCAACTCGCTGACTCTGTCGCCTGCGCTTTCCGCGCTGCTGTTGCGCGGCCACGATGCTCCCAAGGACGCGCTGACGCGCGGGATGGAACGCGTGCTGGGCGGCTTCTTCCGCCGCTTCAACGCCTTGTTCCGCCGCGGCTCTGAGGCCTATAGCGGCGGCGTGCAGCGCGTCATCGGCCGCAAGGCGCTGATGCTGGTGATCTACGCCGTGCTGGTGGGCGCGACCTGGGGGTTGTTCAAGCTGGTGCCCGGCGGCTTTGTGCCGGCCCAGGACAAGCAGTATCTGGTCGGCTTTGCCCAGCTGCCCGATGGTGCCACGCTGGACCGTACCGAAGACGTGATCCGCCGCATGGGCGAGATCGTCAAGAAAAATCCCAATGTGGAAGACGCCATAGCCTTCCCCGGCCTGTCCATCAACGGCTTCACCAATAGCTCCAACTCGGGCATTGTCTTTGTCACGCTCAAGCCTTTTGCCGAGCGCACGCATGCCGACCAGAGCGGCGGCGCCGTGGCGGGCCAGCTCAACCAGGCCTTTGGCAGCATCCAGGAAGCCTTTATCGCGATGTTCCCGCCACCGCCCGTGGCCGGCCTGGGCACGACCGGCGGCTTCAAGCTGCAGATCGAGGACCGTGCCTCGCTGGGCTACGACGCCATGGACGCGGCCGTGAAGGCCTTCATGGCCAAGGCCTATCAGACGCCAGAGCTGGCCGGCCTGTTCACCAGCTGGCAGGTCAACGTGCCCCAGCTCTATGCCGCCATCGACCGCACCAAGGCGCGCCAGCTCGGCGTGCCGGTGACGGATATCTTCGAGACGCTGCAGATCTACCTGGGCAGCCTGTATGCGAACGACTTCAACCAGTTCGGCCGCACCTACAGCGTGCGCGTGCAGGCTGACGCAGCCTACCGGGCGCGCGCCGAAGACGTGGGCCTGCTCAAGGTGCGTTCCACCACAGGCGAGATGGTGCCGCTGTCGGCGCTGATGAAGCTCGAACCCAGCTTCGGGCCCGAACGCGCCATGCGCTACAACGGCTTTCTGGCCGCCGACGTGAATGGCGGTCCTGCGCCCGGCTTCTCCTCGGGCCAGGCCCAGGCCGCCGTGGAGCGCATTGCCGCCGAAACCCTGCCGCCCGGCATAGGCTTCGAGTGGACCGAACTGACCTACCAGGAAATCCTGGCCGGCAATTCCGCCGTGCTGGTGTTCCCCATCGCCATCTTGCTGGTCTTTCTGGTGCTGGCGGCGCAGTACGAAAGCCTGACCCTGCCGATTGCCATCATCCTCATCGTGCCCATGGGCCTGCTGGCTGCCATGACGGGCGTGTGGCTGAGCGGTGGCGACAACAATGTGTTCACGCAGATCGGGCTCATTGTGCTTGTGGGGTTGTCGGCCAAGAACGCCATCCTGATCGTGGAGTTTGCCCGCGAGCTGGAATTTGCCGGCCGCACGCCCGTGCAAGCCGCCATCGAGGCCAGCCGCCTGCGTCTGCGTCCCATCCTCATGACCTCGCTGGCCTTTGTCATGGGCGTGCTGCCCCTGGTGCTGTCCACAGGAGCGGGAGCCGAGATGCGCAGCGCCATGGGCGTGGCGGTGTTCGCCGGCATGATCGGTGTGACGGCCTTCGGCCTGTTCCTCACGCCGGTGTTCTATGTGGTGCTGCGCCGTCTGGCCGGCAACCGTCCGCTGCAGCAGCATGGCAGTCATGTGGCGCCGATCAGCGAGCCGGGTCACGGCGCCTCGGCCCTGCCCATGCCTGCTGCGCCACGCGGCCATGACGAATAAGCCCCAATCAACCATGGATTCCGATATGAAAACGATGCAAGGCATTCGATCCCTGATGCCGTCTCTGAGCGCACTGACGGCAGCCCTGGTGCTGGCGGGTTGCGCCAGTGCACCGCCCACGGTGGCCGAGCATGCCGGCGTTGCCGTGCCTGCAAGCTTCAGCGCCCAGGCCGCAGCTGCGGGCTGGACGCAGGCCGCCCCGGCCGAGGCCCAGTCGCGCGGGGCCTGGTGGCTGGTATTTGCCGACGCCGAACTCAGCGCTCTCGTGGAGCGTGCGGGTGAAGCCAATACCGATGTGCAGACCGCTGCGGCACGTTTGGCCGAAGCCCGCGCGCTGCTGCGCTCGGCCGATGCCCAGCGGCAGCCGCAGATCGGGGCCTCGGGCGGCGCTGTGCGCCAGGCAGGTGCGAACACGGCGAACGGCATGCAGCCCGCCACCCTGGTCACGGCCGGCCTGAACTTCTCCTATGAAGCGGATCTGTTCGGCCGCCTGTCGCGGGCCAGCGATGCTGCGCGCGAGGATGCCAATGCACGTGAGGCCCTGCTGCAGAGCACGCGCCTGATGGTGCAGGCCGATGTGGCCCAGACCTATCTGCAACTGCGTTCGCTGCAGACCGAGCGCCAACTGGTCGAGCAGAGTCTGGTGGCCTATCGTGAGACTCTGACGCTGATCGAGAAGCGCTTCCGGGCCGGCGATGCCGCTGAGCTGGACGTGGCGCGCATGCAAACCGAGGTTTCGGCCACCGAGGCCGAGACGCTGGCGCTGGAGCGCCAGCAGGCAGCCCTCACGCATGCGCTGGCCGTGCTGGTCGGCGATATCGCCACTGGCTTCACGCTGGCTGCGCAGCCTGTGCTGGCAACGCTGCCCGTGATTCCGGCAGGCGTGCCCGCCACGGTGCTGGCACGCCGCCCCGATGTGTCGGCGGCCCAGGCATCGGTGCTGGCGGCCCAGGCGCGCGTGGGCGTGGCCCAGGCCGCATGGTTTCCAGCCATCACGCTCACGGGCAATGGCGGCTATGCCTCACCGGAGCTGGGCGATCTGTTCAAGTGGTCGGCGCGCTCCTGGGGCATAGGCGCCTTGCTGTCCCTGCCCATCTTCGACGGCGGCCAGCGCGCCGCGCAGGAAGAGGGCGCCCGTGCGCGCCTGGAGGCCGCCGTGGCAGCCCAGCGCGGTCAGGTGCTCGCGGCCTTTAGGGAGGTCGAGGATCAGCTCAGTGCCTTGCGCCTGCTCTCGGGCCAGGCCCATGTGCTGGGGCAGGCCGTGCAATCCTCGGAGCGTGCCACGCACCTCTCGGACGTGCGCTATCGCAACGGTCTGGTGAGCCAGCTGGAGCTGCTCGATGCGCGCCGCAACGAGCTGCGCAACCGGCGTCAGGCCTTGCAGGTGCGTACCGCGCAGTACACGGCCACGGTGGCGCTGATCCGTGCGTTGGGCGGTGGCTGGGACAGCGGAGAGCCTGTGGCGGTAAGCGGTTGAGGCCGAGCCGGTGCTGCTGCATTAAGCGGTTGCGGACAGGCCTGACCGGCCTGTGGTGAGTCGACTTTTTAGGCAACCGACCTCAGGCATAGCGCTCCCGCATCCATCGCCTTGCTTTCCTGGGCTAGCGCTAAGCCATACCGTCTTGAGTTGAAGTGCAGGTCTCTGGGGTGATGTCGAACTGGACATGACCCCCGTGAACAATGAGCTCGTCTGGGCCCAAGTGCAGGCCGTTGAAAGTGCCCGTAGCTGCCTCGGAGGCGCTGGGCATCACCATTGTCGATAACTCACCGAATGCGATTGGCTCCTTGAAGTGCAGCTTCATGCCTGTGCAAAAGGTCACGATGAAGGGCTCGCCAATGATTGCCTGGTAGGCACCGGTATGCATGCAATGTTTCGTCATGTTGTTTTGCTCCTTTGCTTATGCCCAGGTCGGGAAAGGGTCCTTGAAAGTTTTCCACGCCCGGGGGCCTAGAGCCATTTCCCGGTCTGTTAATAGGCATGCGTCGAACATGCGTCGGAGTGTTGCTTCGTCCATATCAATTCCGATGACGACCAACTCTTGGCGTGCGTCTCCAACCTCTTCGTCCCAGTTCTTCTTGATGGCAGCAATGGCCTCTGAATCCTTTGGCCAGTGCTCTTGAGGCACGGTGGCCCACCATCGACCAGCGAGGCCGTTCCGGCACACGGCACCTGCCTGAGACCAGTCGCCGACCTTGGCGGGGCGACTGGCCAGCCAGAAGAAGCTTTTGGAACGAATGACTCCGGGCCATTCGGTCTCTACCAGCCTGTGAAAGCGCTCGGGATGGAAGGGGCGGCGTGACCGATAGACAAAGCTGCCAATCCCATATTCATCGGTCTCAGGCTTGTGTTCACCACGAAGCTCCTTGAGCCAGCCAGGGGCCTTTGCCGCCTCTTCAAAGTTGAAGAGCTTGGTTGAAAGCACGGACGAGAGAGGGACCTTGCCGAAGGTCGCGTCAACGATTTTGGCGCGAGGGTTCAAGCTCGCCAGAATGGCCCGCAGACGCAATTGCTCGGCGTCGGAGATGAGGTCGGTCTTGTTCAGAACGAGCACATCGCAAAACTCAATTTGCTCGATGAGCAAGTCGACAACACACCGTTGGTCCTCTTGTCCAAGCGATTCGCCACGGCTCTTGAGGCTATCCCTGGATTCATAGTCCTTGAGGAAATTGAAGCCATCGACAACCGTGACCATGGTGTCCAGAGCCGCAATATCGGAAAGACTTGCTCCTGCTTCGTCGGTGAAGGTGAACGTTTCGGCCACAGGCAGTGGCTCCGAAATGCCGGTGGATTCGATGACGAGATGGTCGAAGCGCCGTTCTTTGGCGAGCCTGCGGACCTCCACCAAGAGGTCTTCGCGCAAGGTGCAGCAGATGCAGCCGTTGCTCATTTCAACCAGCTTCTCCTCGGTCCGGGAGAGCTTGCTGCCGCCATCACGCACCAGAGCAGCATCGATGTTCACCTCGGACATGTCATTGACTATGACTGCAACATGGCGGCCTTCGCGGTTGTTGAGTATGTGGTTCAGAAGGGTTGTTTTGCCCGCCCCCAGGAAGCCTGAGAGAACGGTCACTGGAAGCAGATTAGCCATCGTGGACCTCAATGTTTAATTGATAATGATAATGCGTTATCAATTGTGTGAGGAAAGCACTCCTGGGTAAATTGGTTGCATGGGTGTGTTGTTCGGCCCCAGGTTTGCCAGTAGGCGACTATCTCAAACAGTCGTTGTGTTGCAGAGCCCTAAGCGCTCCCAGAGAAACGGTAGAGGCCCGATTGGCGCGATGAAATTGTCGTCGTCGCAGCTTGTTGCGAAAGAGTCAGCGCTATGGTCGACTTAACGAAATGAGAGCCGTAGGTTCAGTCGATTTCTATGTACGGGGCCGACGTTGCTCTTTGACCAATACTGGAAGTGCCCCTACAGACGAGCAATGAAATAGTTACGTAGCTGCCATGTGAGATTTTGGGTACCTTAAGCATGGCTATTCATAAACTGCAAATGCTCCGAGAGCCCGATTCGCATCCTCAGATTCGCAACTTATGTCCACATCTCCAGCAACACCCCCTACAAAACAGACTGCAGGCCGTGTGCTTGTCGACTCTCTGCGCCAACATGGCGTTGACCGAGTCTTCTGTGTCCCTGGCGAGAGCTATCTTGAAGTGCTTGATGCCCTCCATGATGCTTCTGATGACATTGAACTCATTGTGGCCAAGCACGAGGGTGGCGCCGCCAATATGGCGGAGGCCGACGGCAAGATGACGGGCCGCCCAGGCATATGCATGGTTACACGCGGTCCTGGTGCGACCCACGCCAGTATTGGCGTGCATATCGCGCAGCAAGACTCGACGCCCATGATTTTGTTTGTCGGTCAGATTGCACGAAAGCAGGTGGGCAGAGACGCCTTCCAAGAGGTCGACTTCTATGCGATGTTCGGCAAACTGGCGAAGTGGGTTGTTGAAGTAACCGATGCATCGCGTATGGCTGAAATCGTAGCCAGGGCATTTCACACCGCAGTATCGGGACGACCTGGTCCAGTGGTCGTTTCGCTTCCTGAGGACATGCTCGTTGATGTTACCGATAAACTTGCATTTCGGACCTCTGCCATTGAGCCGAAAGTTCCTTCCGGTAGCGCCATCGCAAAGATTCGCGAGAAGCTAGCAAATGCACAGCGTCCCCTTGTCGTTGTTGGCGGCAGCGGCTGGTGCCAAGAGGCTTCGGCGCAACTGGCGATATTTGCGAAGGCATGGAATCTCCCTGTTGCATGCTCATTCCGTCGCCAGGATGTGTTGGACAACCGTAATCCGCAGTATGTTGGCCACATGAGCCTTGGGATGAATCCTGCGCTCAAAGATGCAGTTGTCAAAGCAGATGTAATACTTGCTCTGGGAACCCGCTTGGGTGACGTGGCTACAGGTGGCTATACGCTTCTCGAAGTTCCCGTCCCACAGCAGGACCTTGTTCACGTGCACGTCGACGCCACAGAGATAGGCCGTGTTTATCGCCCCTCGGTGGGAGTAAATGCCGATATCTTGGCAACAATTTCTGCCCTGGCTAACGTTGCTGCACCTGCTGAGATTGCATGGGCAGGCTGGACTAAGCGTGCGCGTGCCGCTCATGAAGCCTTCAGCTTGCCTCCAGCGAGGGTGCCTGAGGCAATAGGCGTCGACCTGGGAGTAGTAATCCAGCACGCAGCGGAAGTGCTTCCTGACGATGCCCTCGTAACGAATGGGGCAGGGAACTACGCTGTGTGGCTGCATCGGTTTTACAAGTACCGTAGTGCCCGAACCCAACTCGCAACGACCTGTGGAGCAATGGGCTATGGTGTTCCTGCGGCAGTTGCTGCAGCGCTTCGTTACCGTGACCGTGAAGTCCTCTGTGTAGCGGGCGACGGCTGCTTCCTGATGTATCCGCAGGAGCTGGCGACTGCTGCCGCACACAACGTGCGCCTCATCACCATTGTGGTCAACAACGGCATGTACGGAACCATCCGTATGCACCAGGAGAACCGCTACCCGGGACGTATTAGTGGCACTCAGCTTGCTGGTCCGAACTACGTCGCATTGGCGAACTCCTTGGGAGCAGCTCATGCGGAGCAAGTGCGCACGGCGGAAGAATTCCCTGCAGCGTTCGCGCGCGCTCGCGCCGCTAAGGGCTTTGCGCTCATTGAGTTAGTAACCGACCCGAAGCAAGTCACTCCTGTCATGCGCCTTAAGTAAATTGCTACTCAATCCTCCGCGAGGGTACAACTCCTGGGAGTCAGTTCAAAACCGGGGCGGTTCAGCCATGACCTTATGCCGAGACGCAGTAGGTCTTTTAATCTATGAATCCGCTTGGGATTGTCTGGCCGCACAAGAATTGCGGCAGGTCGTAGATACTCAGAGGGGACTTCGGGTAGTAACCCGCTTAAAACCTATTAACTATGTTTTTCACGGTGGGGTGAGGAACATATGGATCGTCAATGGATGCTTCATGAACATCACTTTTTACGGTGCGGCGCAGTCGGTCACGGGGTCCTGTTTTCTGGTCGAGGCGCATGGCTGCCGATTTCTGATCGACTGCGGCATGGCTCAGGGCGGCCGCGAGGCTGACGAGCACAACCAGCAAGCCTTTGCCTTTGATGCCGCAGGTCTGGATTTCGTCGTTCTGACCCACGCGCACATCGATCACAGCGGCCTGCTGCCCAAGCTCGTGGCCCAGGGCTTCAAGGGCCCTATCTATGCCACGCAGGCCACCAAGGACTTGCTCGAGGTCTTGCTCAAGGACAGCGCCCATATCCAGATGATGGATGCCGAACGGACGGCGCGGCGCCGGCGTGAAGGCCGGGGGCACGAGCGCGAGCCGACGGTTCCTCTGTATTCGCTGGCCCATGTGGCGAGCACGCTGGAGCAGGTCCAGGCCATGCCTTATGGCCACAGCTTCGAACCCCATCCTGCGGTGACGGTGCGTTTTCAGGATGCCGGGCATATTCTGGGATCGGCCATTGTGGAGCTGTGGCTGGCAGATGGCCATGGCGGCACGCGCAAGCTGGTGGCCAGCGGCGATCTGGGCCAGCCGGGGCGGGTGATTCTGCGCGATCCCACGCCGATCATGGAGGCCGATCTGCTGCTCATCGAGTCCACCTATGGCGACCGGCAGCACAAGAGCACAGGGGATACCCTGGAGGAGCTGGTCGAGGTGGTCGCGCGCACGGCTCCCCATGGCAATGTGGTCATCCCGGCATTTGCCGTGGGGCGCACGCAGGAGCTGCTCTATCACTTTCTGCAGCTGATCCAGCAGCAGCGCCTGCCGCCGGTAGAGATATTTGTGGATTCGCCGATGGCGGTGGCGGCCACCGATATCACGCTGCGGCACTTCGGCGTGTTCGACGAGGAGGCCAGGCAGTTGCTGGGCAGCGTCAGGAGACTCAAGGAGTCGCCGCACATTCACTTCATCAGCGATGTGGAGGACTCCATCAAGCTCAACCGCATCAAGAGCGGCGCTGTCATCATCTCGGCCAGCGGCATGTGCGATGCGGGACGGGTGCTGCATCATCTGAAGAACAATCTGCCCAGGCCCGAGTGTGCGGTGGTGATCTGCGGCTTTCAGGCTGAAGGTTCGCTGGGCCGCAGGCTGGTCGACGGTGCCAGGCAGGTGCGCCTGTTTGGAGATGACGTCGAGGTCCGTGCCGGCATCCATACCCTGGGCGGCTTTTCGGCCCATGCGGACCAGCAAGCCTTGCTGGACTGGGCGGCCGCTTTTAGCCGCGCGCCGCAGCAGACCTTTGTGGTGCATGGGGAGTCGCATGCCTCCCAGGCCCTGGCCACGCTGCTGCACGAGCGCCTGCATTTCACGGTGCAGGTTCCGCAGCCGGCTCAGGTCTTCGAGTTCTAGAGCGTGCCGGGAGTCTCCGAGATGCAGAATCCGTCTTGCGCACGGCCTGTTGCATGATGTTCTGGCGGCGAAGCATGATGCCGGTCGAGGCCGGTTTCGCGCAGCGGCTTTTCGGCACTACGCTGGATGAACTGCTGCCCGGCATGCGTCTGCATGTGCGGCGTCTGGGCGATACCAGGCGCGCGCTGTCCCTGGGCGGCGGGCGCATCTATCTGCCGCGCAGCTTTTTTGAGCACCAGGACCCGCATAAGCCGCTGCGGCTTGCCCACCCTGTGGTGGCTGGCGTCTTTGCCCATGAGCTGCTGCATCAGTGGCAGCGCCTGCAAGGCAGGGCGGTGACCTGGGAGGCGTTGGGCCTGCATTTGCGCGCGGCATGCCTGCGGCGCAATCCTTATCACTATCAGGCCTGTGCAGATCCGCAGCAGATGCTGCAGTGCTTTCTGGACGCAAACGTGGAGCAGCAGGGTCAGATCTGGCAGGACCATGTTCAGGCCCTGGTGCAGGGCCAGCCGCTGCCCTGCATGTGCCTGATTGCCGAGCATGTGCTCCAGGCTCAAGCTGGCCAATCCAGGTCGGGCCGAGCCAGCAAAGGCTAGGCAGCGGGGTTGAGTGCGGCGATGAGATCGTGCTCGTCCACATCGCGCGCCGCGCCGAAGCCTGCGACATGCCTGCCGCTTTGCGGTGTGATGCAGACAAAGCGAAAGTCTTCCAGCGCCGTCATGGGCTCGGCTTCGGGAAAGCGCGCCAGATAGCTGGCATGGGCGCCTTGCCACAGGCCGCTGTCGCGTGGGGGAGTGGAAGCCACGCCCTGAATGCTGATGCGCTCCAGCGCATGCACGGCTTCGCCAGCGGACTCTGGCCTGCTCATCAGCAGACTGACGGCAGGATGCAGCTCCATGGCCTGTGTGTGGCTGGCCAGCGCACTGACATGCAGTATCAGACAGCTGAATTCGCCGCTCCAGGCCCATGGCACCAGCGACAGGCCCGGGGCGGGGAGATAACCGGGCGCTGAAGAACCAGCCTGTGGCTGAACGGCCAGGGCGGCAGTACGCTGACTGGCGAGTAGCTGGCGCAGCGACTGCTGCAGGCGTGATTCATGAAGCATTTGCGCATGGTAAGCCAGAGTGCGGGGCCGGACCAGCTTGAGCCGCGCCAGGCCGCGTCGAGCGTCACCTGCGTGACCGACTGTTGGGGCCATCCCGGATGCCGGGCCGAGGTTGCAGGCCTAGTCTTGCGGACTGATTAGTCCACCCGGACTATGTATACGCTTTTCTGACTGCCTGACTCATGCCCGCTCACCACAAGTTTTGGCCCAATCGGCTGCCACATTCCATCACCGTTCCCGTGACCAGTGTCTGGGAAAACCTTGCTATCAATGCCAGGCGTTATCCGGACAAGGCCGCGCTGGTGTTTCTGGGGCGCACCACGACCTATCGGCAACTGTGCGAGGGAACGGAGCGCATGGCCGCCTATCTGCATGGCCTGGGCGTGCAAAAAGGCGACCGCGTCATCGTGCTGATGCAAAACAGCTCGCAACTGGTGCTGGCGCATTACGCTATCTTTCGAGCCAATGCGGTGGTGGTGCCGGTCAACCCCATGAATACGGCTGAGGAGCTCAAGCACTACATCACGGATTCGGGCGCCAAGGTGGCCATTACCACGGCTGATCTGGCGCAAGAGCTGGCCAAGGCCAGCAATGCCTTGCCGCAGTCCGAAGCATTGCAGCACTTGCTGGTCACCCGATTCACCGACGGTTTTGATGCCGATGTGCAGGGGCCGGATGCACCGCCCGAAGCCTGGCGCAACTGGCTGCTGGGCGAGCGCGAACCCGCAAGCCTGAGCCATGGCAAGGTCCATGCCTGGACGCAGGCACTGGCCTGCAGCGAGCTGCCGCCGCCGCATACCGCGGGTCGTGACGACCTGGCATTGCTGCCCTATACCAGTGGCACCACGGGCCAGCCCAAGGGCTGCATGCACCTGCACCGCAGCATCAACCACAACGCCGTTTCCGGCGCGATGTGGGGCACGGGCAGCAGCGAGAACGTGGTGCTCGCCGTCGTGCCCATGTTTCACATCACAGGCATGGTTTCCGTGCTGCACAGTGCCATCTACATGGGGGCGACGCTGATCATCATGCCGCGCTGGGAGCGCGAACTGGCAGGGCGCCTGATCTCGCTCTATCAGGTCACGAGCTGGACCAATATCCCGACCATGGTGATCGATCTGCTGGCCAGCCCCAACTTCGCGTCCTTTGATCTCTCCAGCCTTAAATACATCGGCGGCGGCGGCGCCGCCATGCCCCAGGCCGTGGCCCAGCGACTGCTGGAACAGTACGGGCTGCGTTTTTGCGAGGGCTATGGCCTGACCGAAACCGCCGCACCTTCACACAGCAATCCGCCCGACCATCCCAAGCAGCAATGTCTGGGCATCCCCTTCATGAGCACCGATGCGCGCGTGATCAGCCCCGACACGCTCGAAGAGGTGGCCCAGGGCGAACAGGGTGAGATCGTGGTCAACGGACCCGAGGTGTTTGAAGGCTACTGGCAACGCCCCGAAGCGACCGAGCAAAGCTTTATGGAGCTCGATGGCAAACGCTTTTTCCGCACCGGGGACCTGGGGCGCGTGGATGAGGATGGCTACTTTTTCATCACCGACCGGCTCAAGCGCATGATCAATGCCAGCGGCTTCAAGGTATGGCCCGCCGAGGTGGAGTCGCTGATGTTCCGCCATCCTGCGATTCAGGAGGCCTGCGTGATCTCCGCCAAAGATGCCTATCGCGGCGAGACCGTCAAGGCCGTGGTGGTGCTGCGTGCCGGCCATGAGGCGACGACGGCAGAGCAGATCATCCAGTGGTGCCACGACAATATGGCAGTCTACAAGGCCCCACGTCTGGTGCAGTTCGTGACGGCTTTGCCCAAGAGCGGCAGCGGCAAGGTGATGTGGCGAATGCTGCAGGAGCAGGAAGCCGTGGTCTGAAATGCAAAGAGGGGGAGTGGCGGAAAGCAGCTGGAGTCGAACCAACCCGGGAGCGGCTGACGCCCCCCACCGGGTTTGAAGCCCGGCCGCGCCACCGGGCACGATTGCCTTCCTTTGAGTCAAGGGTGGCAGCTGCCACTCTTGTAGAAGATAAGACGGTGATTGTAGCCAGCAATCCGGCAGCTGATGACAAACAGCACGTCAAGGCCGCATATCCGACTCTACTCTGATTTGATAGCTTGTTGCGTAAGTGGGATAAGGAATCTGGACTGATTTCCGCTGATTTTCCTTGCAGGCTCAGCGTGGCGTGCTATTCCAATGCACATCGGGGCGCAGCAGATGGGCGTCGCGCACGCGGCGCGTGTAGCCGGTGCGGTCGAAGAATTCGAGAATCTGGATGGCGCGCTTGCGGCCCAGACCCGTGGCGTCGCGGAATGCGCTGGCTTCCACTTCACCCCTGGCGTGCTGGCTGGCGATGTCGGCAACCAGGGCGGCGAGTTCGTCCATGCGCGACGGTGCATAGAACAAATCCTTGACGACCTGGAACAGCTTGCCCTGGCGCGAAAGCTTTTTGAGCAGCTGGCGCACCAGCTCTTCGCCTGCAGCATGGTCGCGCGCCAGATCGCGCACCCAGGGCGGGTCATAGCGGCCTGCAGCAATGGCGGGCAGCAGTTTTTCGGCCAGCGTCTGCTCGGCGCTGCTCAGCTGCACGCTGTGCTGCGGCAAATGCAGCCAGGCGCCGGTGCTGGCTAGCAACTGGCTGTTGAGCAGGGCATCGACCAGGCCCTGATAGAGCGCGTCGTAGCTGCCTTGCTGCAGGCCGGGCAAGGCCATGCGCCTCAGTCTGGCCGCGTTGACGCCGGGCTCGTCGGGCGATTTTTCATGAAAGCGCGCCAGGCTGTCGATGACCTGGGTCTGCAGCTGCTGCCAGCGCTGCAGGCCAAGCACCAGGGCATCGCCGCCGGCGATGGGCAACTGGATGGTGTCGGCAAGGCTGGCCTCGGGGAAGGCATGGCCGCCCAGACGCACCAGCTGCGAACGCGCAATGCCGTGCGGGGCCTGTGCGATCAGCGGTCTGAAGTCGTTGCGGGCTATGAGCTGCTCCATGGCGTCGAGGTAGGCCATGCGCTCTGCGCTGCGGCGCTTGCGGCTCGGGGCATAGGGGTCGAGCACCATGCCGCCGGCGATGGTACGGCTGGCCTGGGCGTTGCGCAGAATCAGGCGGTCGCCGGGCAGGGCAAAGACCGGCGCATCGAGCACCAGCTGCACGCGAGCCTCGGTGCCGGGCTCTATGGCCTGGTCCTGCAGCAGTGCCACATGGCCCGTGGTGCGCTTGGTGCCCAGGTGCACATGGACTGGCGTCCACTGGGCCAGCAAGGGCGCTTCGCTGAGCAGATGCAGATGAATGTCGAGGCGGTCCGTGGCCTGCAGCAGACGTTGGTCCATGATCCAGTCGCCGCGTTCGATCTCGTCCTTGCCTATGCCCGCCAGATTGAGTGCGCAGCGCTGGCCGGCGACGCCGCTGTCGCTGCTCTGGTTCTGTGCATGAATGCTGCGCACACGCACGGCCTGACCACTGGCCGAGTGCGCCAGCGTGTCGCCCACCCGCACCTGGCCATTGAAGACCGTGCCCGTGACCACCGTGCCCTGGCCCGGCAGCGTGAAGACGCGGTCCACGGCGAGCCGGAACAATCCGTCTCGGGGGCGCGCCTGCATCATCTGGGCCTGCACCTGCAGATGTTCGCGCAGGGCCTTTACACCGGCATTGCCGGGCTCTGCAGCATTGGTCTCGAAGATGGGACTGTCCGCCAGTGCAGTGACGCCGAGAATGGCGTTGATTTCGCGATGCACGTCGGCAATGCGCTGCGGCAGCACGCGATCGACCTTGGTCAGCGCCACGCTGCCACGCCTGACACCCAGCAGCTGCAGAATTTCCAGATGCTCCAGGGTCTGGGGCATGACGCCGTCGTCGGCAGCCACGACCAGCAGGGCGTGGTCAATGCCCACGGCTCCGGCGGCCATGGTGTGGACGAATTTCTCGTGGCCCGGCACGTCGATGATGCCCAGCACATCGCCGTTGGGCAACGGGCTGTAGGCATAACCTAGTTCTATGGAGATGCCGCGGGCTTTCTCTTCCTTGAGACGGTCGGTTTCCACGCCCGTGAGTGCACGCACCAGCGTGGTTTTGCCGTGGTCGATATGGCCTGCGGTTCCGATGATCATGGTGTGCTTGTAGTTTTGTTGGCTGCTGGCGCTTGTGTATCAAGCGATGCAAGGTGTTTTTGTTAAATTCCGGGGGCCGGGGCCATGGGACTGCTTCAGGCCAGCTGCGGCAGTTGCGCGGCAAACAGGGCCTGCGCCGGGTGTTCGAGGCAGCGCAGATCCAGCCACAGCGCATCGTCATGCAGCCGCCCGATCACGGGTCGGGGCAGGGCACGAAAGCGCGCTTCGAGCCGGGTCAGCTGGCGACCCGCCTGCTTGCCACTGGCCGGATAAATCCTGAGGCCGAAGCTGGGCAGATTTTCCACGGGCAGGGCGCCGCTGCCGATCTGGCTGTTCATGGCCGCCATCTCCACCACATAATCCTGGCCCAGTGCCTGCTGCAGCAGAGGCTGCAGCTGCCCGGCCTGGATCTGCATGTCGCTGGCCTGGCGCGTGAACAGGCGCAGCGTGGTCAACTCATGGGCGAGCTTTTCGGGGTTCAGATACAGGCGCAGCGTGGGCTCCAGTGCCGCCAGCGTGATCTTGCCCACGCGCAGCGCGCGCTTGAGCGGGTTCTTCTTGATCTGGGTGATCAGCTCCTTTTTGCCGACGATGATGCCGGCCTGCGGGCCGCCCAGGAGCTTGTCGCCGCTGAAGGTGACGATGTCGGCACCGGACTCGACCGTCTCGCGCACCGTGACTTCATAGGGCAGGCCCCAGTCGCGCATGTCGATCAGCGTGCCGCTGCCCAGGTCGACAATCATCGGCAGATTGCTGTCGTGCGCAATGCGGGCGACATCGGCATCGCTCACCGCCTTGGTAAAGCCGGTGATGGCGTAGTTGCTGCAGTGAACCTTCATGAGCGCGGCCGTGTTCTCGCCTATGGCCTCTGCATAGTCTTTCTCATGCGTGCGGTTGGTGGTGCCGACCTCGACGAGCCGGGCGCCGGCGCGGGTCATGACATCGGGAATGCGGAAGGCGCCGCCGATTTCCACCAGCTCGCCGCGCGAGACCAGAACTTCCTTGCCCGTGGCCATGGTGGACAGCACCAGCAGTACGGCTGCGGCGTTGTTGTTGACAACGGTGGCGGCCTCGGCACCGGTCAGCTCGCAGATCAGCGACTCGACCAGGTCGTCGCGATCGCCGCGGCCGCCGTCTTCAAGGTCATATTCCAGGTTGGCCGGGGAGTTCATGGCCTGTACCACGGCATCGATCGCGGCCTGCGGCAGCAATGCGCGGCCCAGGTTGGTGTGCAGCACCGTGCCGGTGAGATTGAAGACGGCTTGCAGGCGTGGCGCAAACCGGGTCTGAAGCTGGCGTTGTGCGGCCTGTACGATGCTGCCGATGTCGGCCTGCACGCTCTGGCCGGGCTGATCGGCAAAACCCAGTAGCTGCTGGCGCAGCCCCGTCAGCACATCGCGGACTGCCTTGGTGCAGGCATCGAGGCCATAGGACTCGCGCAGCACCTGCATCTCGTTCGCGAGCAAGACCTTGTCCACGGCGGGAAGCTGGGATGGGTGCGAAATTTCAGGGGCGGTCGCTGCGGTGTTGCTCATGGCCAAGGTGTGTCGGGTGGTCAAAAAAATGGAAAAGGCGGCAGGAGTTCCTGCCGCCTTCATTATGGTGGCGGTTGGAGCCGGCAGGTTTACGCAGCAGGGTCCACCAGTTCGTGATCGGCTTCGCCTTGCTGCTCTTCGGCCACGGCCACAAACAACAGAGGATTGGCGCTGGCGCGCTGGAACTGGGTCTCGCTCATCAGCAGATCCAGCATCAGGCTGGCCAGATCGTCGACGAGAGGTTCGACCATGGGGTTCTTTTCCTGATTCACGATCTTGCGATAGCTGCCGCATTCGTCGCAGGTCTCGGCCAGAACTTCTTCGCCCGAACCGTCAATGCCCTGGTAGTGGATGCCCTTGGTCGATTCGCAGTGCGTGCACTTGACGCGAACCATATGCCATTCGCAGGCGCAGGTGCCGCAATGAGCGTAACGGTGACCGGCCACTTTGCCGCCAATGCGGATGGCGCTGGCCACAGGCTCGCTGGCGCAGACGGGGCAGATGCTGGCGGGGTCGGTGTAGGGAACGTCGCGGGCACTGAGACTGGCCGAACGCTTGGCAAAGGTCACTTGCAGCGCAGCCATGATGAAGGGTGCCATGCCCACGTGGCGGGCGGCGACTTCCTTTTGCAGCAGCTTTTTGGCAATGTCTGCACGGGTCTCGGGAGTCAGTGCACGCAGCTCCTTGAGCAGGGGCTGCAGCGGTGCAGGCAGGCCTTCGCTGCCCTGCAGCGTGTCGAGCATATTGTCCAGTACGGCTTGCCAGGCGGGATCGATGGTGTCCACTGCGGGCAGCAGGGGCATGGAGTGCTCCTGAGCACGCGCCATGAGTTCGGCATCGGGTGCAGATATCTCGATAGTGGCGGCAGCCTTGTGCTGCGCATCCATGATCTGGGCCACAAACAGCAGATAGTCTGCAATGGGATTGCCGTTGGCCAGCTGGCGCAGGCGTGCAGCGCGTTCGGCGAACAGACTGCTTACCTGGGGCAGCAAGATGCGGGGAAAGCTGGTGTGATCCAGTGCTTCGATTTCACCGGGTTGAAGAATGCGTTGCATTGACAGGGTTTCCAAATGAATCAGCCGCCGAGCGCCGATAAACGCTTGGCGGCTGGGTTGTTAGGGGAGAGGACTAAAAACCTTAGTCGTTGTCACCCGTCATCTTGCGGTACCAGCCGCGGTGGTGTTGCTTGGCCCAGGCTCGCGTTACTGTGCCATAAAGCATGGCGCGAATGGTGCCGCGAGTCCAGATGGCTGCATACACGTGCATGATGATCAGACCGATCATCCACACGGCAGCGATGGCGTGAACCACCGAAGCCGCTCGCACCACGTTGACCGGCAATGTCCACCAAGCGCGCCACATCAGAAAGCCGGTGATCACGATCAGCAGCATGCCGATGACCAGGCCCCAGAACAACAGCTTCTGACCGCCGTTGTATTTGCCCTGTTCGGGCATGTCGTGGTCGTCGCCATCGATCATCTTGTTGACGTTCTTGAGCCATTCGATGTCGCGCGGCTCAACGATGTTGAGCTTGGCGAAACGGCAGGCCATGATGACGAAGAATGCGCCCATGACAACCCCGATGTAGGGGTGCAGGATGCGGGTCCAGGGACCGCCACCGAACAGATTGGTCAACCAGAAGAAGGCCGGGTGAAAGAACGCCAGACCGGACAGGGCCAGCAAGATGAAGCAAATGCCTACCACCCAGTGGTTGGCGCGCTCCGATGCGTTGTAGCGCACGAGGTCGCGAGGATTGCGTTTCATTTGCCGTTCTCCTTGTTCAGCGCTTCGGCGTCCTTGCGTTCCATTTCATCCTCAAGGTCCTTGGACACGTCGTTGGGTCCCTTGGTGATGTAGTGGAACAGGCTGCCGATTGCGGCTGCACCCAGTGCGGCCATGGCCAGAGGCTTGGCTACACCCTTCCACAGCGACACCATGGGGCTGATGGACGGATCGTCCGGCAGGCCCTTGTACAGCGAAGGTTTGTCCGCGTGATGCAGAACGTACATCACGTGCGTGCCGCCCACGCCTTGCGGGTCGTAGAGGCCTGCCTTTTCGTAGCCGCGTTCCTTGAGGTCCACGACACGGCGGGACGCTTGTTCCTGCATGGCTTCCTTGGTGCCAAACTGGATGGCGCCCGTGGGGCAGGTCTTGACGCAGGCGGGCTCCTGACCAACAGCCACGCGATCCGAACACAAGGTGCACTTGTACGCCTTGTTGTCCTTCTTGGAGATGCGCGGAATGTTGAACGGGCAGCCCGTGACGCAGTAGCCGCAGCCCACGCACTGGTCTTGCTGGAAGTCCACGATGCCGTTGGCATATTGGACGATGGCGCCAGGCGAGGGGCAGGCCTTCAGGCAGCCCGGGTCTTCGCAGTGCATGCAGCCGTCCTTGCGGATCAGCCATTCCAGGTTGCCTGTGGCTTCGTTTTCGTACTCGGCAAAGCGCATCACGGTCCAAGACTCCGACGTCAGATCCGTCGGGTTGTCGTAGACGCCTGCGGCAACCGTGCCGATTTCGTCGCGAAGGTCGTTCCACTCCATGCAGGCGGTCTGGCAAGCCTTGCAGCCAATGCATTTGGAGACGTCGATCAGCTTGGCGACCTCCCCCGCGTGCGCACCGCGTGCGCTGGGTGCGGGGGTTGTCGTGGCAGAACGGCGTTTGATATCGAGAGACATGGTTGAGGACATCAGCGTGGCTCCTTAGATCTTTTCCACCTTCACGAGGAAGGTCTTGGATTCAGGGGTCAAGCTGTTACCGTCACCCACGGAGGCTGTCAGGTTGTTCGCCAGATAGCCCTTGCGTCCCGTCGTGGAGAAGCCCCAGTGAATCGGCACACCCACGTGATGGATGGTCTTGCCATCGATCTTCATGGGCTTGATGCGCTTGGTCACCACGGCCACGGCCTTCACGAAACCGCGCTTGGACGAAACCTTGACCTTCTGGCCGGTCTCTATGCCCAGTTCCTTGCCCAGTGCCTCGCCGATTTCCACAAACTGTTCGGGCTGAACGATGTTGTTCAGCTGAACATGCTTGGTCCAGTAATGGAAGTGCTCGGTCAGGCGGTAGGTCGTGCCTACATGCGGGTAGTCCTTGGGGTCGCCCTGCGTGTCCTTGGCAGTTGCCAGGATGCGCATCACGGGGCTGATGACGGCCTGCTTGTTGTTGGGGTACATGGGGTTGTAGCCCAGCGGGTTGTCAAACGCCTCGTAGTGCGTGGGGAACGGACCTTCTGCCATGCCCTTGCGGGCAAACAGACGGGCCACCCCTTCGGGGTTCATGATGAAGGGGTTGATCACCTCGGGATCCAGGCCCACGGCCACGTCCGGCACGTCCGCTCCACCCCACTGCTTGCCGTTCCATTTGATCAGCACTCGTTCGGGGTTGAAGGGCTTGCCCTGGCGGTCGCAAGACGCGCGGTTGTAAAGCACGCGGCGATTCGCAGGCCAGGCCCAGGCCCAGTTCAGCGTGTTGCCGATGCCTGTTGGATCGCTGTTGTCACGACGAGCCATCTGGTTGCCGGAAGAGGTCCAGCTGCCAGCCCAGATCCAGCAGCCACCCAGGGTGGTGCCGTCATCGCGCATTTCGCCAAAGCCCGCCAACTGCTCGCCGGCCTTGCGGATGAGCTTGGTGGGGTCCTTGGGATCGAACAGATCCACCAGTGCACGGCCGTTGTATTCCTTGGCCACTTCCTCGGAAGAGGGGTGATCGGCTTCAGCGTAAGGCCAGTACAGGTTGGTGATGGGCTCGGAGAACTTGCCGCCTTCCTTCTGATAGAGAGCCTTCAGGCGCAGGTGCAGACCGGACATGATGGCAATGTCGGTCTTGGCCTCTCCTGGGGGCTCGGCAGCCTTCCAGTGCCACTGCAGCACGCGCGAGGAGCTGACCACGGCACCGTCTTCTTCGGCGAAGCAAGTGGTAGGCAGGCGGAACACCTCGGTTTGAATCGAAGCCGAGTCCACGTCGTTGAATTCGCCGTGGTTCTTCCAGAATTCCGAAGTTTCCGTAACCAGCGGATCCATGATGACCAGGAACTTCAGCTTCTTGAGACCTTCGCGCACGCTGTTGCTGTTGGCCAGAGCCGCCAAGGGGTTGAAGCCTTGAGCGATATAGCCGTTGACCTTGCCCTGCGTCATCATCTCGAAGATCTGCAGCATGTCGTACTGCTTGTCCAACTTGGGCAGATAGTCGAACGCCCAGTTGTTTTCAGCAGTTGCGGCCGCGCCCCACCACGCCTTCATCAGGCTGACATGGAACTTGGGCGTGTTCGACCAGTAATTCATCTGGCCGGGACGCAGCAGCTTGGGCGTGCGAGTGGCGATGTACTGGTTGTAGTCCTGTTCGGCTTCGTTTGGCAGCGTCAGGTACCCGGGAAGCGAAGCAGACAGGATGCCCAGGTCCGTCAGGCCCTGGATGTTGGAGTGGCCGCGCAGCGCGTTCATGCCGCCGCCAGCGATACCGATGTTGCCCAGCAGCAGCTGGATCATGGCGCCGGTACGCAGGATCTGCGCACCCGTGGTGTGCTGGGTCCAGCCCAGTGCGTACAGGATGGTGGCAACACGGCCGGCTTCGGCGGTCGAAGCAAGCTTCTCGCACACGTGCAGGAATTTTTCCTTGGGTGTACCGCAGATGGATTCCACCTTCTCGGGGGTATAGCCGGCGTAGTGCTTCTTGAGCCACTGATAGACGCAGCGAGGGTGTTCCAGAGTGGGATCGACCTTCACGAAGCCGTCTTCACCCAGTTCGTAGTCCCACGACGCCTTGTCATAGGTACGCTTTTCAGGGTTGTAGCCGGAGAAAATACCTTCGTCGAACGCAAAGTCCTCGCGCACGATGAATGAGAAGTCCGTGTAGTTCTTCACATACTCGTGGTGAATCCTGTCGTTTGTCAGCAGGTAATTGATCACGCCACCGAGGAAGACGATGTCCGAGCCGGAGCGGATCGGCGCATAGAAGTCAGCCACGGATGCCGAGCGGTTGAAGCGCGGATCGACCACCATGAAGTGAGCCTTGTTGTGCTCCTTCGCTTCGGTCACCCACTTGAAGCCGCAGGGGTGTGCTTCGGCGGCATTGCCGCCCATGATCAAAATAACGTCCGCGTTCTTGATGTCGACCCAATGGTTCGTCATCGCTCCACGGCCAAACGTCGGGGCAAGACCTGCCACCGTCGGGCCGTGTCAGACACGTGCTTGGTTATCGAGTGCAAGAAGGCCCCAGGAGCGGGCCACTTTGTGCGTGATGTAGCCGGCTTCGTTGCTGGAGGCCGAAGCGGCCAGCATGCCGGTGGTCAGCCAGCGGTTGACCTTCTGGCCTTTTTCGTTGGTTTCAACGAAATTGGCGTCGCGGTCTTCCTTGAGCAGCTTGGCGATGCGGTTCAGTGCCTCGTCCCAGGACATGCGCTTCCACTCGGACGAGCCGGGGGCGCGGTATTCGGGGTACTTGAGGCGGCTGGGGCTATGGACAAAGTCCAGCAGCGATGCGCCCTTGGGACACAGCGTGCCGCGATTGACCGGATGATCCGGGTCGCCTTCCACGTGCATCACGGACAGACGGGAGTTTTTCCCGCCGTCGCCCAGGGAGTACATGAGGATGCCGCAGCCTACGGAGCAGTAGGTGCAGGTTTGACGGGTTACGGTGGTGGCTGACAGTTTGTACTGTCGCACCTCAGCAAGGGCGGCTGTGGGTGAGAAGCCCATCAGCGCCAAGCTTGAACCCGCCAGAGTCGAACCAGTCACTTTCATGAACTGGCGTCTGGAGAATTGGTCCATTGTGGGGTACCTTTTCGTATGAACGCTTATGTGAAAGCAAATTTTACGACCCCCCCCATTTTTGATAGCAGTTACAAACCCTTAATTCTTGAGTAACGTTGAGCGACTTTGAGTTTTATGTTTCGTTTTTGTTTTTCTTAATGACGGCGATAGTTTTCAACCTGCACCTCTAAACCTATCAACTTTCTGCTCGAAAAGCCATCGGTCAGCAGGCCGGGTTGAACAGGAAATCCCTAATCTGTGTCGCTTTTGCGTGTTTCGGCAGGAAGGGGCGCGACGGTGGGGGCAGGGCCTTCTACAGGCTGTTGCGGATCGGCTGATGTGCGCTTTTGCGCGATTTCCTGGTTCAGCAGCTTCTCCTCCTGCTCCTGCATGGTGGCAAACAACTCCCAGGCCGCCATGAACAGGGCGGCGATGGCCGGACCGAGCACAAAGCCCGAAAGACCGAACAAGGCCATGCCCCCCAGGGTGGAGATCAGAACCACATAGTCGGGCATTTTGGTGTCCTTGCCGACCAGCAGGGGGCGCAACACGTTGTCCACCAGGCCGATGACCAGTACGCCATAAGCGGCAAGGATCAGGCCTTTGGTGACGGCGCCCGTTGCCAGAAAGTAGATGGCCACCGGCCCCCAGACCAGGCCTGCTCCCACTGCTGGCAGCAGCGACAGAAATGCCATGACCACGGCCCAGAGTACTGCACCCTGAATGCCCAGAATCCAGAAAATCAGCCCCCCCAGCGCGCCCTGGGCGGCTGCAACGGCCAGATTGCCCTTGACTGTGGCGCGGATGACGGTAATGAACTTGATGGCCAGTTCGCGCTTGTGTTCGGGTGCGAGCGGCGTGGCTGCCCAGATGCGTGCGACCAACTCCTTGCCGTCACGCAGCAGAAAAAAGATCAGGTAGAGCATGACGCCAAAGCCCACCACAAAGCCCAGGGTGTTCTGACCCAGCCCCACAGCTTTGGTGGCGGCGAGCTTGCTGGCCTGCAGGGCGATGTTGGAGAGCTTGGTCTGGATTTCCTCCAGAGTGCCCAGGTGCAGTTTTTCCATCCACGGCGTCAGCCAGGAGGGAAGGGCATTGAAGACTTGCTCCACGTAGCTGCCGGCGGACAGGTTGCCGCTGCTGATTCGATCGTAGATGGCGGCAGTCTCCTTGATGAGCGAGAGGCCTATCAGAGACAGCGGCAAAATGACCATTACCAGACTAATTAGCAAGGTTGCCAGCGCGGCCAGCGTGGGCTTGTTGGGCATGCGCATCAGCAGCTTGCGGTGCAGGGGGGCGAAGACGATGGCAAACACCACACCCCAGAAGATGGCTACGGCATATTCCTCTAGAACCAAGCCGAATCCTGCAGTTACTGCTATTAAAAGAAGAATGAATGCACGTTTGTGAAGCGGCAAAAGCGGCATGCGAATCCTTGTTTATGGAGTTCCCGCAATGTAAGCGACTCCCAGGGGTGTAAACATCTTGTCTTTTATAAGACCAAGACTTTGAACAGTGGCACAATGGCTGCCGCAACTCAAGGCCCTTCCCCAGCCACAGTCGCATCCGCCAATCGGTACAGCCGTGTCGCGGGAGGTTCTACAAACCAGCTAATGCTTTCCGAAGGAAAGCGGAGGTCAGCGAGATATGAGCGATCAGTCAACGATCTATCAAGCCTATCAAGGCAACACCTATCTGTTCGGCGGCAATGCGCCCTATGTCGAAGAGATGTACGAGAACTACCTGGCCAACCCCGGCAGCGTTCCCGATTCCTGGCGTGAATACTTCGATGCCCTGCAGCATGTGCCTGCAGTCGACGGCACCGACAACAAGGACGTTCCCCACCTGCCCGTGATCAATGCTTTCGCAGAGCGCGCAAAGCAGGGCGGCACCAAGGTGGTGGTGGCCTCGGGCGCTGACTCCGAGCTGGGTCGTAAACGCACGGCCGTGCAGCAACTGATTGCAGCCTACCGCAACGTGGGTCAGCGCTGGGCCGACCTGGATCCTCTGAAGCGCACCGAGCGCCCCGAAATTCCCGAGCTGGAGCCTTCCTTCTACGGCTTCACCGACGCCGACCAGGAAGTGGTGTTCAACACCAGCAACACTTTCTTCGGCAAGGAAAGCATGACTTTGCGCGAGCTGATGAATGCTCTGCGCGAAACCTACTGCGGCACCCTGGGCGCCGAGTACATGTATGCCACCAATCAAAATCAGAAGCGCTGGTGGCAGCAACGCCTGGAATCCATCCGTTCCAAGCCCGTCTTCAACGCCGACGAGAAAAAGCGCATCCTGGACCGCCTGACCGCTGCCGAAGGTCTGGAGCGCTATCTGCATACCAAGTATGTGGGTCAGAAGCGCTTCTCGCTGGAAGGTGGTGAGTCCTTCATCGCCGCCATGGACGAGCTGATCAACTCTGCCAGCGCCAAGGGCGTGCAGGAAGTCGTGATCGGCATGGCTCACCGTGGCCGTCTGAACGTGCTGGTCAACACCCTGGGCAAGGCTCCCAAGGATCTGTTCGCCGAGTTCGACCACACTGCTCCCGAAGATCTGCCTGCCGGTGACGTGAAGTATCACCAGGGCTTCAGCTCCGACGTGTCTGCCAAGGGCGGTCCCGTTCACCTGTCGCTGGCCTTCAACCCCTCGCACCTGGAAATCGTCAACCCCGTGGTGGAAGGCTCGGTGCGCTCGCGCATGGACCGCCGCGACGACCCCATGGGCAAACAAGTGCTGCCCGTGCTGGTGCACGGTGACGCAGCCTTCGCCGGCCAGGGCGTGAACCAGGAAACCCTGGCGCTGTCCGAAACCCGTGGCTATACCACCGGCGGTACGGTTCACATCATCATCAACAACCAGATCGGTTTCACGACCTCTGACCCTCGCGACCTGCGCTCCACGCTGTATTGCACCGACATCGTCAAGATGATCGAGTCGCCCGTGCTGCACGTGAACGGCGATGATCCCGAAGCCGTGTGCCTGGCCATGCAGCTGGCCCTGGAATTCCGTATGGAATTCTCCAAGGACGTGGTGGTCGACATCATCTGCTTCCGCAAGCTGGGTCACAACGAGCAAGACACTCCTGCACTGACACAGCCTCTGATGTACAAGAAGATTGCTGCCCACCCCGGCACTCGCAAGCTGTACGCAGACAAGCTGGCCACTCAAGGCCTGGGCGACACGCTGGGCGACGACATGGTCAAGGCCTATCGCGCCGCCATGGACGAAGGCCGTCACACCCAGGACGTGGTGCTGACTAACTTCAAGAGCAAGTACGCTGTGGACTGGAGTCCCTTCGTGGGCAAGACCTGGACCGACGCTGGCGACACAGCTATTCCCTTGACCGAGTGGAAGCGCCTGGCCGAGAAGATCACGACTCTGCCTGCCAGTGTGAACCCTCACGCCCTGGTCAAGAAGGTGTACGACGATCGCGCAGCCATGGGCCGCGGCGATGTGAACGTGGACTGGGGCATGGGTGAAACCATGGCCTTCGGCTCCCTGGTCGCTTCGGGCTATCCCGTGCGACTGTCGGGTGAAGACTCGGGTCGCGGCACCTTCACGCACCGTCACGCCGTGGTTCATGACCAGAAGCGTGAAAAGTGGGACGAGGGCACATATATTCCTTTGCAGAACGCTGCCGAGAATCAGGCTCCGTTCGTCGTGATCGACTCCATCCTGTCCGAAGAGGCGGTGCTGGGCTTTGAATACGGCTATGCATCGAACGATCCCAACACCCTGGTGGTGTGGGAAGCCCAGTTCGGCGACTTCGCCAACGGCGCCCAGGTGGTGATCGACCAGTTCATCGCATCCGGTGAAGTGAAGTGGGGTCGTGTCAACGGCCTGACACTGATGCTGCCTCACGGCTATGAAGGCCAGGGCCCCGAGCACAGCTCGGCGCGTCTGGAACGCTTCATGCAGCTGGCTGCCGACACCAATATGCAGATCGTGCAGCCCACAACGGCCAGCCAGATCTTCCACGTGCTGCGTCGCCAGATGGTTCGTGGCCTGCGCAAGCCGCTGGTCATCATGACTCCCAAGTCGCTGCTGCGTAACAAGGATGCCACGTCGCCCCTGTCCGAATTCACCTCTGGTGGTTTCCAGACCGTGATCCCCGAGCAGGACGAAACCATCGTCAAGAACGCTGCCAAGGTCAAGCGCATCATCGCCTGCTCGGGCAAGGTGTACTACGATCTGGTCAAGAAGCGTGCCGAGAAGGAATCCAAGGACGTCGCCATCATCCGCGTCGAGCAGTTGTATCCCTTCCCCCACAAGGCGTTCGCCGCCGAAGTGAAGAAGTACGCCAACGCTACTGACATCGTGTGGTGCCAGGATGAGCCTCAGAACCAGGGTGCCTGGTTCTTCATCCAGCACAACATCCACGAGAACATGCGTGAAGGCCAGAAGCTGGGCTACTCCGGTCGCGCTGCGTCCGCTTCGCCCGCCGTTGGCTACGCACATCTGCACCAAGAGCAACAAAAGGCACTGGTGGAAGGCGCATTCGCCAAGCTCAAGGGCTTTGTCCTGACCAAGTAATACAGGCGACACCCCCTGTCCGAGGACAGGGGGGCACAAGAAACATCTTTGGAAAGAATTCAAAATGGCAATCGTTGAAGTTAAAGTCCCCCAGCTGTCCGAATCCATCACTGAAGCCACCATGCTGACCTGGAAGAAAAAGGTCGGCGAGGCCGTGGCCGTCGATGAAATCCTCATCGAAATCGAAACCGACAAGGTCGTGCTGGAAGTGCCTGCTCCTTCGGCTGGCGTGATCACTGAAATCCTGCAAGGCGACGGCGCAACCGTGGCCGCCGAGCAAGTGATCGCCAAGATCGACTCCGAAGCCGTCGCCGGTGCCGCTGCTCCTGCTGCCGCCCCCGCTGCTGCTGCGACTCCTGCCGCAGCCCCCGTGGCCGCCGCACCTGCCGGCGCCGACAAGAGCGGCGTGGCCATGCCTGCTGCTGCCAAGATCCTGGCCGACAACAACCTGTCCGCTGCCAACGTGGCCGGCACAGGCAAGGACGGCCGCGTGACCAAGGGTGACGCTCTGGGTGCCATCAAGGCCGGCGCAGCCATTCCCACCGGTGCTCCCAAGGCGGCTCTGCCTCAGGTGGCAGCTCCCGTGACCAAGGAAAACCTGGGTGACCGTCCCGAGCAGCGCGTGCCCATGACACGTCTGCGTGCCCGTATTGCCGAGCGTCTGCTGCAATCCCAGGCTACCAACGCTATCCTGACCACGTTCAACGAAGTGAACATGGCTCCCGTGATGGAACTGCGCAAGAAGTTCCAGGACCAGTTCACCAAGGAACATGGCGTGAAGCTGGGCTTCATGTCCTTCTTCGTCAAGGCTGCAGTGCACGCCCTGAAGAAGTTCCCCGCAGTCAATGCCTCCATCGACGGCAACGACATCGTCTACCACGGCTACTTCGACATCGGTATCGCTGTGAGCTCGCCTCGCGGCCTGGTGGTGCCCATCCTGCGCAATGCAGACCAGATGAGCTTCGCCGACATCGAAAAGAAGATTGTCGAATTCGGTCAGAAGGCCAAGGAAGGCAAGCTGGGCATTGAAGAAATGACCGGCGGTACCTTCTCCATCTCCAATGGCGGTACCTTCGGTTCGATGATGTCCACCCCCATCATTAACCCCCCTCAGTCCGCCATTCTGGGCGTGCATGCCACCAAGGATCGCGCCGTGGTCGAGAACGGTCAGATCGTGATCCGTCCCATGAACTACCTGGCCATGTCCTATGACCACCGCATCATCGACGGCCGCGAAGCCGTGCTGAGCCTGGTGGCCATGAAGGACGCGCTGGAAGATCCTTCTCGCCTCCTGTTTGATCTGTAATTCAGCAGATCGAGCTTCTACAAAGCCCACCACCAAAAGCGGTGGGCTTTTTTCGAGTTAAACAGAGAAAAGATTCAAATCATGAGCAAGCAATTTGACGTCGTCGTGATCGGCGCAGGCCCCGGCGGCTACATCGCTGCCATCCGCGCTGCACAACTGGGTTTCAACGTCGCCTGTATCGACGAGTGGAAGAACGCCGCTGGCGGCGCTGCCCCCGGCGGCACCTGCACCAACGTGGGCTGCATTCCCTCCAAGGCGCTGCTGCAGTCTTCCGAGCATTTCGAGCATGCCAAGCTGCACTTTGCTGATCACGGCATCTCCACCGGCAAGGTCGAGATGGACGTGGCCAAAATGATCGCCCGCAAGGAAGCGATCGTGAAGCAGAACAACGACGGCATCCTGTACCTGTTCAAGAAGAACAAGGTCACCTTCTTCCACGGCCGCGGCTCCTTCGTCAAGGCTGTCGAAGGCGGCTACGAGATCAAGGTTGCCGGCAAGGAAGAGGAAGTCATTACCGGCAAGCAGATCGTGGTGGCCACTGGCTCCAACGCCCGTGCCCTGCCCGGCGTGGCTTTCGACGAAGAAAACATCCTGTCCAACGACGGCGCTCTGAGCCTGGGCAAGGCTCCCAAGAAGCTGGGCCTGATCGGCGCCGGCGTGATCGGCCTGGAAATGGGCTCGGTCTGGCGCCGTCTGGGCACGGAAGTGACCGTGCTCGAAGGCATGGACAAGTTCCTGCCCGTGGTGGATGAGCAGATTGCTAAGGAAGCCAAGAAGGCTTTCGACAAGCAAGGTCTGAAGATCGAGCTGGGCGTGAAGATCGGTGAAGTCAAGTCCGGCAAGAAGGGCGTGACCGTTGCCTACACCAACGCCAAGGGCGAAGCCCAGACCCTGGAAGTGGACAAGCTGATCGTGTCGATCGGCCGTACCGCCAACACCATCGGCCTGAATGCCGAAGCCGTGGGCCTGGCCCTGGACGAGCGCGGCGCCATCGTGGTGGACGATCTGTGCAAGACCAATCTGCCTGGCGTGTGGGCTGTGGGCGACGTGGTGCGTGGCCCCATGCTGGCGCACAAGGCCGAGGAAGAAGCCGTGGCCGTGGCCGAGCGCATTGCCGGCCAGCACGGCCATGTGAACTTCGCCACTCTGCCTTCGGTGATCTACACCAGCCCCGAAGTGGCATGGGTGGGTCGTACCGAGCAGCAGCTCAAGGCCGAAGGCGTCAAGTACAAGGCTGGCTCCTTCCCCTTCCTGGCCAACGGCCGCGCGCGTGCACTGGGCGATACGACCGGCATGGTCAAGTTCCTGGCCGACGCCGAGACTGACGAAATCCTGGGCGTGCACATGGTGGGTCCCATGGTGTCCGAGCTGATTTCCGAAGCCGTGGTGGCCATGGAGTTCAAGGCATCGAGCGAAGACATCGCCCGTATCTGCCACGCTCACCCCTCGCTGTCCGAATCCACCAAGGAAGCGGCTCTGGCTGTGGACAAGCGTACCCTGAACTTCTAAGTTTTTTCAGTCTTGCGCGCAGGTTTTGACATGGCTGTGAAGTGCCCGCGCGCAGGCTGAGTTTCTTTTAGAATTCAGAACAAAATGGCTGCTAACGCTTAGTGCATAAGCGGTAGCAGCTATTGTTTTTTGAGCATCTGGAGACAAGACGGTGAATGTAAGACAAGCCTACGAGGCGGAACTGGCCGCCAAGGGTTTCAAAAGCGATCCCGCGCAGTTGCGTGCAGTCGATGCGTTGCAGCGCTGTGCCGACGAGTGGGCCGTGTACAAGGGCAAGCGCTCCAATGCTCTCAAGAAATTGATCAATCACCCCGATCTGCCCAAGGGCGTCTATATGTACGGCGGGGTGGGGCGCGGCAAGAGCTTTCTGATGGAATGCTTCTTCAATGCCGTGCCCCTCAAGCGCAAGGTGCGACTGCACTTTCACGAATTCATGCGCGAGGTGCACCGCGAGATGCATCTCATGCAAGGCACGCAGAATCCGCTTGATGCCCTTGGCGCCAAGATCGCCAAGAAGTACAAGCTGATCTGCTTTGACGAGTTTCATGTCGCCGACATCACCGATGCCATGATTCTCTACAAGCTGCTCGAGTCGCTGTTTGCCAACGGCGTGGGCTTTGTGACGACCTCCAACTTCGAGCCCGACGGTCTCTATCCCGGTGGCTTGCACCGCGACCGGATCCTGCCTGCGATTGCCCTGCTCAAGGAGCGCATGGAAGTGGTGAACGTGGACAACGGCACCGACTATCGCCGCCGCACTCTCGAAGATGCCAAGCTCTATCATTGCCCATTGGGCCCGGAAGCCGATGCTGCGATGCAGGAGACCTTCGATCGCCTGGCCGAAGCCCATGACGAAGAGCCGGTGATGCAGATCGAGACCCGCAAGATCGCGGCCAAGCGCCGTGCCGGTGGCGTCGTGTGGTTTGACTTCCGCGAACTCTGCGGCGGCCCGCGCTCGCAAAATGACTATCTGGAAATTGCCACGCAGTTTCACACCATCTTGCTGTCCGATGTGCCAGAGCTGCATGTGAACATGGCTTCGGCCGCACGGCGCTTTACGCTGCTGGTGGACGTGCTCTACGATCGCCATGTCAAGCTCATTCTGTCGGCTGCCGTGCCGCCCGAGAAGATCTATACCGAAGGTCCTCTGTCCCACGAGTTCCCGCGCACCGTCTCGCGTCTGAATGAGATGCGCTCCAAGGAATATCTGGCGCTTGAGCGCCGCGTGGTGGACACCAGCTTGACCTGATCGCCTGCGGGCAACTGCCTGCGGCTTTAAGATGCCAGCCTGTACTTCGAGTTCTGAGTTGATGACGATGCCCACTATCCTTGCCCAGCTGATCCGCCGCCGCATTGCAGGCTTTGCACTGGCGCCTCTGGCAGCCATCTGGCTGGCTTGTGTGCCGGCCATGGCCCAGGTAAAGGTGGATTCGGTGCAGCAGACCGACAAGCAGGCGCAGAAGGAGGTTGCCGACAAGGCGCGTCAGCAACTGCACCAGCAGCGTGAAGCCGAGCGCGACGAGATTCTCAGCAAGCGCGCCGTCATCGAGCAGCAGCGCGTGGCTGATGAAAAGCTCTGCTACCAGAAGTTTGCCGTGGAGGGCTGTCTGGCCGATGCCCGTAGGGCGGCACGTGAAAAAGATGCGCCGCTGCGTGCGCGCGAGCTGGAAATCAACGACGCGGAGCGCAAGGAAAAGGCGACGGCCAAGCTGAAGGCTATTGAAGAGAAAAAAGCCGAAAACGCTGCCGTTCCCATGAAGTCGCAGCAACGCGAGAAGAACGGCAAGAGCCAGCCCCAGCCCACCGGCCCGGGTGCCAAACCTGCGGTTGACGAGCAGGCGGCGCAGGCCCAGCGCCAGACCGAGGCTCAGCAGCGTGCCAGCAAGCAGGCCGACTATGTGCGCCGCCACGAGCAAAACCGTGTCCAGGTCGATCAGGGGCGAGCCGAGCGTGAGGCCAAGGCCCGGGCAGATCATGAGGCCAAGCTAAAGGCTGCAGCCGAGCACAAAGCCAGGGCTATGCAGCAGGCCAAGGAGCGCGGTCAGACGGCAGCGCCGCTGCCAGCACCTGCTCCCTGATGCATTTGAGGATAGACAGTGCTCTACTAGCAGGGTGCTACCGAAAGCATTGCTGCAAGCGCCCGTTTCCAACGGCGCTCAAGCAGTCTTGTCTGGATTGTCCGGACTGAATAGCTCTTCAAGCGTTTGCTGCTGCGGCTGAGGTATCCAGCTTGAGTATTGCCAGCGAGAGGTTGTCACCACCCCCTGCCGCGCGCCGCCTGGCTTTTTCAATCAGAAATTGCGAGGCTTCGCGTGGAGAGAGTCCGTCAAGCACAGTGCCCAGCTCCTGTGCGGTGAAGTAATGCCACAAGCCGTCCGAGCAGGCCATCAAGCTGTCGCCCGGCAGCAGTTTCTCAATCATGTGGTGGCTCATGGGCGGCGGCGGCTCGGCACCCAGGCAGCCCAGCAAGATATTGGACTGTGGGTGGTGCTGAGCCTCGGTTTCAGTGAGCTCGCCGCGGTCGACCAGTGCCTGTACATAGGAGTGATCAAGCGAACGGTGCATGAGGGAAGAGCCGCGAAAATGGTAGAGCCGTGAATCGCCTGAGTGCATGAAGTGGCAGCGACTGTCGGGCAGGACCACAAAGACCGCGATGGTGCTGTGGGGCTCCTGTTCCGCTGCTATGGCGGTAAGGCGAATGACGGTGTGGGCATCCTGCACAATGGTGCGCAGCATGCGTGTGCAGTCTTCCTTGGCGGGCTCAAAGCGCTCGAAAACCTGGCGGGCCGTCAGCATGACCTGATCGGATGCCTTTCTCCCGCCGCTGCGCCCGCCCATACCATCGGCTACCACGCCGAGAATGCAGCCCTTGGCATAGGGATGCGCCATGAGCAGAACCTGGTCCTGCTGGTATTCTCGGTCACCGCGATGAATGCCGGTGGCCGCCTGAATGCGGTAGCTGGATGACATGAGTGTGTGCGAGTGCGCTCGCGGAGCGAGATTTAACGTTGCGTTACATTTTATCGGCCAGAGGCTGGGCCTCGGCGAACATTTGCGATCTTATGTGAGCTTGCGCTGACTTGGCTTGTTGGAAGGTGAAACGGTTTTGACTCATTTGCAGGAGGCGGTCGCGCAGGTGTTTGCACAGCAAGGTGCGCTCTCGCTGGCTGAGCCCGCATTCACGCCACGCCCAGGCCAGACCCGCATGGCCCTGGCGGTGGCTCAGGCCATAGAGACGGGCGGGGTGCTGGTGGTGGAGGCCGGCACGGGTGTTGGCAAGACCTACGCTTATCTGGTGCCTGCCTTGCTCAGCGGTCAGCGCGTGCTGGTGTCCACGGCCACCAAGGCGCTGCAGGACCAGCTGTTTGCCCGTGATCTTCCGCGCCTGGTTCATGGTCTGGGCCTGCCTCTGCGCATGGCCAGGCTCAAGGGGCGTTCTTCCTATCTATGTACGGAGCGGCTGGAGCGTGTGCGCCAGGGCCGCACGGCTCCCCAGGATCCGCAGGTGCTGCGCGCCGTGGCCGATGTGGAGCGCTGGGCCAGGGTCACGCGTACCGGCGATCTTGCCGAGCTGACGGCGCTGGATGAGCGCTCCCCTGTGATGCCCTTGGTGAGCTCCACCAAGGACAATTGCATGGGGTCTGACTGCCCGCACTGGCAGGGCTGCCATGTCAATCAGGCGCGTCAGCAGGCGCTGGAGGCCGACGTGGTGGTGGTCAACCATCACCTGCTGTTTGCCGATCTCGATGTACGCGACAGCGGCATGGCTCATCTTTTGCCCAGCACCGGCGTGGTGGTGATCGATGAAGCCCATCGGCTCAACGACATCGGCGTGCAGTTTGCTGGAGAGGCTCTGTCCAGTCAGCAGTTGGTGGGGTATGCACGTGATGTCCTCAGGCTGACGCAGGAACATGCGCGCGGCATGGCCGACTGGCTGGTTCTCTGTGCCACGCTGGAGCAGGCCATGCGTGAGCTGCGCCTGCAGGCCGGCAAGCCTCCGGTCGGAGGGCGGCTTGCGTGGCAAGCGGTGACCCCGCAAGGACTGGATGCAGTGAAATGGCGTGCGGCACTGGTGCGGCTGGGGCAGAGCCTGCGTGGCCTGTTGATTCCACTCTCAAGCCTGGAGGGGGCAGGGGCAGAGCTGCAGCGTCTGTATGAGCGCGGCGCAGAGTTGCTCGCGCGACTGGCACGCTTTGCTGCTCCTGCAGATGATGAATGCGTGCGCTGGCTGGAGGTCGGAGCGCAGTATCTGCGCATGCTGGAGTCTCCGCTGTCGATTGCCCGCATCATGCAGCAGCGGCTGCTTCAGCGCTCGCTGGAGGATGCCGGCACGGACCAGGGCGAGGAGCCCGATTCTTCAAGGAAGAAGGCCTGGATCTTCACCTCGGCCACGTTGGGCAATGACGCCCAGCTGAGCTGGTTTGTCGAGTCCTGCGGCCTGCGCGGAGCACAGGTGCTGCAGGTGGAAAGCCCGTTCGACTACCATCGGCAAGCCGGTGTCTATGTGCCCCAGCCCTTTGCTGCGGCCGGCAGCGCACAGCACAGCCAGCAGGTCGCCCAGTTGGTGCTGGATGCGGCGCAGCGCATAGGCGGCCGCACCCTGGTGCTGACTACCACCCTCAAGGCCTTGCATGCGATCAGCGCATCGCTGCGCACCAGCCTGGGCCTGTTTGCTGATCTCGATGTGCTGGTGCAGGGCGAGGCGCCCAAGCTGGCCTTGATTCAGCGCTTTATGGCCGCCGGGGCAGCCGCCGGACGAGGAGCTGTTCTGGTGGCTTCCGCCACTTTCTGGGAGGGGGTGGATCTGCCCGGCGACATGCTGCAGCTGGTGGTGATCGACAAGCTTCCGTTTCCGCCACCTGACGACCCGCTGGTCGAAGCCCGTTCGCGACTGCTGGAGAGCGTGGGGCGAGGGGCGTTTCATGATTACATGCTGCCCGAGGCGGCACTGGCCCTCAAGCAAGGGGCCGGACGTCTGATCCGTAGTGAAGCCGATCGTGGCGTGCTGGTCATCTGCGACAGCCGCTTGATGACTATGGGCTATGGAGCGGAGTTGATGTCGGCGCTGCCTCCCATGCGCGTGCTGGGCAGTCAGCCGGAGTTCGAGGCGGCGCTGGAGCAGTTGTCGGCGCAACATGCCAGGCGCGACGGCGAGCAGACGCCGGCGCAGGATTCAGAGGCGTAGAAATGAAAAAGGATGCGCTTGACGCATCCTTTTGTCCCTTGGGCGGCAAACGCTGCTTACCAGAGCTTCCACCAGGATTCTTTTTTCTTCTCTACGCTTTGCTCGGTGTTGGTGCCATAGCTGCTCTCCAGCACGCGTTGGGCGTCGTCACGCAGCTGGGTCATGCCCAGGGCGTCATAGGATTTAACGAGGATCACCATGGCTTCGCGCACCGCAGGCACGTTCTGGTAGTCCTTGATGGCAGCCTGCGCACGGGCAATGGCCGCCACATAGGCGCCTCGGCTGTAGTAGTACTTGGCGACATGGACTTCGTACTGGGCCAGCGAGTTCACGATGTACTGCATGCGCTGGCGGGCATCATCGGAGTACTTGGAATCTGGAAAGCGGGTCACCAGTTCGCGGAAGGACTCGAAGGAGTCCTTGGCGGCTTTCTGGTCGCGCTCGGACAGATCCTGGCGGGTCAGCCAGCCGAACATGCCCAGGTTGTCATTGAAGTTGACCAGGCCCTTGAGGTAGAGGGCATAGTCCATGGCAGGGCTGGCAGGATGCAGCTTGGTGAAACGGTCCAGCGTGGCCAGAGCCTGCACTTTTTCGCCGGCCTTGTACTGGGCATAGGCTTTTTCCAGCTGAGCCTGCTGGGCCAGTGGCGTGCCGGCGGCACGGCCTTCGAGCTTTTCAAACAGCGGCACGGCCTTGTCATAGGCACCGGAGGAAGATTCATCGCGCGCTTCGGTATAGATGCGCTCGGGTGTCCACTTGGCCGTCGGGTCGTCCTTGGTGCTGGAGCATCCCGCCAGCGTGGCGGCGATTAACACGGCAGGGACTAGAGTCAGTGAAATACGCGGCATGGTGGACAGTTTTCTGACAATCATTAGCGGTAATAGGAGGCAGGCCCGTCGCATCTGGCGGCAAGGCGCAAAACCTACACCATACACCACCAGGACCGGACCTTCCTGAAAAAGGATCGACGCATTGTAATGGGCCGCCGGATCGCGCTCGCGAGTTGCTGGCGTCTTTACGCTACGGCTGCAGCGAATCTAGAGGCATTGAGTCCGCAGGGACGAAGCGCTCTTCCTACAATAGCGGCCATGTTTGTCCATCTGCGCCTGCACACCGAATTCTCCGTCGTCGACGGAACCACCCGCGTCAATGCCATGATCAAGGCCGCTGCCGAAGACGGGCAGGTGGCGATGGCCATTACCGACTTCAACAATCTGTTTGGCGGCATCAAGTTCTATCGCGAAGGCCGTGGCAAGGGCGTCAAGCCTCTGCTGGGCGCCGAGATCATGCTCGAAGGGCTGGGCGATGCGCCGCCTTCGCGGATCATCGTTCTTGTGCAGAGCAAGCAGGGCTACCACAATATTGCCGAGCTGCTGGCACGTGGCTGGACGCGCAATGTAGTGCGTGATCAGGCGCAGCACAAGTGGGAATGGCTGCAGGAACTGGGCGAGGGACTGATCGTGCTGTCCGGTGCGCAAGCCGGCCCCGTGGGCATTGCTCTCACCCGTGGTGATGAAAAAGGGGCGGCCGAGATTGCCCAGCGCCTGGCCACCATGTTCCCGCACCGCTTCTATATCGAGCTGCAGCGCGCGGGCCGTGCCGATGACGAGTCACATGTGCTGGCGGCCGTGAAGCTGGCCAGCCGCTTGAATCTGCCGGTGGTGGCGACGCACCCGATCCAGTATGCCAAGCCCGACGATTACGAGGCCCACGAGGCCCGCGTTTGCATTGCCGAAGGCGAGATCCTGGGCAATGCCAAGCGGGTGCGCAAGTTCACCCGCGACCAGTATTTCAAGACCGCTGCCGAAATGGAGCAGCTGTTTGCCGACATTCCGAGCGCGATCGAGAACACCATCGAAATTGCCCGCCGCTGCAGCCTGACGCTGGAGCTGGGCAACCCGCAGTTGCCCAATTTCCCCGTGCCGTCCGGCATGAGCATGGACGAGTTCTTCCGCCACGAGTCCTACCAGGGGCTGGAGGAGCGCCTGGTCCACCTCTATCCCGATGCGGCCAAGCGCGACGCCCAGCGTTCGCGCTATGTGGAGCGGCTGGAGTTCGAGCTGGGCACCATCATGAAGATGGGCTTTCCGGGCTACTTCCTCATCGTGTCGGACTTTATCAAGTGGGCCAAGGCCAATGGCTGCCCAGTGGGGCCGGGCCGTGGCTCGGGTGCCGGCTCGCTGGTGGCCTATGTGCTCAAGGTGACCGACCTGGATCCGCTGGAATACAACCTGCTGTTCGAGCGTTTCCTGAACCCCGAGCGCGTGTCCATGCCCGACTTTGACGTGGACTTCTGCCAGCAGAACCGCGACCGCGTGATCGACTATGTCAAGGATCGCTACGGCCGCGATGCTGTGAGCCAGATCGCCACCTTCGGCACCATGGCCGCACGTGCGGCCATCCGCGACGTGGGCCGCGTGCTGGACATGAGCTACACCTTCTGCGATGGCATCTCCAAGCTGATCCCGAACAAGCCCGGCCTGCATGTCACGCTCAAGTACCCGCCCAATCCGCCCAAGGAAGGCGACAAATACACCTATGCCATCAAGGAGGAGCCGATTCTGGCCGAGCGCATCGAGCGCGAGGAGGACGTCAAGACCCTGATCGAGATGGCGCAGAGCCTGGAGGGCATGACGCGAAACATCGGCATGCACGCCGGCGGCGTGGTGATTGCGCCGGGCAGGCTGGCCGATTTCTGTCCGCTGTACCAGCAGCCCGGCAGTACCTCGGCCGTGGCCATGTACGACAAGGACGACGTGGAAGCCGTGGGCCTGGTGAAGTTCGACTTCTTGGGTCTGGCCACGCTGACGATCCTGGAGATCGCGCGCGAATTCATCATGAAGCGCCACAAGGGTCAGGAGAACTTCCAGTTCGAGAACATTCCGCTGGACGACTACCCGACCTACAAGCTGTTCTCGGACGGCAAGACCGAAGCCGTCTTCCAGTTTGAATCGCGCGGCATGCAGCAGATGCTCAAGGAGGCCAAGCCCTCGCGCCTGGAAGACCTGATTGCGCTGAACGCTCTCTACCGCCCCGGTCCCATGGACCTGATCCCCACCTTCATTGCCCGCAAGCACGGGCAGGAAGTCGTGGAGTACCCGCATCCGCTGGTCGAGTCGGTGCTGGCCGAAACCTACGGCATCATGGTCTACCAGGAGCAGGTGATGCAGACCGCCCAGGTGCTGGGCGGCTACTCGCTGGGCGGCGCCGACTTGCTGCGCCGGGCCATGGGCAAGAAAAAAGTCGAGGAGATGGTCAAGCACCGGGGCATCTTCCGCGAGGGTGCAGCCAAGAACGGACTGAGCGAGGAAAAGGCCGACGAGGTCTTCGACCTGATGGAGAAGTTCGCGGGCTACGGCTTCAACAAGTCGCACGCGGCAGCCTACTCCCTGCTGGCCTATCACACGGGCTGGCTCAAGGTGCACTACACGGCCGAGTTCTACTGCGGCAATATGACCGTGGAAATGGACAACACCGACAAGCTCAAGGTGTTGTACGAGGACGCGCTCAAGATGGGCATCACTTTCGAGATGCCCGATGTGAACCGCGGCGTGTACCGCTTCGAGCCGGTGACCGACAAGGTCATACGCTACGGTCTCGGAGCCATCAAGGGAACGGGGCAGGCGGCCATCGAAGCCATTGTGGCTGCGCGCAACGGCGAGGGCACAGGCCCCAACGGCCACGAGAAAGGCCCGTTCAAGAGTCTGTTCGACTTCTGCCTGCGCGTGGATCGCAGCCGCATCAACAAGCGCACCGTGGAAGCCTTGATCAAGGGCGGCGCCTTTGACACGATAGACATGAACCGCGCCTCGCTGATGGCGACGCTGGACACGGCCTTCGGCTTTGCCGCCACCTCGATTGCCAATGCCGACCAGGGTGGACTGTTCGACATGATGGGCGATGACGCGCTGGGCTCGAGCACGGCGGAGCCACCCATGGCCGATGTGCTGCCCTGGGGCGTCAAGGAAAAGCTGACGCTGGAAAAAACGGCCATCGGCTTCTATCTGACAGGCCATCTGTTCGACGAGGTCGAGGCCGAAGTGCGCCGCTTCGTGCGCACCCCGATCGGCGAGATGCGCGACAGCCGCGAGCCGCAGACCATGGCCGGCATCATCGGCGGTCTGCGCACCATCAACGGCCAGCGCGGCAGGCTGAGCATCTTCACGCTGGACGACAAATCGGCGGTGATCGAGGCCTCGGTTGACGAAAAAACCATGGCAGCTTGCGCCGAAGTGCTCAAGGAGGACGAGTTTGTCGTGGTTTCGGGCCGTCTCCAGCCCGACCGCTTCAGCGGCGGCCTGCGAATGAAGGTGCAGCAGATGTGGAGCCTGGCCGATGCGCGCTGCCGTTTTGCGCGCTATCTGCAGGTCAGCGTCGGGGAGAAGATGCCCAATGTGCCGGCGCTGCTGCGCCAGTTCCCGGCCAAGGTCGAGGAAACCGAGAGCGGTAATATCAACCATGGCGTCAAGGTACGTCTGGACCTGATATGCCGCGACGAGCGCGGCTCGGCCAGTTGCGAGCTGGCGCTGGGCGAGAGCAGTCGCTTCTATCCCTCGGATGCCGCACTGGCTGCCTGGTATGGCTCGGCCGCGGCAGGCCAGGTCAAAGTGGTTTATGAATAGGCAGCATGGCAGCTCTTGCGAGCTGCCTGCACTCGAATGTCGGATAAGTGCCTGAATTTTTGATAGCGCAGAGCGCTTGCTGGTTAAGGGATTTCCATGGATTTCCCTTGGTTTTGCCAAATTTGCTTCCGGCCGCCTTGAAATCCCTAACAATGCTATGCATATGCCAGCGCAAAAACATTGCAACGGCTCGCTAGAATGGATTTCATGGCTACCCAACTCCCATCAATTCCCCCGGTCTCGCCAGCGATCAGAACGCCTGACGATGGAGATTCCTTGGTGCTCGAGCGGCGCCGCCAGCGGCTGCAGCCGCCACGCATGTATCAGGTGGTGATGCTCAACGACGACTTCACACCTATGGAGTTCGTGATTGCCGTGCTGCAGGAGCTGTTCGGCAAGGACCGCGAATCGGCCACGCAGATCATGCTCAAGATTCATTTGGACGGCCGTGGTGTCTGCGGCGTCTACAGCCAGGATGTGGCGGCGACCAAGGTCGAGCAGGTACTGCAGGCGGCCCAGAAAGCGGGCCATCCGTTGCAGGCCACATTCGAGCCTGTTGAATAAGCGCAGTCCGCCCTCAGATTAGTTAGCAGAGAGTCAACCAAGCAAGCCGAAAGGAGTCGCACATGATCGCTCAAGAACTGGAAGTCAGCTTGCACATGGCGTTTGTCGAGGCCCGTCAGCAGCGTCACGAGTTCATCACCGTGGAGCATCTGCTGCTCGCCCTGCTGGACAACCCCAGTGCAGCTGAAGTGCTGCGCGCATGCGCGGCCAATATCGACGACCTGCGTTCATCGCTGTCCAACTTCATCAAGGACAACACACCTCAGGTGGACGGCACCGAAGAGGTGGATACGCAGCCCACGCTGGGATTCCAGCGTGTGATTCAGCGCGCCATCATGCATGTGCAGTCCACAGGCAACGGCAAGAAGGAGGTGACGGGCGCCAATGTGCTCGTGGCCATCTTCGGCGAAAAGGACTCCCATGCCGTGTACTACCTACACCAGCAGGGCGTCACACGCCTGGACGTGGTCAACTACATTGCTCATGGCATCAAGAAGGGCGAGCCGCCCGAGCCTGCCAAGGCCGAGTCTCCCTCGGAGAGCGAAGAAGGCGCGGCTGGCGAGCGCAATGAAAAGGCCTCGCCGCTGGAGCAGTTCACGCTGAACCTGAACCAGGCTGCCAAGGAAGGCAAGATCGATCCGCTGATCGGGCGCGAGTACGAGGTCGAGCGCACCATCCAGATCCTCTGCCGCCGTCGCAAGAACAACCCGCTGCTGGTGGGCGAAGCCGGTGTGGGCAAGACCGCGATTGCCGAGGGTCTGGCCTGGCGCATCACCGAGGGCACGGTGCCCGAGGTGCTCAAGGAAGGCGTGGTCTACTCGCTGGACATGGGCGCGCTGCTGGCCGGCACCAAGTACCGCGGCGATTTCGAGCAGCGCCTCAAGGGCGTGCTCAAGTCGCTCAAGGACAAGCCGCATGCCATCCTGTTCATCGACGAGATCCACACGCTGATCGGCGCCGGTGCGGCCTCGGGCGGCACGCTGGATGCGTCCAATCTGCTCAAGCCTGCGCTGTCCAGCGGCCAGCTGCGCTGCATCGGTGCGACCACGTTCACGGAATACCGTGGCATCTTCGAAAAAGACGCGGCCCTGTCGCGCCGTTTCCAGAAGGTGGATGTGGTCGAGCCTACAGTGGCCGAGACCGTGGACATCCTCAAGGGCCTGAAGTCGCGCTTCGAGGAGCACCACAGCATCACCTATGCGCAGGAGGCCCTGCAGGCTGCTGCCGAGCTGTCGGCCAAGTACATCAACGACCGTCACCTGCCAGACAAGGCGATTGACGTGATCGATGAGGCCGGTGCTGCCCAGCGTATCGCGCCCGAAGCCCAGCGCAAGCAGACCATCGGCAAGGCCGAGATCGAAGCCATCGTTGCAAAAATAGCCCGTATCCCGCCGGCCAACGTCAGCAACGACGACCGCAGTAAGCTGCAGACGCTGGAGCGTGACTTGAAGAGCGTGGTCTTCGGTCAGGACAAGGCACTGGAAGTGCTGTCGTCTGCCGTGAAGATGGCGCGTTCGGGCCTGGGCAAGCCGGACAAGCCGATCGGCTCCTTCCTGTTCTCCGGCCCCACGGGCGTCGGCAAGACGGAAGCCGCCAAGCAACTGGCCTATATCCTGGGCGTGGACCTGATCCGCTTCGACATGTCCGAGTACATGGAGCGTCATGCGGTCAGCCGACTGATCGGCGCTCCTCCCGGCTATGTGGGTTTTGATCAGGGAGGTCTGCTGACCGAGGCCGTGACCAAGAAGCCGCATTCGGTGCTGCTGCTCGATGAAATCGAAAAAGCGCATCCGGACATCTTCAACGTGCTGCTGCAGGTCATGGATCACGGCACGCTGACCGACAACAACGGGCGCAAGGCCGACTTCCGCAACGTGATCATCATCATGACCACGAATGCGGGTGCCGAGACCATGAACAAGGCCACCATCGGTTTCACGAACCCGCGTGAAGCCGGTGACGAAATGGGCGATATCAAGCGCCTGTTCACGCCCGAGTTCCGCAACCGTCTGGATGCCATCGTCAGCTTCAAGCCGCTGGACGAGCAGATCATTCTGCGGGTGGTCGACAAGTTCCTGCTGCAGCTCGAGCAGCAACTGGCCGAGAAGAAGGTGGAGGTCACCTTCAGCGACAACCTGCGCAAGCATCTGGCCAAGAAGGGCTTCGATCCGCTCATGGGTGCACGCCCCATGCAGCGCTTGATCCAGGACACCATCCGCCGCTCGCTGGCCGATGAGCTGCTGTTCGGTCGTTTGACCAATGGCGGACGCCTGGAAGTGGACTGGGACGAAGCGGGCAACGAAGGCAAGGGTGATGTCAAGCTCACCATTACCGAGCTGCCCAAGGACGCACCCAAGGCCGAGCCCGAGCAGGCCGTGGCCGAATAAGGCCTTCGTCAGCGCCCGTATGGGGTGCTGAAACCAGAGACCGGCAGTGGCGACACTGCCGGTTTTTTGCTGTCCGCATGGCCTGTGTTTGCTCTTTTTATGAGAGCTCTTATCGCTTGTTTGGCATGTAATTCAGGTGCTTTTATGCCTGAGTACTGCTGGTCGCGGGCGAAGTCGGCTATGAATGATGATTCGCCCATCAGGTTCTATGGAGTGGTCCTGGCGGATGCAGCAGCTGCCAATGCGGTCGTTTCGGTGTTTGCAGCCTGAATGGGCGCAAGCTTTGGCGGAATGTTTTGTCCTGCGGACCACGATAGGGCCGCACGTCAATGCCCAGGCAGGGCTGCCTGATCAATCGCGCAGGTACAGAAGCAGCATGAAGATCGGAGTGCCGATCAGAACGCCGATGATGGAGAACAGGGGGCCGTAGACGAGCAGGCTTATCTCCAGGGCACGCATGCATTCCGCTATGCCTTCATTCAGGCAGCTGACCCCGTCGGGAGGCAGGAAGATGCTGTGAAACGGCAGAAAAAGCGCCGCCACGACCAAGCTGGCAAGCAGTGCCACAAAGGCGGAGAGAACAAGTCGGCCCAGGGTTTTCATGATATGCATCTCCGCTGCAACTATAGATGGTGGCGGGCTGCTGTGAGAAACCGGTACTGGATCCGGCGCCTGCCTAAGACTTGCCTCCGGTACCGCGCGCGACCATGCTGACGAAATTGAGCGCGGCGACGATGATGCCCTTGCTCAGAGGCAGCAAGGCAAAGAACAGAAAGAAGAGGTGGTTGGCCTGCCACAGCGGCATGGTGCGCAGATGTGCGAGCAACATGGCCGCCGGCCACGGCGGTCGCGATGGCGGTGGCAAGCAGGGCCAGCAGCGTGACGGCCAGGGCCTTGGCACGCTTGGATGCGCGCTCGAAGGCGAGCGTGACAGGGCGGATCAGGCAGCAGCCAAAGACCAGGGCGCAGAGAAAAGGCACCAGGTCCACGGCTTCGCCCCGTAGCAGCCAGGGCAGGGCAGTTGCATAGGACAGAACCAGCAGGCCGAGGCCGGTGGCTCCTATGAGTCGGGGTTGCCGCTGTTGCTGCTGCTTCATGGATGTCTGCCGGTGCGCTGGAACGAGGCCGCGAAACCAACGAAAAAAGGAGCTGTTATCGCTTGCTGCATGATGATTTCAGATACTTTTGTATTTGAAAGGCAATGCGGAGAAGCGGTGCCAGCTATCAACATTGCTGTTTGAGCCTGACGCCAGTCACTTGACCTGGCGCTTTTCCAGCTTGCGCGCCAGCGTGCGCCGGTGCATGCCCAGGCGGCGTGCGGCCTCGGAGATATTGAAGCCGGACTCGGCCAGGGTCTCGTGAATATGCTCCCATTCCAGCGTCTTGATGGAGGTGGTCTGGCTGCTGACCTCCACGTCGGTGCGGCCTTCGACTCGTCCGAAGGCGGCTTCGATATCGTCGGTATTCGAGGGCTTGGCCAGGTAGTGGCAGGCTCCGAGCTTGACGGCTTCCACCGCCGTGGCAATGCTTGCGTAGCCGGTGAGCACGACGATCAGCGCATCGGGGTTGTGCAGATGCAGCATCTGCACGCAGTTCAGGCCCGAGGCATTGCCGGCCAGCTTCAGGTCCATGACCGCATATTGCGGCCGGTGCTGGGTCAGCAGCAGCTGCACTTCCTCGCCGCTGGTGGCATGCAGCACACGGTAGCCCCGGCGCTCGAAAGAGCGCTTGAGGGTGCGTGCAAATGCCGCGTCATCTTCAACCAGCAGCAGTAAACGGTCTTCTTCCATGCAAACCACAATGTCTTAAATCGCGAGAGCGGACTGGGGCAGGCTGACCTCCACCAGAGCGCCGCCGCCTTGCTGAGCCGGCAGATTGCCGGCATGAACGCGGCCGCCCAGGGCGCGGGCCACGTTGGTCACCAGAAACAGGCCCAGGCCGCGACCGGGGCGCTCTTGCTTGGTGGAGACATGGCACTGGCCCAGCTGCTGCAGCACGACGGCATCGAAGCCCGGACCATGGTCGCGCACCTGGATGCGTATCTGGTCGTGATCGCTGCTCAGGGTCAGCTCCACCCAGTCGGGCGAGGCTTCGAGGGCATTGTCCAGCAAATTGCAAATCATTTGCTGCAATGCAGTATCCGAGAGCATGGCGAAGTCCTTCACGCCCTGCTGGTGCAGCGCAAAGTGCTGCAGGCTGTTATGGGTCTGCCAGTGGCTGACCACGCCTTGCACAAAGCTCGCAAAGGTGGTGCTTTCCGTGCCTTCGGCCCGGGTTTCGCCGGCGGACAGCAGCACGCCCGAGACGATGGACTTGCAGCGCAGCAGCTGGCGCTGCATTTCCTGCAGGTCCTCGCGCAGATCCTCGTCCTGCATGAGGGCCGGCATATGCTGCCAGTCGCCCAGGATCACGGACATGGTGGCCATGGGCGTGCCCAGCTCGTGGGCCGCGCCGGTGGCCAGCAGGCCCAGGCGCACGATATGTTCTTCCTCGCTGGCGCGCTGGCGCATATTGGAGATGCGCTTGTCGCGGCGGCGCGTGTTCTCGACGATGCGCGTCAGAAAGACGATGGTCAGGATGCTGGTCAGCGCAAAGCTGATGAGCACGCCCACCACATAGAGGCTGGGCAGGCCTTCCTGACTCACGAACTGCACATGCAGAGGCTGGTGAAACAGGGTCAGGCCCAGGACTCCGACAAAGGAGGCCGCGACCACGCACCAGGTGTAGTGGGCGGGCAGCAGAACGGCGCTCAGAATGCCCTGCAGCAGATACAGATAGATAAAGGGGTTGCTGGCGCCGCCGCTCAGGTACAGCTGAATGGTCAGGGCCAGCACATCGGCCAGCAGCGCATAGAAGACGCTGCGCGAGGTCACGGGGCGGTGCAGGCCCTGGCTCCAGTAGATATAGGCCAGGTTGGTGGCCACCAGGGCCACCAGCACCAGCGCCATGGGCAGCAGGGGCAGTGCAATCTGAAAGCCGTAGTGCACCAGCGAGATGGTGACGACCTGGCCGACCACGGCAATCCAGCGCAGCTGAATCAGCAGCTGCATGTTCTGCCGCTCGGTCAGGCGCTGTACGCGAAACAGGGAATCGGAAATTTGGCTCACCGTGCAATTGTCACCGAGCGGGGCTGCCACGGACGCCTCTGGGGCTATGCGTTCCTGATGTAGGCACCGCCTTAAAGGGCCGAAAAAAAGCGCTCCGGGGAGCGCTTTTAGGGGGATGCATCAGCTTTTGGCAACCGCCTTGTCGTGCCGGCGTACCAGCCAGGCCGCTCCGATCACCATGATGGCCAGCCCATACCAGGTAAGCGCATAGACCAGATGGCTGTTCGGGAAGCGGATGACCGTCATGCCGGGGCGCAGGACTTCGGTGCCGGCCTCTGCCTGGGCATAGGCCGGGTTGCTGGCGGGCACGCCCTGGTCTATGAAGTAGGGGGCGGGCCTGCCCAGGCCCAGGGCCTGGGCAATGGCGGCGACATCGCGTGAGTACCACTGGCCGTTGGCCGGGTCGTTCTTGCGCAGAAAGCCGCCGCCGGGCTCGCTCATGCGCATCAGGCCGATGACGGTGACGGTCTCGGCGGATGGCCCGGCTTCGGCAATCTGCCTGAGCCATTGGCCGCGCAGCTTCTCGGGCGTGAAGCCGCGGTTGACCAGAACCTGTGTGCCATCGCCCAGCTGCAGCGGCGTCATGAGCCAGAAGCCCGCGCCGGCCTCGGTCAAGGCCTTGGCCAGCACGCTTTGCTTGTCCAGCCATCGGCCTTGCGCCTTGACGGGCAGGTACTCGTGGCTGGCGGCATTGATCTGCGGCCATTGGCCGGGCTCGGGCAAAGCCACGGGGGCGCTGTGCACGCGCTGCTCCACGCGCTCGATGAGATCGACCTTCCAGGCGCGGCGCTGCACCTGCCAGGTGCCCAGAGCCATGAAGCCTAAAAACAAGGCGATGCCCACAAACGCGAGCATCGCCTTGGCGAAGGGAGAGCGCTGCCGCGCAGCGCTCTGGTTCTTCATGAGGTCAGTCAAGGTGTGACAGCTGCGGGAGCCGTGTGACCTGCGTGATCTGCATGGCCTGCGGCCTGGTGCATTTCATGACCGGGCATCATGTTGGTGTTCATGTGGAACATGACCCAAAGCGTGCCGGAGATCGCAATCGCCAGGAAGATCACCGTGAAGATGGTGGACAGCATGGTCCAGCCGCCCTGGATCTTGCCGTTCATGTGCAGGAAGTACACCATGTGCACGACCACCTGGATCACCGCGAACAGGCCCAGCACGGCCACAGCCGTGGTGCGGTCGGTGATGACGTTGTTCATGACCAGGTAGAAGGGGATGGCGGTCAGGATGACGGCCAGGATGAAGCCCTTTACATAGTCACCCATGGTGACGTGCAGGTCGTCGTGATCGTGGTGATCGTCATGACCGGCGTGGATATCGTGTGCGCTCATTTACAGCACCCCCATCAGATACACAAAGGTGAACACACCGATCCAGACCACGTCCAAGAAGTGCCAGAACATGGACAGGCAGTTGATTCGGCGCACGTTCTCGTTGATCAGGCCGTGCTTCTTGATCTGGATCATCAGGGTGATCAGCCAGACCAGACCGAAGGTCACGTGGATACCGTGCGTGCCCACCAGTGTGAAGAAGGACGACAGGAAGGCGCTGCTCTGAGGCGTTGCACCTTGATGGATCAGGTGGTGGAACTCATAGAGTTCCACGGCCAGGAAGGCTGCGCCCAGCAGGCCGGTGACGGCCAGCCACAGCAGAGTGCCGTTCACGTTCTTCTTCTGCTTTTGCAGCATGGCAAAGCCGAAGGTGATGGACGACATCAGCAGGAAGGCCGTGTTGACGGCCACCAGCGACAGATCGAACAGATCCTTGCCCGAGGGGCCGCCTGCATAGCTGCGGCCCAGCACGCCATAGGTGGCGAACAGTGCGGCAAAGATCAGGCAGTCGCTCATCAGGTAGAGCCAGAAGCCCAGCGAGGTGCCGTTTTCCGGATGAGGCTCGTGCGCGAGGTGGTACTCGCGAGTAGCCAGGGCGGCTGCGCCGCCAGCGTTGATATGTGTATTAGACATGGGCTGCTGCAAGCTGCTTGGTACGTGCTTCTTCCGATGTGGCCACTTCGGCCGCAGGGATGTAGTAGTCACGCTTGTAGTTGAAGGTATGAATGATCGAAGCCAGGATGGTCGCGACGAACGAAGCGATCGTCAGAGGCCACATATGCCAGATCAGAGCAAAGCCCAGAACGGTGGACAGGCCGGCAATCACCACGCCGGCGCCGGTATTGGCGGGCATGTGGATGGGCTCGAAGCCGCTCAGCGGACGCTGATAGCCATGCTTCTTCATGTCGGTCCAGGCGTCGATGTCGTGCACCACGGGTGTGAAGGCGAAGTTGTACTGGGGAGGGGGCGAGGAAGTGGCCCACTCCAGGGTACGGCCTTCCCATGGGTCGCCGGTCACGTCACGCAGCTCGTCGCGCTTCCAGATGGACACGGCCAGCTGGATGAAGAAGCAGCCGATACCGGCAGCGATCAGGGCAGCACCGCAGGCAGCGATGATGAACCAGATCTGCAGCGAGGGATCGTCGAAGTGGTTGGCGCGGCGAGTCACGCCCATCAGACCCAGGATGTACAGGGGAGTGAAGGCAACCCAGAAGCCGACCAGCCAGAACCAGAACGAAGCCTTGCCCCAGAACTCATTGAGTCGGAAGCCGAAAGCCTTGGGGAACCAGTAGTTGATGCCGGCAAACACGGCAAACACCACGCCGCCGATGATCACGTTGTGGAAGTGAGCAATCAGGAACAGCGAGTTGTGCAGCACGAAGTCTGCGGGAGGCACGGCCAACAGCACACCGGTCATGCCGCCGATGGCGAAGGTGACCATGAAGCCCACAGTCCACAGCATGGGCACCGAGAAGCGGATGCGGCCGCGGTACATGGTGAACAGCCAGTTGAAGATCTTCGCGCCCGTGGGGATGGAGATGATCATCGTGGTGATACCGAAGAAGGTATTCACGCTGGCACCCGAGCCCATGGTGAAGAAGTGGTGCAGCCACACCAGGTAGGACAGGATGGTGATACACACGGTGGCGTAAACCATCGAGGTGTAGCCGAACAGACGCTTGCGGCTGAACGTTGCCACGATTTCGGAGAACACGCCGAAGCAGGGCAGGATCAGGATGTAGACCTCGGGGTGGCCCCAGATCCAGATCAGGTTCACGTACAGCATGGGGTTGCCGCCCAGCTCGTTCGTGAAGAAGTTGGTGCCGACGTAGCGGTCCAGCGACATCAGCACCAGGGCTGCGGTCAGCACGGGGAAGGAGGCCACGATCAGGGCGTTGGTGCACAGGGCAGTCCAGGTGAAGACGGGCATCTTCATCAGGTTCATGCCGGGAGCGCGCATCTTGATGATGGTCACGATCAGGTTGATACCTGACAAGGTCGTGCCCACACCGGCGACCTGCAGGCCCCAGATGTAGTAATCAAGACCCGTGCTGCCGCTCTGGTGACCCAGATTGGACAGCGCCAGCCAGCCGGAGGTGGAGAACTCGCCCAGGAACAGGGAGATCATCACCAGCACGGCGCCGCCGGTGGTCATCCAGAAGCTGAAGTTGTTCAGGAACGGGAAGGACACGTCACGTGCGCCGATCTGCAGAGGAACCAGGTAGTTCATCAGGCCGGTCACGAAGGGCATCGCCACGAAGAAGATCATGATCACGCCGTGGGCCGTGAAGATCTGGTCGTAGTGGTGAGGAGGCAGGTAGCCCATGTTGTCGCCGAAGGCCATGGACTGCTGCAGACGCATCATCACGGCATCGGCAAAGCCGCGCAGGAACATGACCAGACCGAGGATCATGTACATGATGCCGATCTTCTTGTGGTCGATGGAGGTGATCCAGTCGTTCCACAGCGGAGCCCAGAGGCGGAACTTGGTGATGCCGCCGACCACGACGAGGCCGCCAAGCACCACGGCAATAAAGGTCAAGAGCACGATGGGCTCATGCGTCATGGGAATCTGGTCCCATGTGATACGGCCCAACAGCCAGTGGGAGGCCGGGGTTGTTGTTTCAGACATGTTGAGTCTCTTTTGTCGTATTGGAGCGGCTGGGCGGTGAGCGCATCCGCACCGTGAACTACTTATTGCTGTGCGACAGCTCCGGAGGCGGCGACTTCGTCGAGCAGGGCGACAACGCGGTCAGCGTCTTTGGAAGTGCAGACATCCAGGGGCAGGGCCACGCTGGAGGTCTTGCTGTGGTGTGCAGGTGCCTTGCCGCCGGCGGCGTCGATGGCCATCATTTCGTTCATGCACATCTTGCCGTCTTCCACGCAGCGGTTGAGGACCTTGTGGTACAGGCCTTCGTCCACGCTGGCGAAGCGTTCAACGGGGTTGCGCTCGCTGGGCTTGGCCAGATCGATATAGGCATCGCGTGTCAGGGCCTTGCCTTCGGTCTTGGCCTTGGCAACCCACTGATCGAACTGCTCGTTTTCCAGGCCGTGGAACTTGAAGGTCATGCCCGCAAAACCAGCGCCGCTGTAGTGAGAGGACTTGCCGCCATAGACACCTGGCTTGTTGATCACGGCGTTCAGCTCGGTCTGCATGCCGGGCATGGTGTAGATCATGCCGGCCAGATCAGGAACGTAGAACGCGTTCATGGTGTGGGTGGAGGTCAGCTTGAAGTGAATGGGGCGATCCACCGGGGCAGCCACTTCGTTGACGGTGGCAATGCCTTGCTCAGGGTAGAAGAACAGCCATTTCCAGTCCAGAGACACGACCTGGATCTCCAGAGGCTTGACGTTGGGGTCCAGAGCCTTGGTGGCGGAGATGCGGTCCAGGGGACGATAAGGGTCGAGCTTGTGGGTGCTGATCCAGGTAATGGCGCCCAAAGCGATGATGATGAGCAGGGGAACCGTCCAGATCACCAGTTCCAGAGCAGTGGAGTGGTGCCATTCGGGGTCGTACTTGGCTTCGGTGTTGGACTGGCGGTATTTCCAGGCAAACAGCAGCGTCAAAAAGATGACGGGGACGATGATGAGCAACATCAGCAAAGTGGCCGTAATGACCAGATCGCCTTGCTGCTTGGCGACATCGCCAGCTGGGTTGAGGACGACGGCCTTGCTGCAACCTGCGAGGGTTGCGGTCAAAGCGGCCGCTGAGAGCCACGCGGGCCCACGGATTTCCTTGATTTTTAACATGCTTTGGGCGTGACAAAGTCGCGCTTAGGTGTAAACGCGGATTACTGGATCTCGGCAAATGTAATACCAAACAGTGGCTTGTCCATTGGACATTTTGTCCAAGGTCAACAGCTCGAGATTGGAAATGCGCTATGCGACAAGGGTTTAGCGGCTTTGGCATGTGGACAAACTTTGAGCTGACAGGGCTTGAAATTGTCAAATCAGCCCTCAGAAACGGGGCCTGCACGGGGCTGGGCCGACAGTGTTCAGGGCAAAAACTCTATTGCAGCTGCACATGCTTGGGCGTAGAACGGAAAGCGTCCCCGGGACTGAAAAGTAAGACAAGGAGTTGTACCTTTATGACAAGCATGAACCCGTCCGTTGGTCTTACTCAGCAAGACTATGAGAACTCGGAAACCCTGGCCTATGCGCATACCGACGAGGATGTGACCCCCGGCGAGATTGCCGTGGGGGTGATCATCGGGCGCTCTTCCGAGTACTTTGACTTCTTCGTGTTCGGCATCGCCTGCGTGCTGGTGTTTCCCTCGCTGCTGTTTCCCTATCTATCCAAGCTCGATGGCACGCTGGCCGCGTTTGCCATCTTCTCACTGGCCTTTGTGGCCCGCCCCGTGGGCACGGCGCTGTCCATGGCCGTGCAGCGGGTCTGGGGGCGTGCCACCAAGCTGACTCTGGCGCTGCTTCTGCTGGGCGTGTGCACGGTGGGCATGACCTTCCTGCCGAGCTATGAGACAGCGGGCATGAAGGCCGTCTGGGCGCTGGTGATCCTGCGCATCGGCCAGGGCCTGGCGCTCGGGGGCTCCTGGGACGGCTTGCCTTCGCTGCTGGCCATGTCCGCGCCGCCGAACAAGCGCGGCTGGTATTCGATGATCGGTCAGCTCGGGGCGCCGCTGGGTTTCATCATTGCGGCGGCGCTGTTTGCCTATCTGTACTCCAGCCTGACGGCCGACGAGTTCATGAGCTATGGCTGGCGCTACCCCTTCTGCGTGGCCTTCGCCATCAACGTGGTGGCGCTGTTTGCGCGCCTGCGTCTGGTCGTGGGCCAGTCCTATACCCAGCTTCTGCAGGAGCGTGAGCTGGAGCCCATCAGCGTGACCAGTCTCATGGCCAACGAAGGCCGCAATGTGATGATCGGCGCCTTCGCTGCACTGGCCAGCTTTGCGCTGTTCCATCTGGTGACCGTGTTCCCGCTGTCCTGGATTTCCATGTACTCCGACCAGTCCATGACCGAAGTGCTGGTGGTGCAGATCATCGGTGCACTGCTGGCAGGCGCGGCCATCATGCTGTCGGGCTGGCTGGCGGACCGAGTGGGGCGTCGCAACACCCTGGGCACCATGGCCTGCCTGATCGGCATCTTCAGCTTTCTCGCGCCCTGGTTGCTGGGCAGCGGCAGCACCGGCAACAATGTGTTCATCCTGGTGGGCTTTGTGCTGCTGGGCCTGTCCTACGGCCAGGCATCGGGCACGGTGACATCCAACTTCTCGTCGCGCTACCGTTACACCGGTGCGGCCCTGTCCACGGACATGGCCTGGCTCATCGGTGCGGCGTTTGCGCCTCTGGTGGCCTTGGGTGTCTCGGCAAAGTTCGGTCTGGTGGCTCTGGGTATCTATCTGCTGTCGGGCGCCTTGTGCACGCTGGCGGCCCTGGGCATCAACCGTGCCATCGAGGCGCGCGACCAATAAGAAGTTAGTGAACTTCCCTGCAAAACGCCCGGTGCTTGCATCGGGCGTTTTTCTTGATGCCAGAGGACATGAAAAAGCCGCCTGCAAGAGGCGGCTTTTTATCGACTGGAAGACGGATCAGTCCAGTGCCAGACCGGCCTTCTTGATGACATCACCGAAACGCTTGCTCTCGGAGGCCATGAAGGCCTTGAACTCGGCAGGCGTGGGATTGAAGGATTCGTAGCCGAAGGCTGCGAACTTGTCCTTGACGTCCTGGCCTGTCAGGGCCTGGCGCACATCGGTGCGGATCTTTTCGATCACGGCGGGGGGTGTGCCGGGACGCACAGCCAGGGCATTCCAGCCGATGGCAGTGAAGTCCTTGGGGCCGCCCGATTCGGACACCGTGGGCACGTTCTCGAAGCCGGCAATGCGGCTGGGAGCTGCCACGGCCAGGAAGCGCAGCTTGCCGCCACGCACCAGAGGGCCTGCAGTGCCCAGGGAGCCCAGGGCAAAAGTCAGCTCGCCATTGGCAACGCCCTGGTACAGCTGGCTGGTTTCCTTGTAGATCACATGCTCCATCTTGGTGCCGGTCTGGTTTTCCAACAGGGCCGAGCCCAGGTGAACAGGGTTGCCAACGGACCAGGAGCCGTAGTTCAGCTTGCCGGGGTGCGCCTTGGCGTCGGCAATCAGGTCGCCGATGGTCTTGTAGGGGCTGTTGACGGGCACGCAGACAAAGAAGAAGTTGCGGAACAAGGGCATCAGGATTTCGAAGTCCTTGTTCAGGTCGTAGGGCAGCTTCTTGAACAGGTGGGGGTAGGCGGCGATATGGACGTTGTCCAGCTGGATCATGTCCGTGCCGTCGGTTGCGCCGCGCTTGAATTCGCTGATGGCGATGAAGCCGTTGCCGCCGGGACGATTTTCCACCACCACGGGCTGACCCCAGGCGCGGCCCAGCTTGTCGGCCACCAGGCGCGACAGGCCATCGGGGCCACCGCCTACCGGGAAGGGGTTGATGATGCGCGAGGACTTGGTGGGCCACTTGTCGCCCTGGGCGAACGAGGGGGCTGCCACGGCTGCGGCAATGGCGCCGAGTGCGAATGCAGCTTGGCGACGGCTCATATTGAGCTTATGGGTCATTTTGTCTCCCTGGAAGGATGTCGATGATGAATTGCGTGTGGACCACGCATTGTTGATATCGTCGGCTGTTATTTTTAGATATTCAGGCCCAGTTGATTACATTGTGTCACTTGGGTCATAAACACCTAGGTCTAGCTGAGGCTAGCAGCTATAGCAAAATAGCATAGCTTGTTTTGAAAGGTGTGAGCATGAATCTGCAGCAGATAGAGACCTTTGTTCGGGTGGCCGAAGTGGGGAGCTTCAGCAAGGCTGCGGTACTGCTGGACACTGCCCAGCCGGCGCTCAGCCGTCAGGTACGGGCCCTGGAAACCGAGTTGCGCGAGACCCTGCTGATACGCACCGGGCGCGGCGTGACGCTGACCGATGCGGGGCGCCGCCTGCTCGAGCATGGCCATGCCATCATGCAGCGCGTGGCCATGGCCAAGGAGGATCTGGGCAGTCAGCGCGACGAGCCCGTGGGGCGTATCACGGTCGGCTTGCCGCCGAGCCTGGCGCGGCGCCTGACCCTGCCCCTGATCGACGGCTTCAGTCGCGAAATGCCCAAGGCCAGGCTGGCGGTGGTCGAAGGTTTTTCGATGAATATCTCGGAGTGGCTGACTTCGGGGCGCATGGATCTGGGCCTGGTCTACACGCCGGAGCCGCACCCGCAGATCGAGGTCTCGCCCGTGCTCGAAGAGCGCCTGTGCCTGATCGGCCCGGCCAGCACGCTGGCAGGGCGCACCAGCATTCCGTTCGAGCATCTGGCCGAGTTCCCGTTGATCATGCCCCAGCACGGGCAGATTTTCCGCAAGCTGATGGAGGCCCAGGCCACGCTGTCCCAGGTCAAGCTCAATGTGGTCTGGGAGGTTTCCAGCGTGCCTGCCATTCTGGATCTGGTGCGCGGCGGCTATGGCTATGCGGCGCTGACCGATAGCGCCATGCACAGTCATGCCACGGATGCTGCGCTGGTGGAAGTGCCTATCAAGTCGCCGCATATCGTCAGCACCTTGTGCCTGGTGCAGCCCGCCAAAAAGAAGTCCACGCCGCTGATGCGCCGCACGGCCGAGTTGCTGCGCCGCCTCAGCATGCAGGTGTGCTCGGTGGAGAGCGGTCATATCTGAACGACTGGCCTGCTCCGGGGTATGGCCGCTGCTGGTTCATGCTCCTGTTAGGGGAGCTGGTTGCGCTTGTTGAATATGGATTTCAACCTTATTTTTATCTGAAATCAATGAAGGGCAAGCGCAATAAGCTTTGATATTAATAGCGTCAAAGCTGGGGGCGCAAGGTTCTCGCGGCTTCCTGCAGCAACGGCAGTATTTCCTGCTGCATGGTTTGCGGGCTCATGCGTTTGGCTGAAGTCACCACATTCAGCGCTGCCACGGTGCGTCCGCGCATATTGCGCAGCGGCACGGCCACGGCCTGAATGGCCAGTTCATGCTCCTCAAGCGCCATGCAGTAGTCGAGGCGGCGCACCTCGTCGAGCAAGGCCTTTAGCGCAGCTGCATCGGAAACTGTGTGTGCCGTCAGCTTCGGCAGGTCATAGGTGGCCAGCCAGTCGTCAAGCTCCGAGCTTGAGAGCGAGGCCAGCAGCACCCGGCCGGTGGACGTGGCGTGCGCCGGCAGGCGCGTGCCCAGATGCAGTCCGTGGGCCATCAGCCGTTCGCCCTTCTCATGAACGGCGCTACGCGCGACGATGACGACTTCGCGGCCCTCGCGCACCACGCAGGAGTAGGACAGTCCGGTCTGCGCTGCCAGTCTGTGCAGCACGGGTTGCACGATGCGCGGCAGCCGGGCCGAGGCCAGATAGCTGCCCGACAGGCGCAGCACCTTGGGAGCCAGCCAGAAATAGCTGCCATCGGACTCCAGGTAGCCGAGATAGGCCAGCGTGAGCAGATGGCGCCTGGCGGCGGCGCGCGTGATGCCGGCGCGCTCGGCGGCCATGGTGGCGTTCAGGCGCTGGCGCTCGGTGTCGAAGCTTTCCAGTACGGCCAGGCCCTTGGCCAGGCCGGCAATGAAGTCTGCCGGGGCGATGGAGGGTGAGCCATGGTCATTCATGGAGGGTTCCGCGGTTCTTGTTTTGCGCGATCATCGTTCTCATTGTGCGATTATCGCGCAAACATCGATTCTCTCCTTTGTCTTGATGCAGCACAAAACTTAGTCTTGCTGCACAGCGCAACCGGCGTCGTCACGCTCGCCGGTTGACAGGTTTTTGAGCCATAACAAGGAGTCACAATCATGCGTACACAAGTCGCCATCATCGGTGCCGGTCCCTCGGGGTTGCTGCTGGGGCAGCTGCTCTACAAGGCGGGCATCGACAACATCATCATCGAGCAGCGCAGCGCCGACTATGTGCTGGGCCGCATCCGCGCCGGCGTGCTGGAGCAGGTGACGGTGGATCTGCTCAAGCAGGCGGGTGCCGACAAGCGCATGAATGAGGAAGGTCTGCCTCATGACGGCATCGAGCTGCTGTTCAAGGGCAAGCGCCACCGCATCAATCTGCATGACCTGACCGGCGGCAAGCGCGTGATGGTCTATGGTCAGACCGAGGTGACCCGCGATCTGATGGAAGTGCGCGCCCAGGAGGGCCTGACCACGGTCTACGAGGCCAGCCATGTGCAGCCCGTGGACTTCGAGAGCGACAAGCCCAAGGTGCGTTACGAAAAAGACGGCCAGGTGCACGAGATCGAGTGCGACTTCATCGCCGGCTGCGACGGCTTTCACGGCATCTGCCGCGCCAGCGCTCCTCAGGACAAGATCAAGACCTTCGAGAAGGTCTATCCCTTCGGCTGGCTGGGCCTGCTTTCGGATACGCCGCCCGTGTCGCACGAGCTGATCTATGCCAACACCGAGCGCGGCTTTGCCCTGTGCAGCCAGCGCAGCGCCACGCGCAGCCGCTACTATCTGCAGGTGCCGCTGACCGACAAGGTCGAGGACTGGAGCGACGAAGCGTTCTGGGAGGAGCTCAAGAAGCGCCTGGACCCCGAAGCCCGCGCCAATCTGGTGACCGGCCCATCGCTGGAAAAAAGCATTGCGCCGCTGCGCAGCTTTGTAACTGAGCCCATGCGCTTCGGCCGCATGTTCCTGGCCGGCGATGCCGCGCACATCGTGCCCCCCACCGGCGCCAAGGGTCTGAACCTGGCAGCTTCCGACGTGGGTTATCTGTCGCAAGCCTTTGTCGAGTACTACAAGGAGCAGTCCGAGGCCGGCATCGACCGTTACTCCGAGCAGTGCCTGCGCCGTGTCTGGAAGGCCGAGCGCTTCTCCTGGTGGATGACTTCCATGCTGCACAACTTCCCCGGCGAGGGCGAGTTCAACACGAAGATGCAGGAAGCCGAGCTGGACTACATCGTCCACTCCGAAGCCGGCTCGACCTCGCTGGCCGAGAACTATGTGGGTCTGCCTCTGGTTTAAGCCCGAGACCGCCTGGCCTTCGTCACCGTGGTGATGAAGGCCCGGTGCCCGATTCCGGCGCCTTGCGTTCTGCCTGCATTGCTGTGTGCGATGCAGGCATTTTTTCATCCATGCAATTTGGTTGATGCTGCCTTGCGTAAATTTTGATGCCAAGGCACAAGCCAGCGGGGCTTGCGAGGAGTAAGCTTGCCGACCTTATGGCGCACATCATGTTTTCCCCTCCCTATATTGCCGCTGCCGAGGCAGCCCAGTCCTTGCGCACGCGCGGCTATGCCGTGCTGCAGCCCGAGGACTTCGCCCAGTGGATGGGCCTGAGTGTGGGCGATCTGCACGCCATGGATGCGGACTGGCAGGGGCTGCCGCCCGATGCCTTCCTCAAGGATGGAGGCCGCTATCGCCGCCGCCGCCATTCCTGCTTTGTCAGCGAAGGCGATCAGGTGCAGCAGGTGCCTCATCGCGCCCACTGGCAGCCCGTGGAATACAACGCTCTGCATGGCGGCATGCAGCGCATGTTCGAGCCCATGCAGGACAGCACCACCTCCAGCGCGGCCTGGCTGGCGATGATCAATGCCCTGGGCCAACTGGCCGATCAGGTGTTCTGCACCGACGAGCTGCATGAGCGCTGGTTTGTCGAGGCGCACCAGTTCCGCATCGACACCACGGACGGCATCGGCCGGCCCACGCCCGAAGGCGCGCACCGCGACGGCGTCGACCTGGTTGCCGTACTGCTGGTGGGGCGCAAGGGCGTCAAAGGGGGCGAGACCCGCGTCTTCGAGGCGAGCGGTCCCAACGGCCAGCGCTTCACGCTGACCGAGCCCTGGTCGGTGATGTTGCTCGACGATGCGCGCATGATTCATGAGACCACGCCGATTCAACCCGTCGAGCACGGCGGCGTGCGCGACACCCTGGTGCTGACCTATCGCCGCGGCAACTTCCAGGGTGCCGAGCTCCAGGAGCAGCAGGGTCAGGCTGCTTGATTGATCCGGACGCCTTTGTTCGGAAAATTTGAGCAAAACTGTAACGTGCTCAATACGTCAAAGTGACGTCATCAACACTGCATGATGCAGGCTTGTCGCGGCGAAGCTTTCGCCTCTTCGAGTCTTCCCTGCATCCAACAAGCCAGATCAGCTGGCCAACACCACGCCTTGCAGAGCGTGGTTTTTTATATGAATCGTTTTTACGCCCTTAGTATTTCAGTGCTGACCGCTCTTGTCACAGTAGCGGCCTGCAAGCCTTCGCAAGATCGTCCGGCGCAGGCGGCCTACACCAAGGAGCCCACGATCTACTTTCGCAATGGCCTTGAGATTACCCTCGGCGATGCCTCGGTACCGATTCACGGCGTGGAGGAGTGCCCTTATGGTCTGGCCGCGCCGGCCGGGGCCGTGGTCGAGCTCAATGATGCCAAGTGCATTCGACTCTCGGACGATACCAAGCAGATCGTCGTGATGCTGGACATGCCGGGCGGCATCGTCCGGGAGGAATGGACCGTGCGCCGCGATGCGCCCAGCAAGCCCCATGAGCCAGCCTTCAAGAATGTATCCCTGCTGCGCCCAGACGGCACTCGCATCACGATCACCGACAAGTCCGACACTCTTTTGGACAAATGCTACGAATACCAGACGGCCCATGTCTGTATCTGAATCAGACCTCAGTCAGCGTGAACTTCAGGGTTGATTCATGTCAACACGCTGAGGCATGATGAAGGCAGACTCAACGCTATTTCAAGAGCGGCATCTGCCCCGGGCCTCTGGCTTGACGTCCTTGTCGCCTGCAACCTGAAAGGAGAAACATATGTCCATGTTCAATCACATTCTGGTTCCGGTCGACGGCTCCAAGCCCTCCATGCTGGCGGCACACAAGGCCGCAGAGCTTTCCAAGGTCTTCGGCAGCGCCGTGACGGCGGTGTATGTGGTCGATCCCTATCCTTTCACCGGCGTGGGCGCCGACTTTGCCTACGGCCAGTCACAGTATCTGAGCGCGGCCACCGCCGAAGCCAACACCGCCCTGGATGCGGTCAAGGCCATCATGGATGAGGCAGGCGTGCCCGTGAAGACGCTGGTGGGCGAGGGCCATGCGGTGCATGAAGGCATTGTGCGCACCATGGAAAGCGTGGGTGCCGATCTCGTCGTCATGGGCTCGCAGGGGCGACGCGGCCTTGAGAAGCTGATGCTGGGCAGCGTCACGCAGCGCGTGCTTGGCGCCGTGCGTGTGCCGGTGCTGGTCGTGCGCGAGTGAGCGCGAGGCGGCTGCCCACGAAGCAACGGCTCCTCAGGGAGCCGTTTTTCTTGTGAGCAAGGGTGCTCAGCGACTGAGCAGCCGGGCCAGCCAGCCTTTTTTCTTGCGCTGCAATTCCAGCTCCTGTAGCACTTCCGCCTTGAGTCGTTCTTTTTCTGCCGTGTGTCCGCTCTCTTTGGACATCATGCGCAGATAGACCTTGGCCGAGTCCACATAGCCATGGTCTTCGTTGCGGATGTGGTTGAACAGCCAGCGCGAGAGCATGCCATGCAGTTCGGCGGCCACATCCTCACCCGCATCGAAGCGGGTCTGCATCTCGATCACGCGGCGCGTGAACAGCTCGTGCACTTTTTTGTGCGGCCCTGCGAACATATAGCCGGCGCTCTCGATCAGGCTTTCCTCGAAGACGAAGTGCGAGACGGTGTAGTCGATCATCTCGCCGATGACATCGCCCAGCCCTTCGCGATCTGGCGAGCTGCGCAACTCGTAAAGCCGGTTGATGTAATCGACGATGCGGCGGTGCTGCCGGTCGATCTCCGCAATCCCGGTGTCCAGTTCGGGGACCCAGACCAGCAATGCCATGATGTTCTCCAGAAATTCAAGGGTTTCCGGAGAAGTATTCACGAGCCTGTCATATGCCGCATTGATTCAGATCAGGTCTATCCGCGCCAGGCAGGGCGGCGCGAATCCTGAGCGCCGCGTCGGGATGTCACTCGATCTTGGCGCCCGAGGATTCGACGACCTGTTTGGACTGCTTGAAGTCGGCCTGGAACATCTTGTCGAAGCTGGCTGCGCTCATGGACTGGGGCTCGGCACCCTGGGTCAGAATGGCCTCGCGCATCTCGGGCATGGCCAGCAGCTTGTTCACTTCGACATTGACCTTGGTCACGATGGCTGCGGGTGTGCCCTTGGGCATGAACAGGCCGTACCAGGTACTCACATCAAAGCCCTTGAGACCGGACTCGGCCAGTGTTGGGGTGTCTGGCAGCGAGGACGAGCGCTTTGCCGAGGTCACGGCGATGGCGCGCAGCTTGCCGGCCTTGATCTGGGCTATGGCCGAGGGGACGGAGGACACCAGCAGATCCACATTGCCGGCCAGTGCATCCATCATCGCGGGGTTGGAGCCTTTATAGGGCACGTGAGTCAGATGAATGTCCGAGGCCTTTTCCAGCATCACGCCGGCCAGGTGGATGCTGGTGCCGTTGCCGGGCGAGCCGTAGGTGATCTTGGACGGGTTCTTCTTGGCTGCAGCCACCACGTCGGCCAGCGTCTTGTACGGCGAGTTGGCGGCCGTGGCGATCACGATGGGGGTGTAGGCCACATGAGCCACGGGGGTCAGATCCTTGCTGGGGTTCCAGGGCAGGTTCTTGTAGAGGTAGGGGCCAAGGACCACATTGTCCTTCTGGCCCATCACCATGTCATAGCCCGTGGGCGCCGCCTTGACCGCTTCGGTGATACCGATGGTGCCGCCTGCACCCGCACGGTTGTCGGGCACCACGGTCCATTTGCTGACTTCGGTGAGCTTGCTGGCAATCACGCGCGAGAGGATGTCGGTGCCGCCGCCAGGTGGGAACGGCACGATCATGCGCACGGGCTTGTTGGGGTAGTCGGCTGCGGGGTCTTGTGCAGCGGCTGAAAAGCTCAGGCCCGCGCTTGCGATCACGGCTGTGCTGATGAGAATTTGGCGAATCATGAAAAAGAAGCTCCAGAGACGAACGGGGGAGCGCTGGCCCGCAAACAAGGGCGGCGCAGTCGCGGCTGGTGCCTGAGCCTTGAGCTCGGCAGCCAGAGTCACGGAAGGTGGGCTTTTCGATGATCGGGGACGGTGGTTCCGCCATCAATGGGTATTTGTCTTTACCGGGGAGCGCGAGCCATGCCGTACGGACATGATCGCCATCCGCACGCGCTGCACGACAGGGTTGCTGCCGTTGCTAGCACGGAGGCAGCGTACCGATCGGGTGTCGCTGTCTTTGTGGCCCACGGGTGCGGATTGTGGTTCTGCGCACAGCCACGGAGGCTGCTGCAGACCAGTGGAAACATTCTGCCACGCATGAAAGACTTGCCAGGGCTTGGTTCGAGAATAGGCTGCGCCTGTTTCCAGATTTTTTGCTTGGTCCGGCAGTTCATGGCAACAAGAGCTGCAGGTGCCTTTGGTCATTGGTTTGGATAAGGCGGCTGCAGCCATGTTTTGGAGTCCAGCTGTTCTGAGTGCTATCTCAAGCCTGGCGTACGTCGGCAACCACCTGGTCGCCGAAGTCCGGTCGTGCCAGCCAGGCCAGCACGCGGGCTGCGGCGTCATCGGCCGAGGTCAGCTGCCCGTTGCTGTGCAGACCAGCAAAACGCCCCACGTCAGGGAAGTCGGTTGAAGCTGCGCTGCGCAGTTGTACCTGCATATCGGTGTCGATGACGCCTGGCGCCAGAGACACAATGCGTGCGCCGTTGGGCTTGGCCGCCTCTTCCAGCGCCACGCAGCTGCTGAACTGGTCCATGCCGGCCTTGGCCGTGCAATAGCTGGCTTGCGAGGCCATGGCGCGGCGGCCCAGGCCCGAGGAGATATTGAGCACCTTGCGGGGAATCCGCCAGCTTTCGGTTGCTCCGAGAAAGGCTCCGGTCAGGGCCATGGGAGCCTCAAGACCCACGCGCAGGGCATTGATCATGTCGGCTGAAGGCACCTGGGACAGTGGCGCAATCTGCGGGATGACGCCCGCATTGTTGATCAGGGTGATGCTGGCCCATTCACGCGGATCTATCGTGCCTAGCCAGGTCGCCAGGCGCTGCGCAGCAGCAGCGCTTTGTGCCAGGTCTTGCTCCCATTGCAATAGCTGTGCAGGCTTGCTGGCGCTGGAGGCTAGGGCGGCGCTGGTCTTGCGGGCAATGCTCAGCAACTGATGGCCTTGCTGCAGCAGTTGCTGTCCCATGGACAGGCCCATGCCGCGAGAGCCACCGGTCAGAATCGTTAAGTGCTTTGTCATGCGAAGCATCTTACGGTTGATTGAAGACTGAAAAGAGCAAGCCCCGCAAGACTTGCGTCCGGCGGGGCCTGGCAATGACCTCAGATGAGGTCAGTGAGCTGTCAATGACCCAGATAGGCCTTGCGCACCTCGTCATTGCTCAGCAGGTTGACACCGCTGTCCTCCAGCACCACCTTGCCGGTTTCCAGCACATAGCCTCGGTCGGCAATCTGCAGGGCGCGGTTGGCATTCTGCTCGACCAGGAACACCGTCACACCCGCTGCGCGGATGGTCTGAATGATCTCGAAGATCTGCGCAATGATGAGCGGCGCCAGGCCCAGTGTGGGTTCGTCCAGCAACAGCAGGCGCGGCTTGCTCATCAGTGCGCGGCCTATGGCCAGCATCTGCTGCTCGCCGCCCGACATGGTGCCCGAGCGTTGCGCTGCGCGCTCCTTCAAACGAGGAAAGAGCTTGAACACATGCTCGACGCCGTCGGCGATCTCGGCCTTGCTCAGGAAAAAGCCGCCCATCTGCAGGTTCTCGGTCACCGTCAGGTCCTTGAAGACACGACGGCCTTCGGGCGAGATGGCAATGCCGCGGCGCATGATGTGATGGGTGGACATCTGGGTGATGTCCTCGCCCTCGAACAGAATGCGCCCGCCGCTGGCACGAGGGTTGCCGCAGACCGTCATCAGAAGCGATGTCTTGCCAGCACCATTGCTGCCGATGAGGGTGACGATCTCGCCCTGATCGACATGCAGGCTGACATGATTGACCGCGCAGATCGCGCCGTAATGGGTGGAGACCTGCTCCAGTTGCAACATATGCTGGCTCATCAGGCCTCTCCCAGATAGGCCTTGATGACCCGTTCATCATTGCGAATCGCCTCGGGCAGGCCCATGGCGATGGGCTTGCCGTATTCCATGACCAGAATGCGCTCGGACACTCCCATGACCAGGCCCATATCGTGCTCGATCAGCAGCACGGCCACGCCGTACTGTTTGCGCAGATCGTCGATCAGATGCTGCAGGTCTTTCTTCTCCTGCGGGTTCAGGCCGGCGGCGGGCTCGTCCAGCATCAGCACGCGAGGCTTGGTGATCATGCAGCGCGCAATCTCCAGCCGGCGCTGGTGACCATAGGCCAGATTGCCGGCCTCGCGGTTGGCAAACTGCCGCAGGCCCATCACGTCCAGCCATTGGAGCGCGTTGTCGATCTTTTCCTGTTCGGCACGGCGATAGCCCGGCGTGTTGAACAGGCCGCCGAGCAGCGTGGCGCGCGACTGGCGGTGCTGTGCGACCAGCAGGTTTTCCAGCGCCGTCATGCTCTTGAACAGGCGCACGTTCTGGAATGTGCGCACCACACCGTGGTTGGCGACCTGGTGGCTGCTGTGGCCTGCAATGCTCTGGCCGTCCAGAACGACCGAGCCGCCCGAGGGCTGGTAGAAACCGCTGATGCAGTTGAATACCGTGGTCTTGCCCGCGCCGTTGGGGCCGATGATGGCAAACACTTCCTGAGGGCGTACGTTAAAGCCCACGTTGTCCACGGCCAGCAGGCCGCCGAAGCGCATGCACAGGTCTTTGACTTCCAGCAAATACTCGCTCATGCGTTTGCCCTGCCTGTGGTTGTAGTTATTGAAATAATAGCGTTCAGGTGCAGCTTCATGACTTCACCTCCACTTGGTGTCGCTTCATGGGCAGCAGGCCCTGGGGACGCCAGACCATCATCAAAATCATGACCAGACCGAAGATCAGCATGCGGTATTCAGAGAACTCGCGTGCCAGCTCGGGCAGTACGGTGAGGATGATGGCGGCCACGATCACGCCCAGCTGAGAGCCCATGCCACCCAGCACCACAATGGCCAGAATCAGGGCCGACTCGATGAAGGTGAAGGACTCGGGATTGACGATGCCCTGGCGAGCGGCGAAGAAGGCGCCGCCGAAACCCGCGAACATGGCGCCCAGCGTGAAGGCCGAGAGCTTGATCTTCATGGGGTTGAGGCCCAACGAACGGCAGGCGATTTCATCCTCGCGCAGCGCTTCCCAGGCGCGGCCTATGGGCATGCGGATCAGGCGGTTGCTGATGAACAGCGTCACCATGGCCAGCAGCAAGGCCATCAGGTAGACGAAGATCACCATGTGCATGGAGTTGAACTCCATACCGAAGAACTGATGAAATGTCGTGCCGTCCTCGGTCAGGGGCGAGCGGGTCATGGGCAGGCCCAGCACCGTAGGCTTCGGGATACTGGAGATGCCGTCGGGACCGCCCGTGAAGCTGGTCAGATTGGTCAGCAGCAGGCGGATGATCTCACCGAAACCCAGCGTCACGATGGCCAGATAGTCACCGCGCAGGCGCAGCACGGGAAAGCCCAGCACGAAGCCGAACAGAGCCGAGGCTGCGCCGGCCAGCGGCAGCGCTTCCCAGAACGTCCAGCCAGCCCAGTGGAACAGCAGCGCATAGGTGTAGGCGCCCACGGCATAGAAGCCCACAAAGCCCAGGTCCAGCAGGCCGGCAAAGCCGACCACCACATTCAGACCCAGGCCCAGCATGACGTAAATCATGGCCAGAGTCGCGATGTCGACGGCATTGCGGCCCGCGAAGAATGGCCAGGAGGCGGCCATCATCAGCACCACAAAGATGACGATGTTGCGTGTGCCCGACTTCATCTGCGGGACTGCCGGCAGATTGACCTTGGGCAGCTTGCCGGCGAGCAGGGGCTTGAGCATCTGCACGACGAAGATGGCAAGGCAGGCCCAGCCGGTCATGCTCCAGTCGGGGGTGATGATGGTGCGCACGCCGGCGCGCTCCAGGTGCAGGCTGAAGATGGGGGTGACGACGATGGCCGTCATCACGGTGGCGATCAGCGCATCGCGCAAAGCGGCGGAAAAGCTGTACTTCATCAGACTTTCTCCACTTCAGGTTTGCCCAGCAGGCCCGAGGGGCGGAACATCAATATGGTCACCAGCAGGCCGAAAGCCACGATGTCCTTGTATTCCGACGAGATGTAGGCGGCTGCAAAGGTCTCGGCTACGCCCAGGATCACACCGCCCAGCATGGCGCCGGGGATGGAGCCTATGCCGCCCAGCACGGCGGCCGTGAAGGCCTTGATGCCGGCGAGGAAGCCGATGAAGGGATTGAGCTTGCCCACAGCCAGCGCAATCAGCACGCCGCCCACGGCGGCCAGCACGGCACCCAGCACAAAGGTGAAGGAGATGACCTTGTTGGTATCTATGCCCAGCAGATTGGCCATGTGCATATCCTGAGCGCAGGCGCGCGAGGCACGGCCCATGCGCGAATGCTTGATGTACATGGTCAGTGCAATCATCAGCACCACGGTCACCGCGATGATGAGCACGCGGGTATAAGGGATGAAGACCTCGAAATTGCCCATGTGGAAATTGATGGCGCCCGGCAGCAGCGAAGGCACGGCCATATCGCGCGCACCCTGGCCCAGAGCCACCCAGTTCTGCAGGAATATGGACATGCCGATGGCCGAGATCAGCGCGACCAGGCGCGGGCTCTGGCGCACGGGCTTGTAGGCCACCTGTTCGACGACCAGGCCGTAGACGCCGGTTACGAATACGGCCACCACGAGCATCAGGCCGATGATGGCCCATATGGGCAGACCGCTTTGCGTGCCAATCGCCGAAAGCGTCACGAGGCCTATATAGGCCCCGATCATGTAGATGTCACCGTGTGCGAAATTGATCATGCCGATGATGCCGTAGACCATGGTGTAGCCAATGGCGATCAGGGCGTAAATGGCTCCGAGTGAGAGCCCGTTGAATAGCTGTTGTATCAGCTGGGGGAGAAAGTCTGACATGTAACGCCACCCTTGAAACAGGAAAAGGCCCGAGGGCCAGATAACAAACATCCGGAGGCATGGCCCCTGCCATTGCCTCCGGAGAGAGTGGTGGAATTACTTGGCGAGCGATTTGCTGCCGTCCTTGTGCCACTGGAAGACCTGGAAATCGAAGGAGTTCAGGTCACCCTGCTTGTTCCAGGACACGGGGCCCAGCACGGTGTCCACGCCGGTGGATTTGTGCATCCAGTCCGCCACCTTGGCGGGGTTGTCGCCAGCGGCCTTGATGGCGGCCAGCAGCGATTGAGTTGCGGCAAACGAAGTCAGCTGGAAGGCACCCGAAGCATTGCGCTTCTTGTCCTGGAAGGCCTTGACCACGGCGGCGTTCTTGGGGTTGGCGGCAAAGTCGGCGGGCAGAGTCACCAGCATGCCTTCGACGGCAGGGCCTGCAATGGCGTTGACTTCGGGGTTGCCCACGCCTTCAGGGCCCATCATCTTGACCTTCAGACCTTGCTCGGCAGCCTGACGCAGCAGCAGACCCATTTCGGGGTGGTAGCCGCCGTAATAGACAAAGTCCACGCCTGCGCCCTTGAGCTTGGTGATGACGGCGGAGTAGTCGCTGTCGCCTGCGTTGATGCCCTCAAACAGAGCCACGTCGATCTTGGCCTTCTTCAGGTCGTCACGCACGGAAGAGGCAATGCCCTGGCCGTAAGACTGCTTGTCGTGCAGCACGGCAACCTTTTTGGGCTTGAGCTTCTCGGCAATGAACTTGGCGGCCGCCGGGCCCTGCTGGTCGTCACGGCCAATGGTGCGGAAGATGAAGTGGTAGTTCTTGCCGTCGGTCAGAGCGGGCGAGGTGGCAGAAGGAGTGACGACCACCACGCCTTCGTTGTTGTAGATGGGCGCTGCGGCAATCGAGGCACCCGAGCAGACGGGGCCGACCACATAGCCGATCTTGTTGTTGACCACGCGGTTGGCAGCGACGGGGCCTTGCTTGGGTTCGCAGGCATCGTCCACGGGTACCAGCTCGATCTTCTTGCCATTGACACCGCCAGCGGCATTGGCCATTTCAACGGCGGTGGTGGCGCCTTCCTTGACCATGTCGCCGTACTGGGTCAGCGCACCGGTGGTGGGGATGACCAGGGCGATCTTGATTTGGGCATGCGCGGTGGAGACCAGGGCGGCACCAGCCAGGCCCAGGGCGGCAACAACGGTTTGCATGCGGAACGGAATGCTCATGAGGACTTCCTTAATCTCGAGAGATGTTCGAAAAGCGCGATTGCTGCCATAGCAGTTCGCGCAAAGAAGCTCAGATTAATCGAGTGGTCAACGAAGGCAACAGGGTATGCAGGGGCTGGTGCAGGCTTTCGGTTTTTGCTATGTCGTGCATAGCAGCTAGTACGCAAGGGCTATGGCGCAGCCTGCATTTGTGATGTATACGCACAGTCCATGCCTGAACTGTAGGCAAGTATCTGCATCAGCGGTCTTTTTGTGCGGATTTCTGTCCTGCCCCAGCGCAGTTCTGAAGGGTTTTTTGTTGCGGCGTGGCAACTTTGAGAGCTTGACGGCTGCTGCCGATTTGAGGGGGATTAAAAAAGTGGATCGCTTTTTAGCTGCAGCAGTCCGCCGGTGACCGGGTGCACCAGCTCCAGTGCTGCCGCATGTAGCAACAGGCGTGGGCTGGCGCAGGCCACGGCTTCGCTGGCATATAGCGCATCGCCCAGCATGGGATGGCCTATGGCCGCCATATGCAGGCGCAATTGATGGGTGCGCCCCGTCAGCGGGCTCAGCAAAACCCGGGTGCAGGGTATTCCTGGTTGGACGGTGTGCTCGATCACCTGCCACAGCGTTTGGCTGCTTTTGCCGGTTTCGTGGTTGATGACACGCAGCGGCCGACGCTCCCAGTCGGCCGCAATCGGCAGGTCTATCAGTTGCCAGCCCCTGTCATTCGCTGCTTCGCTGTGCGCCTGCAACTCGCCGGCCACTACGGCGATATAGCGCTTGTCGACCTTGCGTTCGGCAAAGGCCTGGCTGAGCTGGCGTTGGACGGCCGGATTGCGAGCCATGACGACCAGACCCGATGTGGCCTGATCGAGCCGGTGCACGACCAGTGCATCGCCGAAATGCCGGAGGGCACGCAGGCTCAGGCAGTCTTGCTTGTCGGGGCCGCGACCGGGCACGCACAGCAGGCCCGAGGGCTTGTCGAGCACCAGCAGGTGCTCGTCTTCATACACACAGTTCAACGCACTCATTCAAACAGCTATCGATTGCTTCAGGGGTTGAGCAGTTCATGCACAGTGGCACAGAACTCCTGCACATCGTTGGGCTTGTGGATCAAGGCTCTGGCTCCGGCTGCAATCGCAGCCTGCTCGATTTCGGCCGTCACATAGCCGGAGGCCAGTGCAACCGGCAGTTGAGGGCTGATCTGCAGAGCCTGTCTGAGCAGGTCCAGTCCGCTGAAACCGGGCATGTTGTAGTCGGTGACTATGAGGTCAAAACGCTGTGGCTCCTCATGCAGGGCGGCCATGGCCTCATGGGGATCGGTAAAGCCCGAGACTTCATAGCCGCGACGGCGCAGCAGGCGCTGAAACAGGAAGACCAGAGCCTGATCGTCGTCCACATACATGACATGGCTGGCGCGCGTGGCCAGGACAGGTTCGGGCAGCGGGGCTTCGGGCTTGTCCATGCGCATGGGCGGCAGCGCAGAGTGGCTGGAAGTCGGGTCGCTGAGAGGAAAGTACAGCGTGAAGCAACTGCCCTGGCCCAGTTCGCTGTGCACATCGACAGCGCCGCCATGGGTGCGCATCACGCCATGTACGACCGAGAGGCCCAGGCCTGTGCCCTGGCCGACCGGTTTGGTGGTGAAAAAAGGCTCGAAGATGCGTCGCTGAGTCGCGACGTCCATGCCTGGGCCGGAGTCCTGCACCATGAAGACCAGGTATTCGGCCACGGCCAGACCCAGGCGTTCGCATTGGTAGCTGTCGGGAGCAATGCGCATGGCCCGCATCTGGATGATGCCGCGCTGACTGCCAATGGCCTGCATGGCGTTGTTGCAGAGATTGAACAGCGCCTGTTCCACCTGAGTGGGGTCGGCCAGCAGCGGCGGCAGATCGTTGGACTCCTGCACCTGCAGCTCTATGGAGGGAGGCAGAGTCACGCGCAGCAGGCGAGCCGTGTCGGACATGACTTCCTGCACCTGAACCGGACGGCGTTCGGGCAGGTCATTGCGGCTGAAGGTCAGAATCTGGCGCACCAGATCGCGGGCGCGGCGACCGGCCTTTTCGATCTCGCGCAGGCTTTCCATGGCAGCCGGGTTGCCGCAGCTATCGGCCTTGGCCAGCTCCACATTGCCCAGGATTGCGCCCACGATGTTGTTGAAGTCGTGGGCAATCCCGCCGGCCATGGTACCTACGGCCTGCATCTTGTGGGATTCGCGCAGCTGGGTTTCCAGCGCATTGCGCTGGGCTTCGGCGCGATTGCGGCTGGTCAGGTCGCGCGCAAAGATGGTGGTGGTGTCGCCGCTGCTGTGGTGTTCGAAGGAGACGCTGATTTCCATGGGAATCTCACGCCCCGACAGGGTCAGCCCCGTCATCTCGCCTAGCACGGCCTGTGTGGTCAGCGAGGAAAAAGCCAGTGCCCGAGCGGCATCGGGTAAAAAGCGCTCCAGCGGGCTGCCCAGGGCATCCTGAGGCGAGCACAGAAACAGGGCCGCCGCCGTGGGGTTGAAGACAGTGATGCGCTGATGCTGATCGACGCAGATGATGGCGTCCAGCGCGGAGTTGATGACCGACTCCAGTCGCCTCTCGCTGGCATAAAGCTGCTGGTTGCGCTCTTGCAGCGCCTTGCGCTCGGCAAGCAGCGGGCCCTGGTTGACAACGGCGCACAAATACTGCCAGGTGGCCGGACCGTTTTGCTGGGGCACGACCACGCCGGCCACATGCAGGTCGCCGCAGAGCTCGAATTCTTCGGTGATCTGGAACAGAACCTCGTGTACCTCGGCGCGTCCCATCGCCTTGGCCTGCTCGAAGGCCGTAGTCACGCGCTCTGCGTCGTTGACATGCACAAAGGGCTTGAAGTTGATCAGCAGCCGGTCTTTTTCGGTGGGCTGAAATGCGCGGTGAGCCATGGCATTGGCCTGGACCACCATATCGTATTCATCAACCACCAGCAGCGGCAGCGGAATGCTTGCAAACAGCGTTTCAAACCGCTCCGATGCGCTCTCGGCCACGGCCTGGCTGTAATTGAGTACCTCGTTTTGCAGCTCCAGCTCGTGCTGGTAGTTGCGCAACTCCGCCACCAGGGCCTGCAGCGGGTCTTCATCCTCCGGCACCAATGGCTGGGTGTTGGCGCTCAGGCCCAGCGGCGCAGCACCGGGGGCCAGCAGGGCATGCAGAGGCAGGCCGCCATCAATGACTGGCAGCAAGGGAGGGGGAGTGGGTTCAGAGGAGCTCATGAGACAGGCAGAAGACCTCGGCAGTGTAAGCCGGTCCCTGCACCTGCTCTTTAAAAAGGCGGGCAGTCAACCGGTATTCAGGCAACTCGATGCTCGGTTTGGCGGCAGCAACGCCGATTGCGTTGATGTCGTGAATACATTCACTGCCGGCGAACAGCAATGGGCTGGCTGGTGTTCGACATTGCTTGAGCATAAAAAAGCCAGTGCGGCAGAGCGCACTGGCTTGGGGGAGACCCTGGCTATCAGTCTTCGTAAGCGTCCATGGGTACGCAGCTGCAAAACAGATTGCGGTCACCATAGACGTTGTCCACGCGGCCCACGGGGCTCCAATATTTGGCGCGGCGCAGGGCAGGCACGGGATAGGCGGCGGTTTCGCGGCTGTAGCCATGCTGCCAGTCTGCGGCCAGCAAGGCCTCTGCCGTATGGGGTGCGTTCTTGAGCGGGTTGTCGTCCCTGGGCAGTCTGCCGGCCTCCACTTCGGCAATCTCGGCACGGATGGCGATCATGGCTTCGATGAAGCGGTCCAGCTCAGACAGGCTTTCACTCTCGGTCGGCTCCACCATCAGCGTGTTGGGCACGGGAAAGGACAGCGTCGGTGCGTGGAAGCCGTAGTCGATCAGGCGCTTGGCCACGTCCTCGGCCATCACGCCGCAGCTGTCCTTGAAGTGGCGCAGATCCACGATGCACTCATGGGCCACGTGACCATACTCGCCCGCGTACAGCGTGGGGAAGTGTTCCTTGAGGCGTGCGCTGATGTAGTTGGCGTTGAGGATGGCGGTCTCGGTCGCCAGCTTCAGGCCCGGCTCTCCCATCATGCGGATATACATCCAGCTGATCGGAAGAACGGCTGCATTGCCCAAAGGCGCTGCGCTGACAGCTCCCACCTGGCGGACGTCGCCTGCGGTGGCATGCCCCGGCAGAAAGGGCACCAGATCCTCGACCACGCACACGGGGCCGACGCCGGGGCCGCCGCCGCCGTGAGGAATGCAGAAGGTCTTGTGCAAGTTCAGATGGCTGACATCGCCGCCGAACTCGCCGGGTGCGGCAAGACCTACCAGGGCGTTCATATTGGCGCCGTCCACATAGACGCGGCCGCCATGGCTGTGCACCAGCTGGCACAGCTCCTTGACCTCGGTCTCGAACACGCCGTGCGTGCTGGGGTAGGTGATCATGATGCAGGCCAGATTGGCGCTGTGCTTCTCGCAGGCCAGCTTCAGATCCGCCATGTCCACGTTGCCGTTGTCATCGCACTTGGTGACCACGACCTGCAGGCCCACCATTTGCGCGCTGGCCGGGTTGGTTCCGTGGGCGCTGCTGGGAATCAGGCAGATATTGCGGTGCGCCTCGCCGCGTGATTCATGGAAGGCCTTGATGGCCAGCAGACCTGCGTATTCGCCCTGGCTGCCTGCATTGGGCTGCAGGCTGATGCCCGCGTAGCCCGTGGCCTGGCACAGCCAGTCGCGCAGCTGCTGATCCAACTCGGCATAGCCTTGCAGCTGGTTGGCGGGCGCAAACGGGTGGATGTCGGCGAACTCTGGCCAGGTTATGGGAATCATCTCGCTGGTGGCATTGAGCTTCATGGTGCAACTGCCCAGCGGGATCATGCTGCGGTCCAGCGCCAGGTCCTTGTCGCTGAGGCTGCGTATATAGCGCAGCATGGCGGTTTCGGAGTGGTGGGTGTTGAAGACCGGGTGGGTCAGATAGGCCGTGCTGCGCTGCAGGGATTCGGGGATCAGCGAGGTCGGGCCTTCGTCCATGGCCTCGATGGTGGGCAGGGCCTGACCCTCCTGGGCAAAGATGCTCCAGATCAGCTCGACATCGGCCCGGGTCGTGGTTTCGTCCAGGCTGATGCAGAGATATTCGTCCCAGGCCTTGCGCAGGTTGACGCCTCGGGAGACGGCGCGAGCCGCCAGGGCGTCGGTGGCCTCCCGGGTGTGCAGGCTCACGGTGTCGAAGGCTGTGTCGTGGTGGTGGGCGCCAAAGCCCAACTGGGCCAGGCCACGGCTCAGAATCGCTGTGAAGCGTGCCACACGCTGGGCAATGCGCCTCAACCCCTGGGGACCGTGGTAGACGGCATACATGCTGGCAATCACGGCCGGCAGGACCTGGGCCGTACAGATATTGGATGTCGCTTTCTCGCGGCGGATATGCTGTTCGCGTGTCTGCAGAGCGAGGCGGTAGGCGGGCTTGCCATGCGCATCGACGCTGACACCCACCAGACGGCCGGGCAGGCTGCGCTTGTATTCGTCGCGACAGGCCATGAAGGCCGCGTGCGGACCGCCCGCGCCCATGGGCATGCCGAAGCGCTGGCTGTTGCCCACGACAATATCGGCATCCCATTCGCCGGGCGGTGTCAGCAGGGTCAGAGCCAGCAGGTCGGTGGCCACGATGGCGGCGGCCTGCTTGGCGTGAATGGCTTGCACATCGGCCTTCCAGTCCACGATCCAGCCGCTGGACGCGGGGTACTGGATGACGGCAGCAAACAGATCGCCTGCCAGCGCAGCCTCCCACTCTTGCTGGCTGTTGGCGATCACCACTTCGATGCCGATCGGCCGGGCGCGGGTCTCGATGACTTCAATCGTTTGCGGGTGCAGATCGCCGGCCAGCACGATGCGATGGCTTCTGGATTTGACGGAGCGCCTGGCCAGCGTCATGGCCTCGGCGGCTGCCGTGGCCTCGTCCAGCATGGAAGCATTGGCAATCGGCATGCCGGTCAGGTCGGTCACCATGGTCTGGAAGTTGACCAGCGCTTCCATGCGGCCTTGTGAGATTTCTGCCTGGTAGGGGGTATAGGCCGTATACCAGGCTGGATTCTCGAGGATGTTGCGCAGGATGACGCCCGGCGTGTGCGTGCCGTAGTAGCCCTGGCCGATAAAGCTCTTCAGAACCTGATTCTTGCTGGCGATGGCCTTGAGTTCGGCCAGCGCAGCGGCTTCGGTAATCGGCGCCGGAAGATCCATGGGCCTGGCGCGTGCGATGGAGTCGGGCATCACATCGCGAATCAAGGCGTCCAGCGAGGGCTTGCCGATGGCGGCCAGCATTTTTTGCTGCTCATCGGCGTCCGGGCCTATATGACGGGGGATGAATTCGTGGCTGTTTTCCAGCGCTTCCAGGGAAGCGACGGGGGCGGGAGGCGACATCAGCATGGGAGGGACCTATTCTCAAATACTGTGACTGACGGTTTGCATGCCAGGCATGCGTGAATGCCGTATGCCTGAAGGCATGCGGCCGGTGCTTCAAGCAGCGCTGGCTTGTTCCAGCGCGGTGTTCATCAGAGCTAGGCGTTCGCTTTCCTGGTCGGCATATTCCCAATCGGGATATTTGCTGCGTGCCACGGTGTTCAGCCATTGCTGGCAGGCCAGGGCAAGCAGGGCCTGCTTGTGCAGATCGGCATCGATGCTGCCTGTGATCTTGAGCTGACCAAAGGCGGTGGCCACGTGTGCGCGGCAGACCGAGCGCAGATAGCTCTGGTTCATGTCGTCGCTGGCCAGCCATCGGGCCTTGGCCGCATCGTCATGAGCCAGCATGTCCTTGGGCACGGGCAGATCCCAGTCGCTCAGTTGTTGGTGCAGAAAGCGCAGGGCCTTGGCGTTGCCGCCTGTTTGCTCCTGGTACCACTCTTGAAGAGCGGCCAGTGTGTCGCTGCCGTCATCGCTGCCGAAGGGGCTGAAGTCGTCACCGCCGTCGTAATAGAAGTCCTGGGCTGCGATGCGCGCAAAGGTCGGGTGGCTGGTCTCGCGGGCGAGACCGACGTCCGGATCGTCAAAATACAGAATGGTGCTCATGGCTGCATGCAAAAACGGCCTTCGCAATGCGAGGGCCGTTGATACGCTTAGTTGTCCTTGGCGAAGTCGTTGTAGGCGGTCTCTTCCATCAGAGCTTCGAGCTCGCCCACATTGCTCATCTTGACCTTGAAAAACCAGCCTGCGGCCAGTGGGTCGCTGTTGGCGAGCGACGGGTCATCGCGCAGGGCTTCGTTGACTTCGACGATCTCGCCGGTCACGGGCATGTAGACATCGGCAGCGGCCTTGACGGATTCGACCACGCCAGCCACATCGCCGGCCTTGAAGGTGGAGCCCACGGCAGGCAGGTCCACAAACACCACATCGCCCAGCGCATCCTGTGCGTGTACGGTGATGCCGACGATGGCGGCATTGGTGTCAGCGGCGTTGATCCATTCGTGTTCTTTGGAATACTTGATGCTCATGGAAAGCTCCAGATGGGGGATTCAGGGGAATCGGGTGTTGTTTGAGAAAGGTCCAGCTCGCACTTTAGCGGTGTTCTGGCCGCTGTTTGGCAAACTGGCCCGTCTCATGCGCGGCGGCAGACCTAGCCGCGGTAGTAGCGGGTGGGAACGAAGGGCGTGGCGACCACCTTCATGGGCACGGGCTTGCCGCGCACCATGGCGAAGATTTCCGTATCGATGGCGGCGTAGTCGGGCTCGACATAGGCCAGCGCCACGGGCTGGTTGAGCGTGGGGCTGAGCAGGCCGCTGGTGATGTGGCCGATATGCTGTCCGTCCATGTTCTCCAGCACGGCGGGCTCGCGCACGGGAATGCGTTCCAGCGCAATCAGGCCCACGCGCTTGCGGCGCAGAGACTGAGGGTTCTGCAATTGCTCCAGCACGATGGCCGCACCAGGAAAACCGCCTTCGCGCTCGCCGCCGGTGCGGCGTACTTTCTGCATGGCCCAGTTCAGCGCAGCTTCCACCGGGGTGGTGCTGGTGTCTATGTCGTTGCCGTACAGGCAAAGTCCGGCTTCTAGGCGCAGCGAGTTGCGCGCGCCCAGACCGATGGGGGCTACCTCGGGCTGTGCCAGCAGAGCTTCGGCAAAGGCTTCGGCAGCTTCGCCGGGCAGGGAGATTTCAAAGCCGTCCTCGCCCGTATAGCCGCTGCGCGTGATGTAGAGCGCATGGCCTTGCCAGTCGAAGTAATTGCCGGTCATGAAGACCAGTTGCGTCACACCGGGAATCAGACGCGAGAGGGCAGTGACGGCTTGCGGGCCTTGCAGGGCCAGCAGGGCGTGCTCGGGCAGTGGGACGACCTCGCCGCGGCTGGCGATGCGGTTCTGGATATGAGCGATATCGGCCTCTTTGCAGGCACCGTTGACGATGAGGAACAGATCATCGCCGCGGTTGACGAACATCAGGTCGTCGAGAATTCCGCCTTGTTCATCGAGCAGCAGGCCGTAACGCTGTTTGTGCAGGCCCAGGTCCATGACATCGACGGGCATCAGCGATTCGAGCGCGGCGGCGGCATCGGGGCCGCGCAACAGCAACTGGCCCATGTGCGAGACATCGAACAGGCCGGCGGCCTTGCGCGTGTGCAGATGCTCGGCCATCAGGCCTTGAGGGTATTGCACGGGCATTGAGTAGCCGGCAAACGGCACCATGCGGGCACCCAGTTTCTGGTGCAGTGCAAACAGCGGTGTGGAACGCAGATCGGAAGAGGTGTCAGCAGCAGTCACAGGCAAGCGCTCCGGTGGTCAAACCAAAATGAGTGGCCATGCATGGCGGGGCCATGCGTGGCGGGCTTGCCCTGCTGTCCGCTTTACCTGAGAGATTCACTGCATGCATTGCATCGGGCAGTTTGCTCCTTCGGTGGATGCCGGCGCACATACGAAATGACGGCCTGCATCTCTCTCCAGCAAGGGACGCTGCAGGTTTGCATACCTTGCAGCGCTTGTCAGTCCTTTTGCCTGAGCGTTTTGACACCGGGTTGGGGTCTGCGCCTTCGGCGGTGCGAGGCAGCTTCAAGCTGCAGGCACTCTCTCCTGACCTTGGCGATTCTAGCGGTGGGCAAGGGGCTTGCACCACCGAATCGGATGGATTCTGGGGTTTTCGAGCACAGATCGCTGGAATTGAGCTTGCGGTCTCACTGCGGTTCTGTGTTCATGGCGGGTGTTCGAGGAATATCGATCTCCTGGCGCGGAAACACCAGTTGGTAGGGCTGCTCGAAGCAGGACGTCACGGGCTGGCCCTGGCGCATGCCGGGCTTGAACTTCCAGCGTTCGAGCGAGCGCAGTATGGACTTCACGATGCGGGGATCGGCATCGGCAGGCTGGTAGGCCACACGGCCGAGCTGACCCTGAGCCGTGACTTCCAGGCGGAAGACCACCGTGGTCTCCAGCCCGTTCGGAAACCAGTGGGCGCTGATGAAAGGCGTGGTGTGGCGGCGTGGCTGCGGTTGCCGATCGAGCTGGGCGGGGGGTGTGCAGTCAGCATTGATCCAGGCAGGCCAATTTACGGTTTGGCCTCCGGAAGCCGAGGCGGAGTCAGCCTGGGGCTGGGGAGTGATGTCGGCCACCTTAGGCGCCATGGCTGGGTTGCCGGCGCAGGCACTGAGCAGCAGAGCTCCCAAGACGGCCGCGTATGCAGCAAGACAGCGTGAGTGGCGTGAAGTATCCATGGCGGCATTCTCGGTCATCCCCAGTCGATTTCGGCAGACCTGGTGGAGTCGGTCGTTCAGCCAGGGCCGGGCTGCCTTGCTCCAGAGCTTGTCCTGCAGGGGCAAACATCATGTCCGGCAGGGACTAAACAGAATTTTCCCCATGGATAGGATTATGACGTTCGTCAAAAAATGTTTATTCAAGGAGAGAAAATGCCCGAAAAAGCCACGAATGAATTCTGGAAATATCTGAAGCCGATTCCTGAATGTTTTCAGCCAGATGCGCAGCCAGAGGTTTATATTAAGAACGCTCCAACGGAGGATGAGCGTTATTATGTTCCATTCTCTGAAACCGTTTCCTCCCGTCCCCTCTGGATTTCTCCATCACAAAACAAATGGTGCGATATTCTGATGGCGAAGGAGGCCGGTCTGGTGAACCGCCATTACCATCCGCACGAAGTGTTTGCCTACACGATTTCGGGGAAGTGGGGCTATCTGGAACATGACTGGACAGCCCGCGCCGGTGATTTCGTCTACGAGACCCCCGGAGAAGGCCATACCCTGGTGGCCTATGAACATGAGCAGCCCATGCGTGCGTTCTTTATCGTCAAGGGACCGCTGATCTGGCTCGATGATGACGGAAAGCCTGACGGATATTTCGATGTTCACAGTTACATAGAACTATGCCGAAAGCATTATGAAAAAATCGGCATAGGTGCAGATTATGTGGACACGCTGTTTCGGTAGTTATCCGAAGCTGGATTGAAAATCCATCAATGAAAGGCGGTATTTCCTGAAGAATGAAATAGCCCGCCAAATACGGAATGGAGAGAGACATGAAAAATCAAGATGAAAATCTAAAAAGCGGGTGGGTGAGCTATGAAAACAAGCTGCTGATCATTCTGTTTTTTACTTTCGGGATTGTTTTTTTTGACCGGCTGGCATTGTCGTTTTTATTTCCCTTTGTCTCCAAGGAGCTGGATCTGAACAATGCCCAGCTGGGCATGCTGTCGTCCATTCTGGCATTGGCATGGGCGGCTTCTGGTGCATTCTTCGGGGCCTATACAGACCGCAAGGGCGGACGCAAAACGGTGCTGATTCTTTCGGTGCTGATGTTCTCTCTTTGCTCGGCCCTGTCGGGTCTGGTGGGCGGTTTTGTCGGCCTGCTGTTGTTGCGAGCGCTGATGGGCCTTGCCGAAGGGCCGGTGCTGCCGCTGTCGCAGACACTGATGGTCGAAGCCTCCACGCCAAGCCGTCGCGGCCTCAACATGGGCTTGCTGCAGGGATCGTCTGCGGGCTTGCTGGGCGCCGTGATCGCACCGCCGGTGATTGTTGCGTTGGCCGTGGCCTATGGCTGGCGCACGGCGTTCTACCTGACCTGTGTTCCCGGGCTGATTGCCGCCGCGCTCATCTGGCTTCATGTGAAAAACACAGATGGCGGGCGTGCAGATGAGCTCGCTGCAGCCCTGCAGACAGGCTCGCGCTGGGCTCTGCTGCGTGAACGCAATATCTGGTTGAGCGTGCTGATCAGCTGTGTTTTCATGGCCTGGTTTGTGATCATCATCTCCTTTGCGCCGACCTATCTGGTCAATGCCAAGGGTTTCGGGCCGGGCACGATGAGTGCTGTCATGAGTTGCATGGGTGTGGCCTGGGTCATCTGGGGCTTTGCCGTGCCCGCCATTTCGGACCATATCGGTCGCCGTCCGGCACTGATCTTTTTTTCCTTTGTGGCGGCTTGCTGCCCTCTGGCCTTTCTGTATGCGCAATCGCCGGTGGTGATGGGCGGCTTGCTGCTACTGACCTATACCGGCCTGGGCTGCTTCACGCTCTTCATGGCCACGATTCCGGCCGAGACCGTTCCGCGAGCAGCCATGGCCACTGCATTGGGGATGATCATGGGTTTTGGCGAGTTGATCGGCGGTTTCATCGCCCCGACCCTGGCCGGGGTGGCAGCCGACCGGTGGGGGCTTGATGTGGTGATGTGGGTGGCTGCTGCAGGAGCCTTGCTTGCCGGCTTGCTTTCCTTGGGGCTGATTGAGACAGCGCCCAGGCGCGTTGACGACAGGCAGCCGGCTGCAGCATTGAAGGAGTCGCAGGCATGAAGGCTTTGAAATGGCATGGTGCCCGCGATCTGCGCCTGGAAATCATCGAACGCCGGCCCTTGAAGGCCGCAGAAATCCGTATCGAGGTCGCGTACTGCGGGATCTGCGGCAGCGATATGCACGAGTATCTGCATGGACCAGACTCTATACCGGTCGAGGTCCCGCATCCCTTGTCCAACAGTGTCGCACCCATAGTCATCGGCCACGAGTTCTGCGGCACGGTGGTGGAGGTGGCTGCGGATGTCACAGGGCTGCATATCGGAGACAGAGTCGCCGTGGAGCCGGAGTACCGCTGCGGCCAGTGCAGCTATTGCTGCGGGGGGCGCTATAACCTGTGCGAATCCATGGGCTTTGTGGGGCTCATGGGAGACGGCGGAATGGCAGAGGAAGCTGTGATTCCCGCTTATATGGCATATGTGCTTCCCCCGTCCTTGAGCTTCAGGCAAGCGGCGGTGGCCGAGCCCGCAGCAGTGGCATTGCATGCTGTGCGCCAAAGCGCATTGCGCCCTGGCGAGGCCTGCGTCATCTTCGGCATGGGGGCTATTGGTCTGCTGCTGGTGATGATGGCCAAGCACCATGAAGCGGGCCGCATTATTGCCGTCGACGTCGATGCCCGGCGCCTGCGCCTGGCGCGCGAGCTCGGCGCCTGCGACACGCTCGATGCCAGCCAGGGCGATGTCGTGCAGCAAGTGCGCGAACTCACAGGCGGGCAGGGCGTGCCGGTATCGTTCGAAGCCGTGGGTCGCCCGGAAACCTTGAGAGGGGCGCTTGGCGTACTGAGCAAGGGCGGTGAAGCCGTGCTGCTGGGGCTCATGCCCGAGGCGAGCATCGATACCTTCGACCTGGTCAACCGCGAGCTGCGCATTACCTCCAGCGTGGGCTATCGGGGCTTGTATCCGGAGCTGCTGGCGCTGATGGCTTCCGGGGCTGTGGATGCCGGACGTATCGTGACCCATACCGTTAGTCTGGATGCCGCCATACAGGACGGTTTCGAGCGACTGGCATCTGCCGGGGATGCTATCAAGGTGCTGGTTCAGCCGCAGCCGGATGCCGTTGCCCGATTCGCCCGTCCCCACGCTTTTGCCCACAGCTCCTGAGCCTTGCTGGCGCCTGCAGCTTCTGCCGCTAAGTCATGGCACGTAGCTGACCGTGCTGCGCACGCATCTGTGTGGGCGTCATGCCATGGTGTGAGCGGAACCTGCGTGCAAAGTGGGCCTGGCTGGCAAAGCCGCAGCGGTAGGCGATCTCGGCAATGCTGTAGCGGTTCAGCGCAGTCTGGCGCAATTCCATGGCTGCACGTTCCAGGCGGCGCACGAGAATCAGCTCGGTCACGCTGTATCCCTCGGCCTGCAACAGCCGGTTCAGGTGCCTCAGGGAGACACCTGAGGCGGAAGCGACTTCGCTCGCATCCAGCGAGTGGCGGTGCAGGTGTTGGTCGATATGGGCGCGCGCGGCCAGCAGGTGGGAGGCGCGTAGTGCACTGCTGCCTGCTGCTTCTCCAGCCAGCATGGTGCGCAGCAGGTCGCAGGCCTCGAACTGCATGCGATCCTGGTCCACCCTTTCGGGGTGGGCCATGGCATTGCCTACCAGCTTCTGGAACGCGCGATTGAGCACGCGTCCGCTGCCCGTCGCCCCCGACACACAGATCGGGCCGGGAAGTTGCGCGCGGCTGCAGTTGCGGTAGAACCAGTCGGCAGGCGTATCCACGAGGAATTGGTGCATCTGGTGGGTGAAGCCGAACAAATAGGCATGCCGGGTGTCATAGATCACCAAGTCGCCCGGAGCGAGATGGATGCAGCTGTGTTCCTGATAGAAGAAGGCACCGCTGCTGAGCACCAGTGAAACGAAAACCGACTCCTTGGGATGCTGGCGCACCAGCTGTGGCGTGCGCTCGATGACATGGGCATTGCCGTCGATGTCTGCCAGGGCCAGCTGGCCCAAGCGCATATTGCTCTGCCGCGCGTTCAGACCTTCGTCGGCGTAGGATGAGCAGCGCAATCCGACCAGAAAAGAAGCGTTATAGGCTTCCCATTGGTCCAGGCGCTGGCTGGCGGGAAAGGCATCCGTAGCGATCCGGTTCACCGCACATGGCGCAAGCGAGGGCATGGGGGTCTCCTTGGCAGGTTCTTATAGTGTGTGCCGACCAAGTGGAGTCAGTAGATATCGGCAGTGCCGAGCAAACTCTAACATGCCATGTTTGCGCCTCGCTCCGTGAAGTTACGGGGTGGCAGGTCGCAAATCATGGTCGCGACGCCTGCGTGCATCAAGGCTGAGGGCGCGAATCCAGCCGCTTTGCTTTGCCGGCTGAAGAAGGGGAGTCCGCATCCGCTTTCATGTCGGCGCAGGCGCGCCACCAGGCTGAACCCGCATGCGGAGCGTTCAGGTCCAGGCGCTCGCCCATCATGGGCGTGGCGATCTCTATGCCGTGCTGCCTGCCCAGGCTCAGGATCTGCTCGAAGGGGTCCCACCAGGCATGCATGGCGAGGTTGAAAGTGCCGTTGTGTATGGGCAGCAGCCACTGGCCGCCGAGATCCCGGTGTGCCTGCACGGTCTGCGCCGGATGCATATGGACATAGGGCCAGTGGGCGTCGTAGGCGCCGGTCTCCATCAACGTGACATCGAAGGGGCCGAAGTGCCTGCCGATTTCGGCAAAACCGTCGAAGTAGCCGCCATCGCCGCTGAAGAAGACGCGCAGCGGCCTGTCGGCCTGGCGATCTTCTATGGTCCAGGAAGCCCAGAGCGTGCGGTTGCCGTCGCGCAGGCTGCGCCCCGAGAAATGCTGGGCCGGCGTGGCAGTGAAACGCAGGCCGTCGACCTCGCTGCCCTGCCACCAGTCGTGCTGCACGATCTTGTCGGCCGGCACGCCCCAGGCCAGCAGTCTGTCTCCCACTCCCAAGGGGCAGAGAAAAACGCCCACCTTGGGCGCGAGCACGCGAATGGTGGCGCGGTCCAGATGGTCGTAGTGGTCATGCGAGAGCAGCACGCCGCGCAAGGCAGGCAACTCGTCCAGGGCAATCGGCGGGGCATGAAAGCGCTTGGGGCCGGCAAACGATAGCGGCGAGGCGCGCTCGGAAAACACGGGGTCCGTCAACCACCAGCCGCCGCGCAGCTTCATCAGCAAGGTCGAATGGCCCAGGCGATACAGGCTGCGTTCGGGCGCGAGGTTCAACTCGGTCGTGCTCAGCGGCAAAACGGGCAGCGCCTTGCCCGGCTGGGAATCGGCCGGCTTGTTGAAGAAGAACTTCCATAGCGTCCCGGCATCGGGCTTGGGGCTGTTGGCCGGGCGCGGATGCGTGTTGCGAAAACGCCCGCCCGAATACTGGGGCGAGTCCTCGTAGTCGGTGATGGAGGTGGAGAGACTTGGTTTGCGAAACAAGATCGGGCGCCTTAGTAAGACATTGGCCGCAGTTTGGGACGGTTTGCAGCGCTGCAAGAGCCGGCTTGCAAGAGGCCGTAACACAGGCACGGCCATTCAGGTGCTTTCTCGGGGCGGATGCGACACTCGCTGTCTGAGGAGCAAATACACATGAATCCCATGGTTCACAATTTGGAGAGCATGCTGGCGGCCGGCAAGGATGGTGCGCTGCTGCGCTATACCCTGGGCAAGGCCTATGCCGACGACGAGCAGATGGCCGTGGCGCGCGAGCATCTGCGCAAGGCCACGGCGCTGGATGCCGAATACTCCGTTGCCTGGAAGCAGCTGGGCAAGGTGGAGCTGGCGCTGGGCGATGCGCAGGCGGCGCGAGCCGCCTGGCAGCAAGGGCTGAGTTGCGCCCAGGCCAAGGGCGATGCCCAGGTCGTCAAGGAGTTGCAGGTGTTTTTGCGACGCCTGGACAAGCAGGCTGATGGCGCTTAGGAACTATCAAAAAAATAGCTGAGAGCGCTTGTGAGTCAAGCGCTCTCAGCCAATTTATTCTGAAGTTAATCAGTGTGCGCCGGCGGCCGCGTCGGAGGCTCCTGCGGCAGAGGCCGGGCGCTTGGTGAACCAGATCAGCACGATCAGGCTCAGGAACAGAAAGGACGATGCCAGAAAGATGTCGTCGGCGGCCCGCGTGAAGGCCTGTTGATCGATCAGCCGGTTGATCTGGGCATAGGCCTGCTCGGCACTCATGCCTGCTGCCTGCAGATTTCTGACCGTGCTGGCAAACGTGCCCTGGCCTTGCACCAGCAGCTCGGTCAGATGGGCATGGTGCATGGAAGCCCGGCTTTCCCAGAGCGTGGTGGCAATCGAGGTGCCCATGGCGCCCGCGGTGATCCGCACGAAGTTGGACAGGCCTGCTGCGGCCGGAATGCGGTCCGGCGTCAGTCCGCTCAGCGTGATGGTAGTCAGCGGAATGAAGAAGAAGGCCATGGCGCCGCCCTGGATCAGCGTGGGAATCAGGATGTGGGCGAAGTCGGTCTCCACGGTGAACTTCGAGCGCATCCACAGCACCATGGCAAACACGATGAAGGCAATCGTGGCCATCTTGCGCGGATCCCAGACACCGACCTTGCGGCCCACCATGGGCGTGAGCAGGATGGCCAGCAGGCCCACCGGCGCCAGGGCCAGGCCGGCCGAGGTGGAGGTGTAGCCCATCCATTGCTGCAGCCACAGCGGCAGCAGCACCACATTGCCGAAGAACAGGCCGTAGGCGATCGATAGCGCGATCGAGCCGGCCGCAAAGTTGCGACGCTTGAACAGGCGCAGATCGACGACGGGATGGGCGTCGGTCAGCTCCCAGACCACGAATACGGCAAAGGCCACGACAGCGATCACCGCAAAGGCGATGATTTCATTGGAGGCAAACCAGTCCAGCTCCTTGCCCTTGTCCAGCATCAGCTGCAGCGCCGCCACCCAGAGCACGAGCAGGGACAGGCCCACGGTGTCGATGGGCAGCTTGCGCGTGGGCGTTTCGCGGTTGCGGTAGATGCTCCAGGTCATGAGGGCCGAGAGCAGGCCCACGGGCACATTGATGTAGAAGATCCAGGGCCAGGAAATATTGTCCGTGATCCAGCCGCCCAGCAGTGGCCCGACCACGGGAGCGACCAGCGTGGTCACGCCCCAGAGCGATAGCGCCACACCGGCCTTGGCGGGCGGATAGCTGGACAGCAGCAGGGTCTGCGACAGCGGAATCATGGGGCCGGCCACGGCGCCTTGCAGCACGCGGAACAGCACCAGCATCTCCAGCGAGGAGGCAAAGCCGCAGAGCCAGGAGGTCAGCACGAACAGCAGCACGCTCATGGTGAACAGGCGCACGGCGCCGAAGCGCTGGGTGAGCCAGCCCGTCAGCGGCACGGAGATGGCATTGGCCACACCAAAGCTGGTGATGACCCAGGTGCCCTGGCTGGGGCTGACACCCACATCGCCGGAGATAGCCGGAATGGCCACGTTGGCGATGGACGAGTCCAGCACGTTCATGAAGGTGGCCAGCGATAGTGCCAGCGTGCCCAGGGCGAGCTGCGCGCCCTTGAGCGGGGCTATGGCTGGCGGCATGGGGCGGGCCGCCGGAGCCGGTGGCGAGGCGCCTGCTCCGGGATTGGCAGAAGTCGAGGAAGTCATGGCTGATTCCGCGTCTTACTGCGCAGGCTGGGCAGCGGGTTGGGCGGGCACGGCCGGGGCCTGGGCGGGCAGATCGGCCAGCTGGGTCAGTGCCGGCAGCTTGTCGCCCGCGATGATGTGCTGGATGCGCTGCTCGGCCTGGGCCAGGCTGCCGTCATAGACGGTGGTCTGGGCCACGGGCTCGCTGCGCGGCGTGCTGGCCAGGGCCTGGCCGTCCTTGTCGCGGATATCGACCTTCGCGTCCATGGACAGGCCCACACGCAGCGGATGCTGCTTGAGCGCTTCGGGCTCCAGGCTGATGCGCACGGGAACGCGCTGCACCACCTTGATCCAGTTGCCGGTGGCGTTCTGCGCGGGCAGCAGCGCAAACGCCGCACCCGTGCCCGCACCCAGGCCCACGACCTTGCCTTCGTAAGTGGTCTTGTCGCCGTAGACATCGGCGGTCAGCTCCACCTTCTGGCCCATGCGCAGATCGGCCAGCTGGCTTTCCTTGAAGTTGGCATCCACCCAGAGCTTGTGCAGGTCGACCACGGTCAGCAGCGGCGAGCCGGCGGCCACGCGCTGGCCCAGTTGCACGCCGCGCTTGGCCACAAAGCCGTCCACGGGCGCGATCAGCCGCGTGCGCTGCAGGGCCAGATAGGCCTCGCGCACCTTGGCTGCGGCCGCCATGACGGCGGGGAAGTCCTCGGCCGTCGTGCCCTTGGTCTGGGCTTCGGCGGCCGTCAGCTGGGCCTTGGCTGCGCGCACCGCGGCTTCTGCGGCCGCCACGGCGTTGCTGGCAGCCGTGGCCAGGGCCTTGGCATGGTCAAACTCTTCCTTGCCCACGGCGCCGGTGGCCGTGAGCGGGCGGCGGCGCGCCACATCGTCGTTGGCCTTGGCGGCATCGGCCTTGAGGCGCAGCAGATCGGCTTCGCGCTGTGCCACCTGGGCGGCCAGCGGGGCGTTGTTGGCATACAGGGTGCGGGTCTGGCGCGCAGTCTGGGCCAGCTGCGACTCGGCCTGGGCCAGCTGCACCAGATAGTCGGCAGGGTCCAGCTGCACCAGCAACTGACCGGCCCGGACATAGTCGGTATCGTCGGCACCGATGCTGATCACGGTGCCGCCGACCTGCGGCGTGATCTGCACCACGTTGCCGGCCACATAGGCGTTGTCCGTGGTCTGGTAGTTGCGGGCCACCATCCAGTGCCAGCCGCCCCAGGCGATGGCGGCCACGGCGACAGCGGCCGCCACGATGGTCAGGCCCTTGCGGCGGCCCGCAGGGTTGGCGCTGGGCGTAGCTGCCGCAGGAGCTTGGGGAGCGTTCTGAGTAGGCTTGGTGTCGGTCATGATGTTGGCGCTTTGTTATCTGTGAAGCGGTTTTGCGCTATTGAAAAAGAGGAGCTGCTAGCGCTTGTCAATAAAAGAATTGAGAGTGTTTTTGCCTTGAATTTGATGGCAGTAAAGCGGTAGCAGCTATTGATTTTGTTGAGCCCGATGTTTATTGCAGGGCAACAGCCGGGGTGTCGTCGCTCCAGCCGCCGCCCAGGGCTGCGGCCAGGGCCACGCGGGTGTCGAGCTCGCGCGCCTGCAGGTCCACGGCCAGACGGCGCTGGTTGATGAGCTGGGTTTCGGTGTTGAGCACGGTGATCTGGCTGCCCAGGCCGGCCTGATAGCGCTGCACGGCAAAGTCATAGGCCCGCTCGGCCTTGGACAGCGACTCGGTTTGCAGCTGCTGCTGGCGCTGCAGCGATTGCACGGAGGCAATCGCGTCGCCCGCCTGCTTGACGGCATCGAGCACGGCGCCGTTGTACTGGGCGATGGCGGTGTCGAGGTCGGCCTGTTTGCCGCGCAGCTGGGCGCGCAGCCGCTTGCCGTCGAAGATGGGCAGGCGCAGCGCAGGCGTGATGCCCATCTGGCGCGAGCTGCCCTGCAGCAGATTGTCCAGACCCAGCGCGTTCAGGCCCACAAAGGCGGTCAGATTCACATCGGGGTAGAAGTCGGCCCTGGCGGATTCAATGCCTTGCGTGGCCGCTTCCACGCGCCAGCGCGCTGCCACCACATCGGGGCGGCGGCCCAGCAGATCCGCGCCCAGAGCCTGCGGCACGGGCTGGATGCGCAGCACCGACAGTCTGGGCGAGAGTGCATTTTGCGCATCGGGCGCCTGGGCGCAGAGCACGGCAATCGTGCGGCGCGCCAGCGTGATCTGCTCGCCAAGCATCTCGATCTGGGTTTGGGCATCGGGCATGCCGGCCTGGGCCTGGGTCAGTTCCACCTGGCTGTCGAGGCCCGCTCGGGTACGCTGCTCGCTCAGGCTCAGCAAGGACTGGCGCTGGCCCAGCGTGCGCTCTGCCACTTCCTTCTGCGCAATCAGCCGGGCCAGGGCGATATAGCTGCGCGCCACCTGTGCGGCCAGCTGGTTGGCGGCAGCAGCGCTGTCGGCCCTGGCGGCGCGCGCCTGGCCTAGCGCGGCCTGCAGGTCCGCGCCATGCTTGCCGAAGAAGTCGGGCGACCAGGACAGACCAGCCTGCAGATTGCCGCTGTTGTAGATATTGCCCGCGATGGGGGCGGGAATCATGCCGTTGGCCGTGTAGCGCTGGCGTGTGGCGTCGGCACTCAGCGTTCCGCGCACATCGCTGGCCGTGCTGCTGGCCGTGGCCAGGGCTGCGGCTTTTTCAAAGCGGGCGTTGCTGGCGGCCAGGCTGGGGCTGCCGGCCAGGGCCTGATCGATGAGCTGATTGAGCTGGGCATCGCCCAGACCTGTCCACCATTGGGAGGAGGCGAGTGCCGTGGCGTCCGCAGCGCTGAGGCTGGCGGAGTCGTTCAGGCCGACATCGGCCGAGCCCAGTCGTGCCAGCGGCTGGTGCGTGGGCCCTTGCGAGGCACAGCCTGCCAGTGCGAGCATGGCGGCCAGTGCTGCGGTTGTCAGCAGCGAACGGCCGGCGGCGCACTCGGTGGCGGGTTTGCGTGAAGGTCTAGAGGTCATGGAAAAGTGCCAGTGGTTTTTATTGAAATAGGGCGGTGAAAAAAGTAGGCAGCAGGTCAGCCTAGTCCCCGGGGTCGCGGCCTGCCTCGTTCGTTTGGATGGGGGGCTTGCCTGGCTCCTGGGTCAGGGCCTCTCGAAGCGCATCGCCGTTGACCAGCATGCGCTGCAGCATGGACAGCATCAGCGTGCATTCGCTGTGGCTGAAGCCGCGCAAATGGCCGTTGAGCACCTTGGTCAGAACCTTGGGCACCTGGGTGGCGACGCTGCGTCCCTCCTCGGTGAGCACCAGGTGCACCACGCGTCGGTCGGTGGTGGAGCGCTCGCGGCGCAGCAGCCCCTTGGCCTCGATGCGGTCCAGCGCGCGCGTCACCGAAGCCGGGTCCATGCCCAGGTCCTTGGCCAGCGTGCTGCTATTGGTGTCGGCGCAGATCAGCAGCTTGTACAGCGGCAGCCATTGCACATAGGTCAGTCCTTGCTCGGCCAGCTGGGCGTCGGCCAGCTGCAGGATGGAGCTGAGCACGCGCCGCATGAGAAAGCCAATGCTTTTGTCCGGCGCGTAGACCCCTGCCTGATAGAAGAAGCTGGATTCGTCCTGCGGGTCGATGATGGGGTCGGTCTGGTTTTGCAATGGCGCCACCAATATTTGCTTGATCAATGATTGAATTGGCAATTATTGTGTAGCTGCAAAGAAATGTCAGCAAGGTTTTGAATGGAGCCGGACCTGCCTGCGCAGTCTCTGTTTTTGTTGCTATGAAAACAAAAGCAGTTTGCGCATTGTTGGTATGCGCCAGAGCCTTGTCGGACTCATAAAAAAAGCCCGGCCATGAAGACCGGGCTTGCTGAAGGCTGCTTCAGGCTCAGAGCGGCACGCGCAGCACGACCACGATCACGAGACCCAGGGTCAGATTGAAGGAGACCCATTTGCGGATGCTCTCCAGCGCCTTGCCGCCTGCGGGCCAGTCCTTGAGCTGCACGGCCGCATCCAGGCGCTTGAACAGCGCAAAGCGGATATGACCGAACACGGCCATCATCACCAGGCCCAGAATGCTCATCACGATCCAGTTGACCGGCATGTTGAACTGGCCGCCGGCCTGGGCGGCCATGGCGTGAATGCTGCCTATCATGCCGATGCCGGTGGCCAGCACGACGACCACCAGCACGAGGACCCAGGCAAAAAAGCGCTGTAGCACGCCGTGCATCAGCGTCACGCGCTCGGGCGGCTGCAGTCCCTGGACGGCAGGACGCAGAAAGAAATGTGCGAAGAACATGCCGCCTACCCAGATGATGATGGCCAGAAGGTGCAGAAGTTTGAACAGAATGAAAAGCATGGTTTGTGGGGCTTGATTGGGGAGACATCGCAAGCCTAACGGAGATCGTCCTACGGGTGGAACACACAGGCCGAAATAGCAGGACTTTCGCTTTGCCCAGGTCTGATTAGACTTGGCTGTAATCCACAACAGCCAGCAATGGCGCAGGAGTCCTTATGTCAGAACAAGCCACCGTCGTCGCCTTCAAGCAGTCTTCCGGGCGGGTTGCCTTGCGCACCGACAACGGCCGCTTTGTGCTGGCCGAGCAGACCGATTCCAGCGCGCTGCGTGAAGGACAGAGTCTGAACGGCAATATGAGCGAGTTCGGCCCGGAGGTCTGGAGCGATGACAGCGGGCAAAATCATTACGAAGTCTTTGTGCTGGGCTGGGATCTGTCGCAGGAAGCGGTCGAGCTGGAGATGTGATGTGTTGATCCTGAAAAAACAGCTGCCAGCGCTTGATTGACAGGCGCTGGCAGCTTTTTCTTTTTGGATTTTCCTGGAGCCGGGGCTTTCACCCCGGCGCGCCCTGTTATTTCTTCAGGTCGAAGCGGTCCAGTTCCATGACCTTGACCCAGGCAGCAACGAAGTCCCGGTAGAACTTCTGCTCGTTGCCCTTTTCGGCATAGACCTCGGCCACGGCACGCAGAATGGCGTTGGAGCCGAAGACCAGATCCACGCGGGTGCCGGTCCACTTCTTGGCGCCGCTCTTGCGGTCCACGCCTTCGTAGTTGCCATCCTCAAGGGGCTGCCACTGTGTGCCCATGTCCAGCAGGTTGACGAAGAAGTCGTTCGTCAGCTTGCCCGGAGTCTGGGTCAGCACGCCATGGTTGCCGGCGGTGTTGATGTTGATGGCGCGCAGGCCGCCGATCAGCACGGTCATTTCGGGGGCCGTGAGCGTCAGTAACTGGGCCTTGTCGATCAGCAGGGCTTCGGCAGGTGCCGGGAAACGCCCTTGCAGGTGGTTGCGGAAGCCGTCGGCCTTGGGCTCCAGCGGCGCGAAGGATTCGGCATCGGTCTGCTCGTCGCTGGCGTCGCCGCGGCCGGGAGTGAAGGGCACGTTGATCTTCACGCCAGCGTCTGCGGCTGCTTTTTCAACGCCCGCGCTGCCGGCCAGCACGATCAGATCGGCCAGCGAGATGCGCTTGTCGCCCTCGGCAGCCTTGTTGAACTCGCGCTGGATTTCCTCGAGCTTGCCCAGTACCTTGGCCAGTTGCGCAGGGTTGTTGGCGGCCCAGTCCTTTTGCGGAGCCAGCCGGATGCGGGCACCGTTGGCACCGCCGCGCTTGTCCGAACCGCGGAAGGTGGAGGCCGAGGCCCAGGCCGTGGCCACCAGCTCCTGCACCGACAGGCCCGATGCCAGCAGCCTGGCCTTGAGGGCAGCCACATCGGCGTCGTTGACCAGCTCATGCTTGGCCGCGGGGATGGGGTCTTGCCAGATCAGCTCTTCCCGGGGGACTTCTGGGCCCAGATAGCGTGCACGCGGGCCCATGTCGCGGTGGGTCAGCTTGAACCAGGCGCGCGCAAAGGCTTCGGCAAAGGCCTGCGGGTTTTCGAGGAAGCGGCGCGAGATCTTCTCGTAGGCCGGGTCCATGCGCAGCGACAGGTCGGTGGTCAGCATGGTGGGCTTCTTGTTGGGGCCGCCATGCGCATCGGGGATGACATCGCCAGCGTCCTTTGCCACCCACTGAATGGCACCCGCAGGGCTTTTTTCCTGCACCCATTCATACTTGAACAGGTTTTCGAAGAAGAAGTTGCTCCACTGCGCAGGGGTCTGGGTCCAGGTCACCTCCAGGCCCGAGGTGATGGCATCGCCGGCCTTGCCGGACTTGTAGCTGCTGGCCCAGCCCAGGCCCTGGGCTTCCAGGCCGGCGGCTTCGGGTTCGGCGCCCACATGGCTGGCGGGGCCCGCACCATGGGTCTTGCCGAAGGTGTGGCCACCGGCGATCAGCGCCACGGTTTCCTCGTCATCCATGGCCATGCGGGCAAAGGTGTCGCGGATGTCATGCGCGGCCGAGAGGGGGTCGCCATTGCCGTCCGGGCCTTCGGGGTTGACATAGATCAGACCCATCTGCACGGCGGCCAGCGGGTTCTCGAGGTCGCGCTCGCCGCTGTAGCGGCTGTGCGGGTTCTGGGTGGGGGCCAGCCATTCCTTCTCTGCACCCCAGTACACGTCCTGATCGGGTTCCCAGGTGTCCACGCGACCGCCACCGAAGCCGAAGGTGCGAAAGCCCATGGTTTCCAGGGCGACGTTGCCGCACAGCATCATCAGGTCGCCCCAGGAAATCTGGTTGCCGTACTTTTGCTTGATCGGCCACAGCAGGCGGCGCGACTTGTCGATGTTGACGTTGTCAGGCCAGCTGTTGAGCGGCGCAAAGCGCTGCTGGGCGCGACCGGCGCCGCCGCGACCGTCCTGAATGCGATAGGTGCCGGCGGCGTGCCAGGCCATGCGGATGAACTGAGGGCCGTAGTGGCCGAAGTCTGCAGGCCACCAGTCCTGCGAGTCGGTCATCAGGGCACGCAGGTCGCGTTTGACGGCTTCATAGTCCAGCTTCTGGAAAGCCTGGGCGTAGTTGAAGTCTTCACCCAGGGGGTTGCTTTTGGCGGAGTGCTGGCTCAGCAAATCCACGCGCAGCTGATTGGGCCACCAGTCCTTGTTGCTGGTGGCGTTGCCTGCGGCGGCGGTTTCGCTGTTCTGTCCTTGGTGGAAGGGGCACTTGGATTCAGTAGTCATGGGGCTCTCCGTTTCAACGATCCGACAGGTCGGTAGGTCCAGGAAACAGATATCAATCAATGATTGATATCAATCAATTCAACTCAATAGCTATTTGCGATTGGTTGAGATGAATTATCGGTGCGCGGCTGGCCTGAAGGGCGTGTTGTGCTATTGAAATTACTAAGCAGCGCCATAGGAAGAAATATGGGTCGAGTCTTGAGCCGACGCAAAGTCGGGTTCAGATACTTCGCAAAGTGACTGAGACTGTGACTTTTTGAGCGTATGCGAGCCTGCCTGTTTACACAAGCATGAGCCATCAAATCAGGTCGTTGACCTACCTGGCATCAGCTGTGGCAGCGGCTCAGCCGGCTACCAGCTTGTGCACCAGATCGGCTGCGGTGGAGGCGCCGTATTTGCGCATCAGCCGGGCGCGGTAGATTTCCACGGTGCGATGACTGATGGCCAGTGCCTTGCCGATTTCCTTGCTGGTCATGCCTTCGAGAAGGCGCGCAGCGACTTCGCGTTCGCGGCCCGTGAGCTCGGCCTTGACGGGGCGATGGGCAGAGAGGTCCTCGAAGCTCCAGATGCCCGAGGCATGGGGATCGTTTCGGTCCAGCGTGCGGCCGCTGACATGACACCAGAACACCTCGCCATTGGCGCGCTTCATGATGCGGTTGTCGGAATAGATGCCTGTGGTGTTGAGAATCGGGGCAATGCGCGCGCCCAGGCGCTCGTATTCGTCAACGCTGGGATAAAGCACCTGAAAGGTCTGTCCTATGAGTACTTCGCGCGATGCATGGAACATTTCACACAATTGCCGATTACAGTCAATCATGATGCGGTTGCGCGAGATGACGAGACCTACAGGGGCGGCGTCGAACGCCAGCCGGTAATCCACAACCATGGTACTGCTCTTTACGAAAAACTACTTACTTAAGTACGTAGTATCGTAGCGCATCCAATTTCAAGGAGACATGTGTGAAAAAGCTCTACCCATCCGCAGAAGCGGCGCTGCAGGGCGTGGTGTCCGACGGGCAATTGCTGGCCGTTGGCGGCTTCGGCCTGTGCGGCATTCCCGAGGCCCTGATCGATGCGGTTTGCGCCAGCGGCGTCAAGAACCTCACGGTGGCATCCAACAACGCCGGCGTGGACGGCTTTGGTCTGGGCAAGCTGCTGGACACCCGCCAGGTCAAGAAGATGATCTCCAGCTATGTGGGCGAGAACAAGGAGTTCGAGCGTCAGTACCTGGCCGGTGAGCTGGAGCTGGAGTTCACGCCTCAGGGCACGCTGGCCGAGAAGATGCGCGCCGGCGGCGCCGGTATTCCCGCCTTCTTCACCAAGACCGGTGTGGGCACGCTGGTGGCCGAGGGCAAGGAATTGCGCGAATTCGATGGCGAGACCTATGTGATGGAGCACGCCATCGTGGCCGATGTGTCCCTGGTCAAGGCCTGGCGCGCGGACAAGAGCGGCAATCTGCAGTTCCGCCTGACGGCGCGCAACTTCAACCCTGCGGCAGCCACCTGTGGCAAGGTCTGCGTGGTGGAGGTCGAGGAATTGGTGGAAGTGGGCGAGATCGCTCCCGACGACATCCATCTGCCCGGCATCTATGTGCACCGCATCGTGCACAACGCCAATCCCGAAAAGCGCATCGAAAAGCGCACCGTGCGCGAAGCCTGAAATATGGCGGATACGTCCTATTCGCCCGAGGCTGCCGCCCAGGCCGACATACCGGTCTTTCGTGCGCTGGCTGCGCAGGAGCTGGAGCAACTGGAGCGCGAACGCTTGCTGGTGTGCCAGGTCGCGGCCCGTGAACTGGGGCTGAGCGATTGGAGCATGGACCGCTCTGGCCTGGCGCAGCTGCAGCAGTTGCTCGATCGTGGCCTGGTGTCGGCCGACAACCTGCTGCTGGCCCGAGGATTGGGTGTGGTGCTGGGGGACGCGCTGAGCTGCGAAATGGACGATATGGACTGGCATATGGTGAGCGACGACTGGGGAACCGACCCCGTTGTGCGCTACCGCGAAACCAGTATCCAGGTGGGGGCTCGCGACATGGTCCTCAAACGGCTCGAAGACGGCCAGAGCGTCGATCTGCTGCACTTGCTCGATGGTGTGATTTCGCACCTGCAGCCCATGATCGACTCCGGCGACTACCAATAACGTCAATCAAGATTTATTCAGGAGGCTCTTATGCCCTGGACCCAAGACCAGATGGCCGCGCGCGCGGCCCAAGAACTCGAAGACGGTTTCTACGTCAACCTCGGTATCGGCATTCCCACGCTGGTGGCCAACCACACGGGCGACAAGGAAGTGTGGCTGCAGTCCGAGAACGGCATGCTGGGCATCGGCCCCTTCCCGACCGAGGACCAGGTCGACGCCGACCTGATCAACGCCGGCAAGCAGACCGTGACCACGCTTCCCGGTTCGGCCATTTTCGGCTCCGACCAGTCGTTTGCCATGATTCGCGGCGGCAAGATCAATCTGTCCATTCTGGGCGCCATGCAGGTGTCCGAAAAAGGCGATCTGGCCAACTGGATGATTCCCGGCAAGATGGTCAAGGGCATGGGCGGAGCCATGGACCTGGTGGCGGGCGTCAAGCGCGTCATCGTGCTCATGGAACATGTGGCCAAGAAAAAGGACGGCACGACCGACCTGAAGATCCTGCCCAGCTGCACCCTGCCGCTAACGGGTCTGGGCGTGGTGGATCGCATCATCACCGATCTGGGCGTGATGGACGTGACACCCGAAGGCCTGAAGCTGGTGGAACTGGCCGATGGCGTGAGCTTTGACGAGATCCAGTCCAAGACGGGTGTGACGCTGCTGAAATAAGCGGCGCTGCGCTCCCAGGCAAGAACCGCTGCGGCGGTTCTTTTTTTGCGCCTTTTTCTGCAGCATTGGCAGAATTAATAGCTGTCGGGGTTGATAGGGCAAGCGATGCAAGCTGTTTTTGCTTTAATTGCGGCCCACAAATTATTGCAATCTGCAACAATCGAGTTTGATTGAGCAGACAGAAACAGAGCGCTTTGATGAGTGAGAACGCTGGTGCGCAGGGGCACGAGACCGATGTACATTTTTTGCGCGCAGTCACCGATATGGCCGAGCATACGGAGGTCATGACAGGCGATGCAATCTATACCGATAAGGGCATGAAACTGGTGGACAAAGGCACACGTGTTGACAGTCGTCTCTATGACCGTCTGGTCATGCACAAGCTGCGTGACCCGATCGATGCCAACCTGATCACGGGCGATCTGGTCGACGTGACATCCCTGGTCGCTCTGGCGCGCCAGCAATGCGAACAGGTCGATCTGCTGCATCGCATGGTGGCGTCCATCGGCGATATCGAGCGTCTGCTGGCGCCGCTCAAGAGTCTGCTGCTGCCCCAGGCCATTGCCTTCAAGCTCACCGTCATGCGCGAGCAGCGCAGCGACCTCTACCAGCACAGCCTGCAGATGACGCTGGTGGCGATCTTTCTGGCGCTCAAGAACGGCTGGACCGAGCGCGAATGCGTGCCGCTGGCCACGGCCGCGCTGCTGCACGATGTAGGCATGCTCTATATGGACCCGGTCTGGACCGACCCGGACCATCGCTTGAGCGGCGAGGAACGCAAGCATCTGGTCGCGCATTCCGTCACCGCCATGCTGGTGGTGCGCAGTACCGAACTGTATTCGCGCGCCGTGGAAATCGCCGTGCTCGAGCACCATGAGCGCATGGATGGTTCCGGCTATCCGCGCGGCATCAAGGGCAACGCCATTTCGCCCATGGGTCAGGTGCTGTTGCTGGCCGAGGTGGTCTCGGCCTTCTTCGAGAAATTCACGGACATGCCGGGCCAGCGCCTGTCGCTCATGCTGCGCATGAACCACAAGAGCTATCCGGCCGATCTGGTGCACCTGATTCTGCCGCTGCTCTACGACGAAATCAGTCCCGGCAAGCCACTGGCGCCGCTGCAGGCCGAGTTCTCCCACAGTATTGCGGCTCTAGAGGCTGCGCTGCGCAAATGGAGCGAACTCAGGCGCGACTTTCCCGAGCACTGGCAGCAAATGCCCGATGCGCAGGCGGCGGTGGCCGTGGAAGCCAGTCTTGCGCAACTGCAGAAACAGCTGGCCGAGGCAGGCTCTCACCCCAGCCAGCAACTGGACGTGCTGAGCTATTTCAAGGACGACGCCTTGGGCATGAGTGAGCTGGCCCTGGTCAACCGCGAGGCCCTGTGGCAGTTGCAGGCCATCATGAACGACTGCCTGCGCCGCTGGCCCACGCTGGGGCAGGGCGGCTCCACGCTGGAAGTCGCCGTGGCCGAATGGTGCGAGGCCTGTGCTCAGTTGATGCCGCAGGCAGGCCGCAGCTCGGCCATGAATGCCGACAGGCAGTCGCTGAATTGAAGGCATTGACCACGAGTTCCGCCCAGGACGGCTGGCCTCAAGTTTGATAGTGGCAGGCGCTTGATTGACAGGCGCTAAACCGGTATTTCTTCAAAATTCTGTGCATCACGCCGCAGCGCGGCGTGCTTTGCTGCTTCTGCTTGCGCCATCCTGAAAAAGTATTTTTGATAGCGCACGATGTCCGATCTACAAGGGTCGACTGTATCTGCTGCCGATATTAAGGTCTTGTTTTGCGCGGAAACTTGAATAACTGTATATTTGTACAGTATTCAAGAGCTTTCGCATGCATACCCAGCCCCTGACATCCTTGGCCCATCCTGGCTCACCGCCCGGCATGACGGAGTCTGTCCGGCAGCAAACAGGTGCAGAGCAGGGCGTGCGGCCGGGTCTGCCCGCTGCGGGCAGCCCGCATTTGTCCACCATACAGATTCCCGGTGTCTGGCGCGGCACGGACTGGCAGGCGGGCGCCGGCTCTCAGGTCTGGCCCAGCGGTCATGTTGCGCTGGATGCCGAGCTGCCGGGCGGCGGCTGGCCCGGCAATGCCTTGATTCAGCTGCAGCAACCCGCGCACTGCCATGCGGAGTGGGCCTTGCTGTTGCCGGCGCTGGCCGCCCGTGTCCGGCAGCATGCGGCTTCACGCGCGGATTCAGGGCTGGGCCAACTGGTGCTGGTGGCTCCACCCTATCTGCCTTTTACCCCGGCCTTGCAGGCCGCCGGTATTGACGCCAAGCGGCTGTGCGCGGTGCAGCCGGGGCGCAGTGCCCAGGATCTGGCCTGGGCCTGCGAGCAGGCTCTGCATTGCCGGGATGTGCTGGCGGTGCTGGCCTGGTTGCCCGAACTTCCCGCGTCCACGCTGCGCCGCTTGCAACTGGCCGCCGCTTCGCAGGGCCGGCCTCTGTGGCTATGGCAGGAGTCGCAGGCCGCGCCGCACAGCTCCCCCGCCGCATTGCGGTTGAGACTGGAGAGAGTCACGACAGTCTTCGCTGCCCAGCAGGCGCCGGGTTTGCAGATACAGATACTGAAGCGCCGTGGGCCTTTGCTGGAGCGCCCCATACAGCTCGCGCTTTCGCAGTGGGCCTGGCAGCCCGTGCTGCAGGCGCAGGCCCAAAGACATGCGCGCCAGAGCGAGGAGGCTGTCATGCTCATGCAAGGGCGCATGACAGTCGCCGCTCCTGCAACGGCCTCGCCTTGGATGACGGAGGCATGAGATGGGCAGTGCAGAGCACTGGATGGCCTGGCCTCTGGCCTGCCTGAGCGAGTCAAGCCCGGTGGCTGAGAGTGCCTGCTGGTGGGCGCTGGAGTTTTCGCCGCGTGTGGCCTTGCTCGAAGACGCCTTGCTCATGGAGACCAGCCTGGTGCAGCGTCTTTGGGGCGGAGCCGAGGTCTTGCTGGCGCGGCTGGACAGTGCTTTTGCGCAAGCTTGTCAGGCTGGCCCCCCGGAGTCCGGGGGCGGCGATGCGGCATTGCAGCCGCTGCGCGGCCAGGGCGGCACGGCCTGGCAGGCTTTGGCACGGCTGCGGCTGCAGCAGGCCCGGCCTTGCGGCTCCGTCCCTGTTTCCCTGTCCATGTCTGAGTCATCGCTGCATGCCGATGCGCTGCCGCTATGGACGCTGAGCGCCCTGGAGCAGCACAGCTCCGTGCTGCTGCGCCTGGGTTGCCGCAGCTGGGGCGATGTGCGAGCATTGCCGCGCGCGGGGCTGTCGCGCCGCATTGGAGCCAAGGCCTTGCGTGCGCTCGACGAGGCCTATGGTCTGCAGCCCCAGCCGCTTGACTGGCTGCAACTGCCCCAGCAATTCCTGCTGCGCCACGACCTGGGTTACCCGGCTCACCATGCCGATGCCGTGCTCCATGCCGCGCAGCCGCTGTTGCGCGCGCTGCAGTCCTGGTTGCAGGCCCGTCACCATGCGGTGCTGGCGCTGCGATTGCGCTGGCACCATGATCTGCGCCGTATCGACGGCCAGGAGCTGCCGGTCTGGGGAGCGCTTGTCATCCGCACGGCTCAGCCCACGCAGGGCATGGCGCATTTGCAGCGCCTGTTGCGTGAGCACCTGGGCCAGCAGCGCTGGCGCGCCCCCGTGGACATGCTGGAGTTGCAGGCGCTGGAGACGGTTCCCTGGGCGGCCGAGCCGCTGAGCTGTCTGCCGGCCGCCCAGGGCCAGAGCCCGTCGGACAGTCTGGCCTGGCATGAATGGGTGGAGCGCCTGAGCGCCCGCTGGGGCGAGGAGACCGTGCAAATGGTGCAGCCGCGGGCCGATCACCGCCCCGAGCAGATGCAGTGCTGGCAAGCTGCGGCGAAGCTGCTGCAGAGCCAGAAGCCAGGCGGCACCAGGGCTAGCGCCAGGGCCGAGGCGGGAGCCGGCTTCAGGCCACGCCGTCAGCCCGGCTGTGCCGACTCCTGGCAAGCCCTGTGGCCGCCCTGGCTGTTGTCCAAGCCCCAGGCCTTGCCCGTGCAGGACAATCGTCCCCAATGGCATGGGCCACTGCAGCTCAAGGCCGGGCCCTACAGGCTGGAGTCCGGCTGGTGGGATGCGGCTGGCGATGCGTTTGCCGATGCCCAGGCCGGCGCGCCGGTCGGCTTGGCCGTGCGTGACTATTTCGTGGCCTATAACGCCGTGGTCGGCCATGTCTGGATTTACCGCGAGCGCGCCCGTAGCGAACACCTGATGAGCATGACAGCCAGCCCCGCCAGCTGGTTTGCGCAAGGCGTGTATGGCTGAGCAGATCCTGGTCGAGCCGCCCGCTGCCGCACTGTGCCTCGCAGGGCCGCCGCCTGTCGCCATACCGGCCAGCCCCGTGGCTCAGGGCATGGGCAGAGGGCCGCTGGCCTATGCCGAGTTGCATTGCCTCTCGAATTTCAGTTTTCTGCGCGGTGCTTCATCGCCTGCCGAGCTGGTGCACCGGGCCAAAAGCCTGGGCTATGCGGCGCTGGCGCTGACCGACGAGTGTTCGGTGGCCGGTGCCGTGCGCGCCCATGAGGCGGCGCGGGACTGCGACTTGCACCTGATCCATGGCAGCGAATTCGCCTGGGGCTCGTTCAGGATCGTGGTGCTGGTGCGTGATTTGCAAGGTTGGGGCAATCTCTGTGAATTTATCACCGCTGCACGCAGCCGCTCAGGCAAGGGCGACTATCTGGTTGATGAATCCAGTCCCTGGAAGCTGCTGCAGCAAGGCTGCGAATGCCTGCTGCTGCCGCAGCGCGAGCAGCTCGATGCATCGGATTTGATAGCTGTAACCGCTCTTCTGGAAAACGTTTCAGCGCATTTTTCGACAAATAACCTGTGGCTGGGCGTGGAGCTGCATCTGGCGCCCGACGACAGCCTGTGGCTGCAGACCTTGCAGCAGGCGGGCGCGGCGCTGGGTCTGCCGCTGCTGGCCTGCGGCGATGTCCATATGCATGCACGCTCGCGCAAGCCGCTGCAGGATGTGGTCACGGCGATACGCCTGGGGCGCACCGTGGCCGAATGCGGCTTTGCACTGCAGCCCAATGCCGAGCGACATCTGCGCTCGCGTCTGCGGCTGGCCTCGCTCTATCCCAGGGCCATGCTGGAGGCGACGCTGGAGCTGGCCGGGCGCTGCAGCTTCAGCCTCGACGAGATTCGCTACCGCTATCCGAAGGAGAGCGTGCTGCCCAGCATGACGGCCACGCAGACCCTGGCCTGGCTGACCTGGGAGGGCGCGGCGGGACGCTATCCCCAGGGCATTCCCAAAGACGTGCGCGATCAGCTGCACAAAGAGCTGGCGCTGATCGAGGATCAGAAGTACGAGATGTACTTTCTCACCGTGCATGACATCGTGCGCTATGCGCGCAGCGTCGGCATTCTGTGCCAGGGGCGCGGATCGGCGGCCAATTCTGCGGTCTGCTACTGCCTGGGCATTACGGCGGTAGATCCGGAAAACAACAATCTGCTGTTCGAGCGCTTTATCAGCAAGGAGCGCAGCGAGCCGCCCGATATCGATGTGGACTTCGAGCATGCGCGGCGTGAAGAGGTCATCCAGTACATCTACGACAAATACGGGCGCGACCGCGCCGCGCTCACGGCCGTGGTCAGTTGCTGGCGCAGCCGTAGCGCGCTGCGCGATGTGGGCAAGGCGCTGGGCCTGCCTGCCGATCTGATCGATGCCCTGGCTAAGGGGCAGTATTGGTTCAGCGAGCATGCCCAGGCGCAAGCACAGACGCATGCAGAGGCGGCCGATTCGGCAGAGGAGGACCAGGCGCCCGAAGCACTGCCCGAAGACTGGGGGCAGCGCAAGCTCCAGGAAGCCGAGGTGCTGGCACGCGAAATGAATTGCGCAGTGGGCGCGCATCGGCTGCGCCTCTGGATAGAGCTGGCCTGGCAGCTCAAGGACAGCCCGCGCCACCTCAGCCAGCATGTGGGCGGCTTTGTGCTGACCGAGGGCAAGCTCACGCGCCTGGTGCCCGTGGAGCCCGCCACGATGGCCAAGCGCTCCGTCATACAGTGGGACAAGGACGATCTTGATGTCGTGGGCCTGCTCAAGGTCGATGTGCTGGCCCTGGGCATGCTCACCATGCTGCGCAATGCCCTGAACGAGCGCGCCCGCTGGCGCGGCGAGCCATGGGAGCTGCACCAGATTCCGCAGGAGGATGCCGCGACCTACGAGATGATTTGCCAGGCCGATACCGTGGGTACTTTCCAGATCGAAAGCCGCGCCCAGATGAGCATGCTGCCGCGCCTGCAGCCGCGCACTTTCTATGACTTGGTGGTCGAGGTTGCCATCGTGCGCCCCGGCCCGATTCAGGGCGGCATGGTCCATCCCTATCTGCTGGCACGTGAGCGTGAACGCCGCAAGCTGCCGCTCAAGCTTGAGAAGCCGGAGCTTGCAAATGCGCTCAAGCGTACCTTGGGTGTGCCCATTTTCCAGGAGCAGGTGATGCAGATCGCCATCGATGCCGCGGGCTTTTCGCCGGGCAGGGCGGACGAGTTGCGCCGCTCCATGGCCGCCTGGAAGCGAAAGGGCGGGGTGCATCGCTTCCGAGACGAGCTTGTCGGCGGCATGCTGGCCAAGGAATACAGCCCCGCATTTGCCAACGCCATCTTTGCGCAGATGCTGGGGTTTGGCGAATATGGCTTCCCCGAAAGTCATGCCTGCAGTTTTGCGCTGCTGGCCTATGCGAGCGCCTGGCTCAAGCGCCATGAGCCAGCCATCTTTCTGCAGGCGCTGCTCAATGCCCAGCCCATGGGTTTTTATTCGCCGTCCCAGCTGGTGCAGGATGCGCGCCGCCATGGCGTGCGCGTGCTGCCCGTCGATGTCTGTCATAGCCACTGGCATTGCACGCTCGAAGCCCCTCTGCAAGCCATGCGCGGCGTGGCCCAGCCCCAGCCGGCCGTGCGCCTGGGGCTGAACCGGGTTGCCAGGCTGGGCAAGGCCGCAGCGCTGCGAATCGAGGGGGAAGCTGCGCAGGCTCCGTGGAAGGACGTGAGCGATCTGGTCATCCGAGCCCGGCTGGACAAGGCGGATATGGAAGCCCTGGCCGCAGCGGATGCGCTGCGCAGCCTGGCCGGTCACCGTCGCCAGCAGATGTGGGATGCTGCTGCGCAGGCCAGCCTGCCACCCATCTTTGCCCAAGCTGCGATTCATGAGCCGAGGCTTGAACTGCCCCAGGCCGCCGAGGGCGAGGAAATCATGTTCGACTATGCCGCCACCGGTCTGAGCCTGCGCCGCCACCCGCTGGCCTTGCTGCGTCCCAGGCTGGCGCGCCATGGGCTGAAGACCGCAGCCGAGCTGCGTCATATGCTGCCAGGCCAGAAGGTACGCGCCTGCGGCATTGTTACCGTGCGCCAGCGTCCGCCTACCGCCAACGGCACGCTGTTCATCACGCTGGAAGACGAAACCGGCGTCATCAACCTGGTGGTCTGGAGTCAGACCTTTGCCCGCTGGCGCTCTGCGTTGCTGGCCTCGCGTCTGCTGGCCGTGGAGGGCATCTGGCAGCGCAGCACGGCCCCGCAACTGGAGACGCTGGAATCAGCAGGGGATATGCCTGCGGCCCAGACTGGGGATGAACCTGCGGTTCGCCATCTGGTCGTGATGAAGGCCAGGGATGTGACCCGCTGGCTGGGGCGGTTTGCCGAGGTCGGGCTGAACAGCCGGGATTTTCATTGAGCGAAAAGGGGGCTGAGCCGGTCGCATTGCAGAGTCGGAGCTGCAGAAAACTCAATCTCATTTTATTGATATGTCATAACGGATTCACGATCGCTTACCAAGATTGCGAGCTTTTCCGCCCTTTGAGATTGGCTTGCGTATGCAGACACCTGTTCATTTTTCCGCACACAAGAAAACATTCGTGCTTCGTGCCGTCGCCCTGGCAACAATATTGACTCTGGCTGGTTGTGGCGGTGGTGACGGCGGCAATCAAGACCAGGTGGCCGAGTACGTGATTCCCGGCCCGCCTGCAGGGCTGGGCACCGAGACGATCAACGTCACAGCGCAAGCGGCGACCAGCATGCCGGAGTCGCGCACCGATGTACCCAGATACCGCGAAGATGCCACCGTCTTCAACTCCGGCAGGCATGATGCAACGGCCAATGGTAACAACTCCTGCTACGCCGATCACACCACCAACAGCACGCTGCGCATTCTTTCGGGCTTTCTCGATATCTGGGAGCCTTCCGAGCGAAAGATGAACGGCTTCAAGAAATCCGATTTCGCTGGCATCTTCGCGCTTGGCGCGACCACACCAGATACCAACGTCGCCGGAAAGCAGGGGTGTGAGGCTTTCGCTCTGACCACGTGGAACGGTGTCTGGCATGTGCTTACAGCAGACAACATCAATAGCACGCCAGGTCAGGCACCGTTTGCAGGGACCACGGGAACGATCAAGAAGAACGAGCTATTCCTGCAGAATATGGAGTACTCGTCCAAGCTGACCACGCAAACAATCTACACCGATGCGCAGAAGGAAGAGATCAAGTTGGACGACACGGGCAACAAGGTCACGCGCACGGTCATGGGTGGCTCGCTGGGGCCGCTGGGCCAGGCATGGGATGATTTGGCAAAGAATCCCAGCTCTGGCTGGGGTGATACCAATATCCAGACCAACCCCGAGTTCGGCGCGGTGCTTCAGTTCGTTGACAATGCCACGGTCGGCAATATTGCTTCGGACAATGGGCCCAAAGGCTTTTACAAATTCGCCCGTCCGTATCGCTGGTCGGCTGCCGACAGCAGGCTGCCTGTCGTCAAAGTGCTGCCGGAGCTGATGTCGCGCCGCGCCGCAGGTGACGATGCCGCTGCGGCACAGGTCAAGGCGCAGCAGGACTCCGATTTTCCCAGCGGCCATACGGCCGAATTCGTGCGCTATTCAATGGCTATTGCCTATATGGCGCCACAGCGTTTCCATGAAGCCCTGGCGCGCGGGCTTGAGGCTGGTGAGAACCGCATTCGTGCGGGCATGCACTCGGCGCTGGGCGTCATGGGCGGGCGAATGCTGGGCTCGTCCGTATGGATGCCTTTTCTGAAGGGCGCAGGCGATCGAGGCCTTAGCTATACCGAAGCACAGCGTCAGCTCGTGTTTCAGCAAGCACAAGCGCAGTTGCGAAGTAAGCTGGGCGTGAATACCGGCGTGGAGCTTTGGAACGTTGCGCACTCGGCCAAGCCCGGCGAAGACCGCTTTGCGGATTTCACGACCACCAAGGCAGAATATCTCAGGCGGCTGACATTCGGTTTTGAACAAGACAAGGCCAAGGCTGGCAAGCCTGTCGTTGTACCCAAAGGAATGGAAACCCTGCTGGAGACCCGCTTCCCCTATCTGACGGCAGACCAGCGGCGAGCCGTGCTCAAAACCACGGCCATCGATTCCGGCTACCCAGTGCTTGATGATGAAGAAGGTTTTGGGCGACTGAACCTGTTCGATGCGGCCAGCGGCTACGGCAGGCTGGAGGCAGATGTGACCGTCACCATGAACGACAGCATCGAAGGCTTCTGTGCTTCGGGCTTCTGCACTTTTGACCGTTGGCGCAACGACATCAGCGGCGCGGGCAAGTTGACCAAGCGCGGAAACGGCACTCTGGCATTGGCAGGCGCCAATACATATAGCGGCGGCACGGTGGTTTCCGCGGGTACCTTACGTGCGGACTCTTCCTCTGCGATAGGCACCGGCGCGGTATACATCGATGGTGGTACTTTGGCGACCAACGGCGACCAGCTCAAGGTGAGCGGCTCTTACACCCAGAAGTCGGGGGAGTTGAACTTGGCGCTGTCCAGCAGCACTGCAGGCACGTTGGCGGTGGCCGACCATGCTGCACTGGCCGGTGCTTTGAACGTGAGCTTCATCAGTGGTTACACCCCTAAGGCAGGTGACAAGATTGTGGTGTTGACCGCCAAAGGCGTGCACAACAAGTTCACCAGTGTGGTGGTGGATGGCTTTGCAAAGTCCACTGCGAGCTATGACGACACCAGTGTGAGCATCACATTGGCCAGTTGATCGGGCTTGGGGTAGAAGGCCTGCGCGATCTCTTGGCGCAGGCCTTCTTGCGTTTGCAAAAGAGGCCCGCACTTTTCAAGATGCAATGACGCAGCGGTCTTTCCGGGGCGTGGCCGCTGTTCATCTATGTGACGAGATTTTGAACAGTGGCCTGCTCGAAAGCAATGGCCTTGCTATTTGCAGATGCGAGGAGGTGAGCCGTCGAGGTGATTTCTACAAAGCCTCTGCAGTCGTTGGCCAGCTAGCTCAATCCAGCGACGTAATCCCTTGATAATACTAATTACATTGTGTTGCGATTTGCGCTAAGCGAGTGATGCAGCAAGCGGCTTTGCCGGGTCGGCCCCATTTCATGTATCGGAGCGGCCGCTTTGCCGGCTATTTACTTTTCTATGGAATGGATGAAAGCGATGAGATTGACCAAGCTGAACATTGGTGCCCGACTGGGCCTGGGGTTCGCAGTGGTGTTGGCATTTGCCGTGGTGATCACGGTTATCGGCATCTGGCAGCTGCACTCGGTGGGCAAGGCCACGCAGCAGATGATGCAGGAGCCGCTGACCAAGGAGCGCCTGATCAGCGACTGGAACAGCAATGTCAGCGTGGCGGTGGCACGCACCACGGCCATCGCCAAGAGCAGCGACGCAAGTCTGGTGCAGTTTCTGGCGGTGGATGCGGCTGCCACTACCAAGAGCACAGCCAATGTGCTCAAGCAGATCGAGCCCCTGATCACCCAGCCTGCGGAGCGCGAGATCCTGGACAGGATCATGCAGGTGCGCAAAACCTATATTGCCAGCCGCGACAAGGTCAGTCAGCTCAAGGCCGACGGCATGGCCGAAGAGGCGGAGTCCACGCTGATCAACAGCTATGTGCCGGCCGCCCAGGGCTATCTGAAGCTGCTCGGCGAGCTGCTGAACCTGCAGCGCGCCAGCTTGGATGCCAAGGCGGCGGAGGTGGAGCAGATCGAGAGCAGCAGCAGGACGTACTTCCTGGTTCTGGCCTTGCTGGCTCTGGCCATCGGCTCTGTCAGCGCCTGGCGTCTGACGCAAGGCATCACCGCTCCGCTCAAGCATGCGGTCGGAGTGGCTCGCCGCGTGGCCGATGGTGATCTCACGGCTCAGATCCATGTGAGCAGCAGCGATGAAACCGGGCAGCTCATGCAGGCCTTGCACGATATGAATTCCAGCCTGGATAGGCTGGTGGGGCAGGTGCGTCAGGGCACGGACAGCATTGCCACAGCGTCGGGCCAGATTGCAGCGGGCAACCATGACCTGTCTGCGCGCACGGAAGAGCAGGCCAGTTCCTTGCAGCAGACCGCTGCCTCCATGGAGCAGCTCACTTCCACGGTCAAGCAAAATGCCGATAACGCCAGTCAGGCCAATCAGCTGGCGCTGTCGGCCTCCGATGTGGCTGTCAAGGGAGGCATGGTGGTGTCGCAAGTGGTGGAGACCATGGGCGCCATCAGCCAGTCTTCGCGCAAGATTTCCGACATCATCGGCGTGATCGACAGCATTGCTTTCCAGACCAACATCCTGGCGCTGAACGCGGCCGTGGAAGCGGCCCGTGCCGGCGAACAGGGCCGCGGTTTTGCCGTCGTGGCATCGGAGGTGCGCTCGCTGGCTGGCCGCAGCGCTGAAGCGGCCAAGGAAATCAAGCAGCTGATTCAGGCCTCGGTCACCAAGGTCGAGGAGGGCAGTGCGCAGGTCAGCCAGGCCGGTCAGACCATGGATGAAATCGTCAGCAGCGTGCAGCGCGTGACGGACATCATGGGTGAGATCACCGCCGCCAGCCATGAGCAGACCAGCGGCATCGAGCAGATCAACCGCGCGGTGGCCGAGATGGATCTGGTGACCCAGCAGAATGCCGCCCTTGTGGAAGAGTCCACCGCTGCTGCGCAATCCATGCAGCAGCAGACCAGCGACCTGTCGCAGATGGTCAGCATCTTCCGCCTCAAGAGCGCCTGATTCCGTGACGCTGCCGCAGTCCAGGCTGAAGGGCTTGCGGTTGCCGCTTTTGCTTTGCTGATCTCCGGGACATGAAATATGGTGTGAGGCACCTCCGCCATATTCCGTCCGAGTGGCTGCCTGCATTCTTTGCAGTGTGCCAGGACTCGATGCTGAGATCGGGCTGTGAGCTGCTTGCCCGTATTAGCGATTGCGTACTTGAGTCAGCAACTGCTTGCAGTTCACATCGTCGTCAGCGGCAGGCACGGTCAGCGGCACCAGTGCCAGTGCCGCTGGCGCAAAAACGGCAGCAGCCACTGCAGCGCCGGCACGGGCTGCCAGGGGGCCTGGCTCCAGGCCCACATCGGGCTTGGCAAAGCTGCCGCGCACATAAAGTGGCGTGCGCAACGAAAAGAACTTCCACTTCAGCGATTCGGGGACGATGCGCAGATTGAGCTGTTCCTGCGCCAGATTGATCTCGCCCGTGGCCTCGACAACGGCTTCTGTGGTGGCCAGCTTGGCCATGCGTGGGCGGGCAATGCCCTGTTGCACATTGAAGTCGGCCACGGCACAGCGCAGCTGAACTTCCTTGTCGCTGCCAAACAGCTTGGCGATGACAATGGAGCCTACGTTCAGCCCTGCGAGGTCCAGCAGTTGCGAGCTGAAAGTGCCGTCGCGTACAAACAGGCGTAGCGAGCCATTGCCCGTGCCCAGCCACTGTGCCAGTGACTCGCCCTGTCCGGTGAGCGCGACTGCGCCATCGAGCCGGCCCAGGCTTTTCTTCATCTTTTCAATCGTAGGAAACAGCGCGGAGAGCTTGAGCGACTGCACCTGTGCGTTGAGTTTGGCAGCAACGGGCTTGGCATGGCTGTCCACGGTGGCATCGATATTCAGCGTGCCTTCGGCGAGGCCGAACTTCAGTGGCGAGAGGGTGAGTCTGCCGTTGTCCAGCAGCGCATGCACGCTGAGGTCTTGCAGGGGCAGAGCTTCGGGCCGCAGGATATGGCTGCTTTCATAGCGCAGGTCGAGATCCATCTTGTCCCAGTTCTCGGTCTGGAACCGAACCTGCGGCAGTATCTTGCCGTTGACGGGCTGGGGCTTGTCGGGGCTACCTGACGGGGCTGCGCCTATGACCGGTCCCAGATCCACCAGTCGCAGTTGTTTGGAGTGCAGCTGTGCCGTCAGCTTTGGCCGGGGCTGGGCGGAGCGGTATTGGAGATCGCCGCGCAAATCGCTCTGACCTAGCTTGCCCTGAAACTTTTCGTACTGCCAGACGGCCTTGCCCGGCGCTAGGCTGCCGATCAGACGGCCGCTGGTCTCGAACGGCGGAGTGGCGGGCAGCAGCAGGCCGCTGAGCTCGAACAGGTCGGCCATGCTCTTGCCGCGTACCTGAACTTGAAAGTCCAGTCCGTCCAGTGTCTTGGGATTGTCGAGAATCCCCTCGGCAAACGCTTGCAGGCTGCCGGCCTTGGCCGATATGCGCAGCGGAAAGCGCAGCCTGTCCTGGCGTAGATCCAGTACCGGTCCCGCCAGACCCTGGGCCCGAATCTGCGTGCGGGTCTTGCCTTCATGCAGATAGCCAGCGAGGCCGAAGCGCACACCATAAGGTTGATCGGCGCTGACCGGTCTGCGCAGCGTGTCGATACGGGCGCGCACGGCCATGTTCTTGACGGCGTCGGACCAGCCCAGAACGCCGTCGCTGATGCGCAACTGGCCTATTTCAAAACTCCACTTCGGGCCGCTGCTTGAGGGCTTGTCAAATGTCCAGTTGTTCTCGCCCTTGTCGTTGCGGGCCAGCACCATATCCGGAGCCTGCAACAGCAAGGAGTCGAGTTGTACATGGCGCGCCAATAGTGGCCAAAGGCGCAGGCTGGCCGTGGCATTTGCTGCGGTGATCATGGTGCGAGCATCGCGTTCGGGCGGTTGCCGGCCGGCATCGGCTATGGCGTCGTCGTCATCTACGCTCGTCTTTTTCTCGCTCGCTGCCTGACCTTGCTCGGGCAGGCGACCGGTGTTGAGCTCCTTGGGCGTCGCAGGCAATACCGGCTGTTTGTCATCGGCTTTTTCAGGCGCCTGCCGAACCAGCCAGCCCTGGGGCTGCGAAAGTGTCAGATCGCTGGCATGCAGCACCACTCCGGGCACCCAGTGGCGCCAGCCGGTATCGAGGGGCTGTGGCCAGGTCCATTGCAGCTGCAGGTCACCATTGATGGCAAAGTCGCGGCCCGCGAAAGTGCTGACTTTTTCATTGATCCATGGCCTGAGCTTGTTCCAGTCCATGAAGGCAATCAGCAGTGCCGCAGCCAAAATCAAGGCCAGCAGCAGTGCCATAGCAATGGCCGCCCAGCGCAGCCAGTGGCGCATCAGGCGCTGATGTGCACGAGTGGAATCAGAGGCTGAAGTACTGGTGGTGTCGACCATGGCTGTTGCATCCTTTTTGCCACATGCTATTACGCATAGGTGAAATGCCTCGTCATCCAATTGCCTGATGCAGGTTTGCCCGCATGTGATCAGCTCAGACGCCGCGACCGATCCGGGATACGGTGTGGCAGTCTGAAGTCTGCTGGAGTCAAGAGTGCAAGCATCTGCAACAAAGGCTGCGGCGCTTCATGAAGTGCTGTGAAGTGCTGCGCCATTGCGCAAAGGCACCCATGGCGTTGAGGCGGCTGTGCGTCTCCGATGCTTGCCGATCCTGTGCGGTCAAACGGCAAGATTGCCGATGGACCAGGAAACACCGGTATCGAAGTTCGCCTTCAACTCGTCCGCAGCATGTTCCAGCTCGGTCAGAAACATTTCCGTTGCGGCTGCCATCGCATAGCCGGTGCGCTGATAAGCGCAGCTGTGCAGCAGCGAACCTGCATCGTGCAACGCACGCCAGCTCAGACGCTCAGCGGCCATGTCTTCCGCCACATTGTCCGGCAGCATGAAGGCCAGTGCCTGGCCGCTTGCCACCAGGCGCCGGGCCATGGGGATGCTGCTGGTCTCCACCATCGGCTGGATCCGGCTCAGCGCACCGTCGCCCAGACGCTCGAGCATGCTGCGCAACTCCATGTCGGGAGTCATCATGATCAGCGGATAGGCCAGGCAGTCACGAAGACGCAGCAGTCGCGGACGCATTCGCAGAGGGTGATCCGGAGCCATCACCACGCCCAGGGGCTGTGCCCAGGAGCGCATCTCCTCGACACCGGCAGGAGGTGTTCGGCGCAGGCAGTAGGCCACATCGATCTCGCCCTGAGCCACATGGCGCAGCAGCTCTTCACCGATTCCGGCACGCACGCTGAAGGTGATATTGGGATAGCGTTGATGCATTGCCGCAATCACCTGAGGCACGAGGTATTCGGCCGTCGCGTGGGGAACACCCACGCTTACATGCCCATGTCGCAAGGCATTCAGATCTTCGACCTGGGCCAGGGCATTGTCGAAGTCTCGCTGACTGCGCCTGACTGCTGCCAGCACGATCTCGCCCGCCACCGTCAGCTGCATGCCTCTGGGCAACCGGTCGAACAGAGGCTGACCGACCTGCGCTTCGAGATTGAGGATCTGCTGGTTGACCGCTGCGGCGGTCAGGTGCAGCGTCGCCGAGGCCTTTCGCACCGAGCCTCGGCGCGCCACCTCGTCAAAGCATCGAAAGGCCTGTGAAATCGCTGGCATGGGCTGAGTGTAAAGTTTTTTCTGACATCTATTAAAAAACAATCAGCTATTCCTGACGCTCCTGAACTTCTAGAGTGGCAGCCATCAATCCCTTCTGTCACAGAAAGAACCCCATGGCTACCACCGTTGACCAGGTCACTCAACGCCGACGCGGCACAGGTCTCATCGCTCATGACAGCACTCTCAGCGCTGGCGGCTACACATTGATCGCCCCCCAGACGGCCGATGGGCATGTCTACCTCATAGATATCCACGGTCAGGTGGCGCATGAGTGGAAGCTGCCCGTGCGCGCCGGCCGCCACGCCGTCATCCTGCCTAACGGCAATCTCGGCTACAACGGCAACCATCGTGAATCGCCTGATCTTTACGCACCCTGGTCCATGTGGCATGGCGGTGATTTCTACGAGGTCAGGCCCGACGGGGAGGTGGTCTGGCGCTATGAAGACCCGACACACCACCATGACGCACAGTGGTTGCCCAACGGTCATCTGCTCTATGCAGCCTGTGCCCCTGTTCCACAGGGCTTTGCCGAACGGGTGCCCGGCGGCACCTCCTTTGCTGCTGACGAGCTGATGTACGGCGATGTGATCCGGGAAGTGGACCGCACAGGTCGATTGGTCTGGGAATGGAAGGCCTGGGAGCATCTGGAGCCTGAGGACTTTCCCATTCACCCAGGCTTCGGCCGCTATCACTGGCCCCTGGTCAACGGCCTCGGGATGGCGGCCGATGGAACAGTGCTCATGAGTCTGCGCACGACCTCGGGAATCATTGGCGTGGACAAGGCCAGCGGCAGGGTGAAGCTGCATATCCCACCTTCGGTGGTCTCGCACCAGCATGCTCCGGTTGCGCTGGCAAACGGCCATGTCCTGACCTTTGACAACGGCAACTTCCGCCAGGGAGCCCATGTGGCTTTCTCGCGTGTGCTGGAGATAGATCCTGTTTCCCACGAGATCGCGTGGAGCTACCAGGACGAGATGGTCAACGCCTTCTACACCGCCTTCATGGGCAGCGCGCAACGTTTGTGGAACGGCAACACGCACATCACGGAGTCGGCCACGGGGCGATTGTTTGAGGTGACGCCGCAGGGCGAGCTGGTATGGGAATTCATTCTGCCCTGGTTTGGCGAGTACCCCGATGCCGCTGCACGCCGCACAGGCCCGGGGCGCTTGAACACGGTGTTCCAGACATGGCGCTACCAGGCAGAGCAACTGCCTTGGCTGCCCCGCTGAGCCATTCCAATCCCAGCAGAAAGATCATCATGCAAATACGACGCAGACAGTTTGCAGCCTGGGCGCTGGGCGCCCCGCTGCTGCAGCAGCTATCACTGGCAAGCCAGGCTGCTGCCCAGCCCTGGCCTGCCCAGGCACTGACGGTGGTAGTTCCCTTCGCGCCCGGAGGCAGTGTGGATGTGGCCGCCAGGCTGGTGATGCCGCGTCTGGCTGAGCGCCTGGGCCAGCCCGTGATCATAGAGAACATGGTCGGAGCATCGGGGACCATTGCAACGCAGCGTGTCATCAAGGCCAGACCCGATGGCTATACCTTGCTCTTCGGTGTGGCCAGCTCGGTGCTGGTCGCACCCATGATCTCGCCGACAAAGTTCCGCTACGACGGTCTGCATGAGTTGAAGCCCGTGGCACCCGTGGCCTCTTCGGTCTTTGCGCTTGTCGCACGCCCGGGCCTTGCTGCAGGCAGTGCGGACGATCTCATTGAACTTGCGCGCCAGAAACCGGGGCGACTGACCTTGGGCACCGATGGCATCGGCACCAGCCTGCACCTGACGGGGGAGCTGATTCAGCAAATGTCCGGTATCGATCTGGTACATGTTCCCTACAGGTCTGGTCCACAGGTGCTGACCGAGCTGGCAGGTGGTCAGATCGACCTTGCCGTGCTGCCTGTTGCGCTGGCTCAGCCGTTTGTCCTGGAGGGCAAGGTCAAGGCACTGGGCGTGACATCCCGCCAGCGCCTGGCCACGTTACCTCAGGCGCCAAGTCTTTCGGAGACACCGGCCCTTCGCAATCTGGAGGTCGAGGCCTGGCAAGGCTTGCTTGCTCCCGCTCATACAGATGCCCATATCGTGAAGCGTCTGGCCGATGAAATCGCGATCCTGCAAGCGGACCCCGAGATGGTCAGAAAACTGACGGAAGCGGGCTTCAAGCCCATGCGCATGGGGCATCCCCAGTTCCTGGCCTATCTGGAGCAGGAGAAAAGAGTTCTGGAGAGCACCATTCGCAAAGCCAATATCCGAACAGACTAGTCAGTGCGAAGTCGCATCATGGTCTGACCAGGGTCCATGCGGCCATGAAAGCCAGGAGTCGGGCCAGCCACTAAAATCCCGCGCCATGCATAACTCCCACGATCCCAAGGTTCTGCCCGTGCGCGATGGCGTCAGCCCCAGCTGTGTGGTGTTGCCCTCCCAGGGCGAGGGGCTGCTGATCGACTTTCTGTGCGAACGTCTGCCTGTCGTCGAACGCGCAGACTGGCTGCGCCGCATGGCTGCCGGTCAAGTGGTCAGCGAAGCGGGACACAAGGCCGGTCCGAATGCTGCATTCATGCCGGGGCTGCGCTATTACTACTATCGCGAACTGGAGGCCGAGCCAGAGATTCCGTTCGCGGCTGAAGTCATCCATCGCGATGCACATCTGCTCGTTGCGGACAAGCCGCACTTTCTGCCTCTGGTGCCAGCCGGCCACTATTTGCAGAACACGCTGCTGGTGCGGCTCAGGCGCGAGTTCGACCTGCCCGAGCTGTCGCCGATTCATCGCATCGACCGCGACACTGCGGGGCTGGTGGTGTTTTCGGTGCAGCGCGCCACACGTGGCATCTATCAGGGGCTGTTCAGGGACAGGGCGATTCACAAGGTCTACGAGGCCGTGGCGGCTTACCGCGCGGAGCTGAGCTTTCCGCGCGAGCACGCGAGCCGCATGGAGGAGAGTGGGCATTTCTTTCGCATGCATGAGGTCGCGGGCGAGCCCAATAGCCGCACCCTGATGGAAATCATCGAGCACAACAGTGCCTGGGCGCGCTACCGGCTCAGTCCGGTTTCGGGCAAGCGCCATCAGCTGCGTGTGCATATGGCGGCGCTGGGCCTGCCGCTCCGGGGCGATGCCTTCTATCCCGTGGTCAATGATCCGGAGCCGGGCGACTATTCCAGGCCCTTGCAACTGTTGGCTCGCAGCCTGGCCTTTGATGATCCTCTGACTGGACAACGGCGCGAGTTCACCAGCCAGCGCAGCCTGCAGGCGCTGCCGCGCGACTGAGCGCAGTCTTGCCCGACCCTTGCCAGGGCAGGGGAAACGCCGAGCTCTGCAATTTATCGGACAAAACTGTCCGATAATTGGCGCCATGTCCACCACCCGTCCTCCATCCGCCGAACGCCGCGCCCAGTTGCTGGACGCGGCCGATGCCGTGTTTGCCGAGCATGGCGTGACCGCACCCCTGGATCTCATTGTCGAGCGTGCCCAGGTGGGCCGTGCCACGCTGTATCGTCAGTTTCCGGACCGTCGCGCCATCATGTTGGCGCTGCTGGAGCGCTCGGTCGAGAAGACCCGCGCCGCCGCAGCCGCCTGGCATGACGACGACCAGGCCTTCTTCAAGCTGCTGGCTCTGGTGGGCGAGCGCATCGCCGTCTCCGCCACGCTGGTGGACTACTGGCGTACGGTGGACCAGAGCGATGCAGAAGTCATTCATGCGCGCCAGCAGATGTGGCTGGTGTTCGAAGAGCCCATGAAGCGTGCGGTGGCCAAGGGCCTGTGCAAGCAGGCCTTGAACGCCAAGGATCTGTCCCTGGTGTTCGGCATGCTGGGCGGTGCCCTGCGTGGCGAAACACCTGCCCAACGCAAGCAACTGGCGCGTCGTGCCTTGCAAATCATTCTGGACGGAATCAAGGCCTGAGGTTTATGAGTCAAGCTGCAGCACAAGCCAGTGGGGCTCAAGCCAATCAAGAAGGCCCGAAACCTCCCAGCAGCCAGGCTTCAGCTTCTCCAGCCATTCCGCAGGGGCCCGTCATCCTGCTGCGCCGCCCGCCGGACTGGGCCGAGCATGAAAAGCCCGCGCTGCCCGGCTCGCCGGCCATGCCCCATCACGAGCCCTGGATCCGCGTCTGCTATGGGCTGATTGCGGTCCTGGTCGGGCTGACCGGCGGTCTGGGCAATGCCTTGTTCACCGCAAATCTGCCCACGATTCAGGGACAGCTGGGGCTGACCTCGGTCGAGGCTGCCTGGCTGACGGGCGCCTACGTCATGTTCAATATGACGGCCAATCTGCTGGTCTACAAATTCCGCCAGCAGTTCGGCATGCGCCTGTTCACCGAGATCGGCCTGGGTTGCTACGCGGCGCTCAGCGTGCTGCATCTGCTGCTGGGCAGCTACGACAGCCTGATTCTGCTGCGTGCGGCCAGCGGCCTGGCAGCGGCGACCTGCTCCTCGCTGAGCACGCTCTACATGCTGCAGTCGGCACCGCGCACCTATGTGCTCAAGATGCTGGTGATCGGCGTGGGCGTGGTCCAGCTGGCCACGCCGCTGGCCTGGATTCTGTCGCCGGGTCTGCTCTATAACAGCGAGTGGCACAACCTCTATCTGTTTGAAGCTGGCCTGGCGCTGATGTCCTTTGCCGCCGTGGTGCTGCTCAAGCTGCCCTCGGGCCTGTACATCAAGACCTTCGAGAAGCTGGACTTCGTCACCTTCAGCCTGATGGTGCCGGGTCTGGGCCTGTTGATTGCGGTGCTGGTCCAGGGCTACTCGCGCTGGTGGTTCGATACGCCGGGGCTGGCCTGGATGCTGGTGGCGGCGATCGCGCTGCTCAGCGTCGCGCTTTACATCGAACACCATCGTGCCAACCCCATGTTCCACACGCGCTGGTTCGCGCAGATGCCGACGATCCGTTTCGTGATCGGAGCCATCTTGCTGCGCTTTCTTACGGCCGAGCAGAGTTACGGCGTGGTGGGGTTGATGCGCACGCTGGGCATGACATCCGACCAGATGCAACCGCTATTCATGGTGATTCTGCTGGGGACACTTATAGGTGTTGCATTGTCTGCTATTACTTTCGGTGTTCCCAATATGGGCAAGCAGATTGTGGTGGCGATTGCACTGTTTGCCGTGGCCGCATTTCTCGATCACCACCGCAGCAGTGTGGACCGTCCTTCGGACTTTTTCTTCAGCCAGTTTCTGCTGGCGGTGGGCTCGGGTGTCTTCATGGGCCCTCTGATGCTGACCGGCATCATCCAGGGACTGAAGTTCGGCGCCAACCACATGCTCACCGCCGTGGTCACCATCTCCATGACCCAGGCCATGGGCGGTTTGCTGGGTTCGGCCTTGCTGAGCACTTACCAGACCTACCGCGAGCAGATCTACTCCGTGGCCCTGGTGGCGCAGATAGACCCGACCGACCCCGTGGTGGCCGAGCGGCTCAAGATACAGAACCAGATCTACGGCAGGGTGACGCCCGATCCCGCCATGCGCGCCAACCAGGGAGCGCTGCAGCTGTCGCAGATCGTGCGGCGTGAAGCCAATGTCAGGGCCTATAACGATGTGTTTGCGCTGACGGCCGCCATCGCCTTGCTGTATCTGCTCTGGAGCCTGGGAGCATCAGCGCGCGTGCGCCAGGCTGCCGCCATGGTGCGCGCCATGACACGGCAAAGCGGCAACCAGGTGGCGGCAGCCGCCGGGACCGACGGTACGCCTCAGCGCGCACCTTCGGTGGCGCCGGTTGCAGAACCTGGGGCAGCGAGCGCTCATGAGCCCGATGTATCGCAGCGTGTCACGGTGGTGGTGCAGCCCACGGCCACCGATGCCTATGGCGATGTGGAAGAGGGCGCTCGGACCGAATCCGCCAGTCCGGCGCGGACCGTGGTGATCGAAGGTTCCGAGGCCAGGCGGCTTGCCGCCGCCGCGCAGGCGGCCGAGACCCGTGAGCAGGCCGTGCTGGCCAGCCGCGACCCTTTGCAGGACAACGCCCAGGCGCTCGAGCTCGAGGCCGAGCTGGAGCAGGAAATCGACAAGAACGCCCGCAGCAGCCCTGCGGCCGGTGATGGCGGTCGGGGTGGCTCCGGTCACCAGGCAAGGAACTCAAACCGATAACAGCAAGAGATTGAGCATGAGCGACAGTCAACAACCCCATTCCCCCGCCGCATCTGCGGCGACAGCTGCCCCTTCACCCGCTGCAGCATTGCCTCCCACGCCAAAGAAGATCAAGCCTTCTTTGCGCAGCGTGCTCATCATGCTGGTCGTGGCCCTGGCAGGCATGCTGCTCGTGTTGCGGGCCTGGAATCTGTGGCCTTTCAACAGCTCTGTGGTGACCACGGACAATGCCTATGTGCGCGGTGCCGTCACCGTGCTGGCACCGCAGGTCAATGGCTACGTGACCGAGGTGCTGGTCAGGGACTACGAGCAGGTCAAGGCCGGCCAGCCGCTGGTGCGCATCGATAGCCGCAGCTATGAAGCGGCCGTCGCCCAGGCCCAGGCGCAACTGGCCAATGCACAGGCGCAGCTGAGCAATTCCGAACAGACACAGGCCCAGAACCGTGCCACGCTGAGTGCCAGCCGCGCCGGTCTGGCTGCCGTGGAGGCAGAGGCCCAGCGCTCGCAGGCGGAGCTCAAGCGTGTGCAGGAGCTGGCCGAGCGAGGCTCCGTGTCTCTGAACGAACGCGACAAGGTGCGCGCCACCTCGCGCCTGGCAGCGACCAACGTGGCCAAGGCCCAGGCCGACATCGCGATCAACCAGGAAAAGATCAAGGCCACGACCGTGGGCCGTGACTCTCTCAAGGCCCAGGTACAGATGGCCGAGGCGCTGCTGCGCCAGGCACAGATCAATCTGGACAACACGGTGGTTCATGCGCCCAGCGACGGGCAGGTCAGCGAGGTATCGGTACGCAAGGGCCAGTATGTGGCGGCCGGTACGCAGCTCATGTATGTGGTGCCGCCCACTTACTGGGTGGTGGCCAACTACAAGGAAACCCAGACCGCCCGGGTGCAGATCGGCCAGGCCGTGAGCTTCAGCGTGGACGCGCTGGGCGGCTTGCGCCTCAAGGGCCATGTGCTGGAGATTGCGCCAGCCACGGGTTCGGAGTTCAGCGTGCTCAAGGCCGACAACGCCACGGGTAATTTCACCAAAGTCGTCCAGCGTCTGCCCATCAAAATCGCCATCGACGAGGGCCAGGCCGATGCCGCGCGCCTGCGCCCCGGCATGTCGGTCATCGTGCGCCTCGATACTGCACAAAAAGTAGAGCATTCAGCGCAGACCTCTCAAGCGATTGAGGCCGATTTGGCTCAAAAATCTCAAGCGCCCGCAGTTTCCGCATCCGAGCAGGCCAAGCCATGAAGAACGCCTTCCATACCGTGCGTGCCTTGCCACTGGCGCTTGCATTCCTGATGGCCGGCTGCAGCGTGCCCAGTTTGACCCGGGCTCCAGACAGCGCCCAGCCTGCAGTGCCTGTCAGCTGGAGCTCGGACCAGGCCGCAGGCGCTGCCGATGCTGTCCAGGCCGGCTGGTGGCAGGCCTTTGGCGATGCGCAACTGAGCCGCTGGGTGGAGCTGGCGCTCGAGCGCAACAACGATGTGCTCACCGCCGTGTCCCGGGTGGAGGAGGCGCGCGCGAATCTCGATGTGGCGGGCTCGGCGGCTGCGCCTCAGCTGTCGCTCAGCGCACCGGGCTCGGCCAACCGCAGCCTGAGCGCGCGAACCGGCCAGATGGTGCATGTGCGTTCGGCCCAGCCCGTGCTCCAGGCGAGCTGGGAGCTGGATCTCTGGGATCGCCTGGGCAGTCTGAGCCGGGCCGCCGATCGGCGTCTGCAGGCCAGCCAGGCGGATCGCGACGCGGTACGCCTGACGGTGGCCGCGACCGTGGCACAGGCCTATATCGCCCTGCGTTCGCTGCAGGCCCAACTGGCCGTGGCCGAGGACACGGTGAAGTCGCGCGAGGACGCGGTGCGTCTGCTCACCGACCAGGTGCGTGTGGGCTATATCTCGCAGCTGCAACAGAGCCAGGCGCTGGCCGAGCTGGAAAGCGTGCGGCAATCGGTGCAGCAGCTGTCTCTGGCGCTGCAGCGCCAGCGCATAGCACTGATGCAGTTGGTGGGCGGCAGCGGTGATGACCAGGCACAGGCCCTGGCCCGTACCACATTGAGCGCCCATGCTGGGCTCGAGTCCATGAGCTTGCCTGCGATGCCTGCACCTGGCTTGCCGTCGAGCTTGCTGGAGCGCCGCCCCGACATTGCACGGGCCCAGCTGCTGCTGGCGGCCAGCGACAGCAATCTTGCGGCACAGCGTGCGGCCTTTTTGCCGCAGGTGAGCCTGAGCGCGAACTTCGGCAGCCTGTTCATCAACGCGCTGGATTACAACCCGGCCCGGGTCTGGTCGCTGGGCGGCAGCATTCTGGCGCCGCTGTTCAACGGCGGTCGCCTGCAGGGTCAGTTCGATGCGGCATCTGCCCAGCGCGATCAGGCCGCCTACGCCTATCGCGGTGTGGTCATCAAGGCCTTTGGCGATGTGGAAACAGCCCTGGTCAGCTCCCAGCAACTGCAAGCTCAGTGGGAGCACGCCAAGGAGCGCGAAAAAGTTCTGGGTCGTACCCTGGGCTTTGCCAAGGATCGCTACGAGGCCGGCTATGCCAGCTATCTGGAGGAGCTGGATGCCCAGCGCAATCTGTTTGCCGTGCAGCAGGAAGTGCTGCGCCTGCGTCAGAGCCAGCTGGAAAACGCTGTGGCGCTGTACCAGGCGCTGGGTGGCGGCTGGCAACTGGCGGATACGACCGCCCCGCAACCTTGAGTTCGAGTCGAAAGCTCCTGAAAAGTGAGCTTTCTTCGCTTGTCTGTTATGGGTTTTAGGGCATCTTGAAGTAGTACCAAAGGCCGGCGGCAGCCAGTGCCAGTACCAGCAGCCACAGATACTGACCTTGTCCTTTGGGGACTTCGCCGGGCGCGGTTGCCGTGGCCCGAGAGTCGGTTTGCGCGCTGGCCCGCACCGATTGCCGTTGCAGGATCTGCCAGTCCAGCGCAATCCCATCCATGGCCGCATCGATATGGTCCTTGGCCTGGGCCAGACCCAGGCCCGTGGCCTCGCGCAGCAGCTTGATGGCTTCGATCTTGTTGCCGCGTGCCATGGCGTCTTCCACCTTGGCCCTGGTCTCTGCAGGCACTGCGTTTGCGCCGGACAGCAACACCTCTATGGCCTCTGCATGATCGCCGCTCACGGTGACGCTGGTGGTGGTCTTGCCATTGACGGTCGTGGTGGTGGTCTTGATGGAAGAGAAGGAACTGTTGGACGCGGCGTCGTCCCGATTCAGCTGGTCCAGCAGCAAAGTGGCATCCTTCATGCCCAGTTTTTCCAGCTGCTCGCGCAACTGCTGTATCGCCTGCGTCTGCTCTGCAGCGCCATGCTGGACAAAGTCCGGCTCGTCGCTGGCTTCCAGCAGGTCCTTGGCCTCCTTCAGACCCAGCCCGCCTTGTTCGCGCAGTTGTTTGATGGCTTCGATCTTGTGACCGTTTTGCCAGTGCTTGAGGATCTCTGGTGGAATCTGTGTGGGCATGGGCTGCTCTTCAAGGTTGTGGCTGTTGAACCAGGCGTTAGCCGCAGTCCACTTGCAGATGGCTGAAGTCCCTGGCGTGCAGCTTGGCATCCTCGATAAAGGCCATGAGCCGTGCGCCGTCCTGCCAGCACCAGTGGAATTCCTCGTGCGACTGCAGCGTCAGCAGCGAGCGCCAGTGCGAGCTGCCAGGGTGTTCCTCGGCCTCGGGCGTGGGGTCGTAGCCAAGGCTGTCCCAGGAGGGGCGGCCCAGCAGATAGTCGCGAGGCAGTTCGCCGCTTTCCTCAAGCCCATGGAGCCAGTCTTGGAGTTCATCGAACTCCACTGGCCAGTCCTTGCATAGCTCCTCGTGGCGAGGAAGGTCGATGCCGTTCTCAAACTGCAGCGCACGGCTGTCCGTGACCCACTGGTGGGGAGCCTGGATTTCATGCATGCCGCTGATGTCCGGCCAGTAGAACGCCTTGAGATAGTCCTGGTCGCGCCAGAAGATGGCATCGTCCTCGTCAAAGCCGTGGAACAGCGACAGAAGGCCGCTGGCCGGCAGCTCTGCAGGGCGGCCGGGCCCGCCCGGGAGCTCGGCAAAGTTGATCTGTCCGACAAACAGGTAGTGGCCGTCCGGATGCTCGGGCCAGACAAAGCCCGCGGGCACCACGGGCTGGCCGCCAAAGCGGCTTTGCAAGGGCTCGCCCATGGTGGGGCCCAGGCGAATGGCGACGGCGGGCTGGGCCAGATTCAGGAAGTATTGCTTGTGCGCCTTCAGCAGTGGCGAGGCATCCAGGTGTTTTTCAAGCGTTGTGAAGTCCATGAAGCTTGGGGCAGTGAGTTTGCCGGTCATTCTGACCCAGACAGCGGCCGGGCCTTGCCAGAGACCGTCCGCCAGATGCAACAAAACGTCTGTTCCCGGCCAGCCCAGGGGCGGCAAGTGTGCAGTCTCATAGCTGCATGCGAAGGTATTCGTCGGAGCGCAGGCGAAATCGGTTCAGAGTTTCCGAGGAACTGTTGCACGAAACCGAAACCGGCCTGTCCAACTGGTCGGTCCATGCCCTGTAGGTACGCAGTGCCATGGCATGCAACTGGTCTATGTGTTGCGGCAGTCGGTCCAGGATCTGGGCCTCGCTTTGTGCGGCCGGCCCCCGGGCCTGCAGCAGCTCGTCATGGCCCTCGCCGCACCATTGACGCACGCTGTCTGCGGTCACTTCCAGATGGCCTTGAAACGCCCATTGCCGGCCGTGGACAAAGCCCTTGTTCAGGCAATGCTGGCCGTACATGGTGCGCCTGGCGGCCGTCGGAATGTCGAATGTGTCGTAATGCCAGTTGAAGATGGTGGCTTGCGCGGGCAGGTTCATCAGTTGCTGGGCGTTGGGGGTGATGCGGACTTCGCTCCAGCCTATGTTCGGGCAGGGATTGCGCCAGACGCCTGCGCCCATGGCGCGGGCCAGCATTTGCGCGCCAAAGCAGTGGCCCAGCACGGGGATGTCGTGCTGCAGGGCACTTTGCAGCAGGCAGCGCTCTTCATCAATCCAGAGCAACTGCTCGTTGGCGCAATGGTTGCTGCCCAGCACGATGATGCCGCGATAGTCGCGCGCATTGGCCGGGGCCGCGCCTTCGGCACAGGGATCTATCAGCACATGGGCAATGTCTTGCTGGCGCAGATGGTCGAGCAGGATGCCGGGGCCTTGCGATGCTTCATGCTGGAGGATGGCGACAGGCTTCATGGGAGGCAGGCTTGAAGGGCAAGCCGGTTGTTGCGAAGCCTTGAATCTAGGAATTAAGGCCTCAAGCCCTTGCATGAATTATGGCTGCTGCTATCAAGATTGCATAAAGAAAGAAAGTTCGGTCCGGCGTCATCCAGGCTTTCCAATTTCCGTCAGCGTGCCATACTGGGCTGCCGCCGCCCGGCTGCGGCGGCCTCTATCACTGCAAAAGCATGGCTATGTCACAAAGCAAACACGGGCTTCAGGGGGCTGGGAATACGGGGCAGGGCAGCAGCCAGTCGGCACTGACATTGGCGGCTCTGGGGGTGGTGTTTGGCGATATCGGTACCAGCCCGCTCTATGCGTTCAAGGAGGCTTTTACCGGCGTCCATGGGCTGACGGTGGGCTCCGAGAATGTGCTGGCCGCGCTCTCGGCCCTGCTCTGGGCTGTGATCGTCATAGTCGCCATCAAGTATGTATGGGTGGTGCTCAGCCACGATAACGATGGCGAGGGCGGCGTGCTGGCGCTGACGGCGCTGGCCCACCGCGTGATGGGCGATCAGTCGCGCCGCTCGCGCTTTGTGGTCGGGGCCGGCGTGTTTGCGGCCGCACTGTTCTATGGGGATGCCATCATCACGCCGGCGATTTCCGTGCTCTCTGCCGTGGAGGGTATGAGCATTGCCACGCCGGAGTTCGAGCATTTCATCGTACCTATCACGATAGGCATACTGATCGGACTGTTTTCCATTCAGATGAAGGGCACCAGTGTGGTGGGGAGGCTGTTCGGCCCGGTCACCATTGTCTGGTTCCTTTGCATTGCCTGGGCGGGCGTGGCCAGCATTGTGCAGACGCCCATGGTGCTGCAGGCCGTCAACCCGCTGCATGCGCTTCGCTTCGCCGCGCAACACACGGACAAGGCCTTTTTTCTGCTATCGGCCGTGTTTCTTGCCATGACAGGTGCCGAAGCTCTTTATGCCGATATGGGTCACTTCGGCAGCCGGGCCGTGCGTCTGGGCTGGTATGGACTGGTGTTCCCGGCTCTGATGCTCAATTACTTCGGTCAGGGTGCTTTGCTGTTGCGCGATGCGACTGCGGCCAGCAACCCCTTTTTCTTGCTGGCCTCGCCGTCCTGGTTGCTGATTTTTGTGGTGCTGGCCACAGCTGCCACGGTGATTGCCTCGCAGGCGACCATCTCGGGGGCCTATTCCATGACGCTGCAGGCCAGCCGTCTGGGGTATCTGCCGCGTGTGCGCGTGCTGCATACCTCCGATCAGGAGCAGGGCCAGATCTATATTCCCAGCGTGAACTGGCTGATGCTGCTGGCCGTGATCGCGCTGGTGCTGGCCTTCAAGTCCTCGGGGGCACTGGCGGCGGCCTATGGCATTGCCGTGTCGGGCACCATGCTGATCACCACCATGCTGGTGGGCTTTGTGGTCTATCTGGGGCGCAGTCGCGCAAGATCCGTCACGCTCGCAGCGCTGGCCTGCTTTGCGCTGCTGGAGATAGGCTTTTTTGCCTCCAACTTGACCAAGCTGGAGCAGGGCGGCTGGCTGCCGCTGACTCTGGGCGCCATCATCTTCATCGCGCTGACCACATGGCGCGACGGTACCCAACTGGTGGCCGAACATCGCCGTCGCCTTGATATTCCCATGAGCGATCTGATGAGCTCGCCCATGAGCGGCGTGCCGGTGGTGTCCGGCACGGCCGTCTATCTGACTTCCGACCCCAAGCTTGTGCCGAATGCGCTGTTCCACAATCTCAAGCATTTCAAGGTCATGCATGAGCAGACGGTATTTCTCCACGTGATCAACGAGAACACGCCCTATGTGCATGATGGCGAGCGCCTGCAGCTGAAGCCCATGTGCAATGGGGTCTGGGCACTGAACATGCATTTCGGCTTTCGCGAGCAGCCTGATATTCCGGCGGCGCTCCAGCGGATTGCACCGGACGCCGATGGCGAGATACCGAACCTCGACCCCATGACCACCAGCTTCTTTGTGGCCAGGGTGCAGGTGGTGGACGGGCCCGGCGGTCTCTCGGCCTGGCGCTGCGCGCTGTTTGGCTGGATGTCTCGTCAGTCGGCCAGTGCGGCCACTTATTACAAGCTGCCTGCGAACCAGGTGGTGGAGCTGGGCACGCAGGTTGTGCTTTGACGGCTAGGTATGGCTAGCCAGACAGGCGCTGGCTGCTATCTTTTTAGAACGTTACTCGTCCAAAGCGTCCAGAGCGCGAGCCGAGTAGACCATGGCGGCGCCCGCATTCAAGGCCACAGCCACACCCAGGGCTTCGGCAATTTCTTCCCGGCTGGCACCAGCTGCCTTGGCAGCCTTGGTATGCACGGCAATGCAGCCGTCGCAACGCGTGGTCACGCCCACGGCAATGGCAATCAGCTCGCGTGTCTTGGCATCGAGATGGCCGGTCTTCCTGCCCGCACTGGACAAGGCCTTGTAGCCCTCCATGGTGCCTGGGCTCAACTCGGAAAACTCTCCAAGCCTGCCTGCCAATTCCTTGCGGTATTCGTTCCAGTCCAGCATTGCCTGCTCCTTGTTGAATGAAGCATTGATTGTGTGCCACTGTCACCGGGCATTCAAGTTGCAAGCGTTTCGTCCGCTGATCGGCAATCCTGGGTTCGGAGGAGTCTGCAGGGACTTATGGGCTGTATGAAAATACAGGTTTCATGGTCGGCATCCAGCCGTCTTTTCCCCGAGCATTTTGTGAGCGTCACCGTGACCGCATCCCAGGCCGCCATTCTTCCGCCGCACCGCTTCTACTATCTGCACAACTTCCAGCAGGCGCTGGATTGGCTGGCGCAGCGCTATGGAGATCTGCTCAGTGAGCAGGAGGCTGATTTCATCGCCGGCTTTGCGCGCTTGCCGCAGAACTCCAGGGCGCTGCTGGTACGCATGCTGATGCGGCGCGGGCCCTGGTTTCGCGCCAGCAAGCTGGCCTACGAGGAAATTCCGGTGACGGGCGACGCCGCAGCACCTTTGCTGGAGCGTGGCTGGCTCAGTACCACCGAGCCCATGGAGGCGGTCGAACTATTCGGCCTGCACACCAAACCCGAGCTGCTGCAGATCTTGACCGGCTTTGAGTTGTGCTCCTCGATGCGCAAGGCCGAGATGCTGCAACTGTTGGCTGAGAGGCAACCCGAGCCTCGGCCGTATGCCGTCTGGCATCCCGAGGCCGTGGAACCTGTCTGGCGCGTCATGGTGGGCGAGCTGGGAGAGCGTCTGAGGCTGATGTTCTTTGGCAATCTCTACCAGGACTGGTCGGAGTTCGTGCTGGCCGACCTCGGTATTTTCCGCTACGAGCCGGTGGCGCTGGATGCTGACTCGCGTGCATTTCAGCGCCGCGAAGATCTGGACTTCTATCTGGAGATATCGGCCCGGCGTCGGGACCTCGACGAAGGCGTGGAGCCGGCACAATTGCTGCCTGCGCTTATTGAAAATCATAGCGAGAACCCGTGGCTGGACATGCGCCGGGCCAAGGTTCTGCTGAAGCTTGGCCAGATGTGCGAGAGGCTGCAGGACTGGCCGCTGGCGGCTCAGGCCTACACGGCCAGCTGCTATGCGGGTGCACGCCACCGTCATATTCGCGTGCTGGAGCGCATGCAGCGCTTTGATGAGGCACTGGCTCTTGCCAGCGAGGCGCAAGCCGCGCCTGAAAGCGAGGAGGAGCGCCAGCGCGTGGCGCGCATGCTGCCGCGTCTGAGCCGCAGCCTGGGACTGGGGGGCACGGGGCGCCAGCCAGCTCTGGCCCCGGCCGTGGCGGCCCTGCGCAGTGATGTGCTGCTGGACCGACCCGCCCAGCCCATGGCGGTGGAGTACGCGCTGCAAGCTCATTGGCATAGTGCTGATGCGCCCGTGTTCTATGTGGAGAATGCGTTGGTCAACTCGCTATTCGGTCTGCTGTGCTGGCCCGCCATCTTTGCGCCGCTGCCGGGGGCGTTTTTTCATCCCTTCCAGAGTGGGCCGGCCGATCTGGGAGCACCGGATTTTGTGCTGCGCCGCCAGCCGCTGTTTGATGCCTGTCTGGTCGAGCTGGAGGATGGTCGCTACAGGGCCACGATTCGCCAGCGTTTTGCCGACAAGCAAGGAGTTCAGTCACCGTTTGTGTTCTGGGGCTCATTGACGCAAGAGCTGCTGGAGCTGGCGCTCGATTGCATGCCTGCCGCCCATCTGCGGACTCTGTTCACGCGGCTGTTGCTGGACGTGAAGGCCAACCGCACCGGCTTTCCCGATCTGGTGCGCTTCTGGCCCCTGCGGTCCGATGTCGGTTCACGCTATGAGCTGGTGGAAGTCAAAGCGCCGGGTGACAAGCTGCAGGACAACCAGATTCGCTGGCTGGCCTATTGCAAGGAGCAGGGCATTCCTGTGCGCGTCTGTCATGTGCAGTGGCGCGACGAAGGTGGCACGTCATGAAGCCTGCGCTTAGCGTGGCTGTACGCGCGCTGTGCGAGTTCACGGCGCGCGGCGGCGATCTGGATCTGCGCTTCACGCCCGCGCCCAGTGCGCTGGAGGGCATGGAAGGGCATGCCGTGGTGCAGAAACGGCGTGACAAAGTGGGTGGCTACGAGGCGGAGCTGGCGCTCAGCGGCTGGTTCGAAGAGCTGCAGGTTCGCGGTCGGGCCGATGGCTTTGATGCCATGAAGCAGCAGCTCGAAGAGATCAAGACCTACCGGGGCCGGCTTGACGGCGTGCGTCCCCATCATCGGGCACTGCATTGGGCCCAGGCCAGGGTCTATGGTCATTTGCTGTGTCAGGAGCGCGGTCTTGAGCGGATCAAGCTGGCGCTGGTCTATTTCCAGATCGGCAGCGCAGAGGAGACCGTGCTGGTGGAGGAATGTTCTGCCACCGAACTGCAAGCCTTTTTCGAATCGCAATGTGCCAGCTATCTCGTCTGGGCACGCGGCGAGGCCGCCCACCGTCAGGCGCGTAATGAGGCCATGGTGCAGCTGCAGTTTCCCATGCCGGCCTTCAGAGCAGGGCAGCGGGAGCTGGCCGTGGCCGTCTACCGCACGGCCCATGCCAGCGAAGGAGGTCGTTGCCTGATGGTCCAGGCCCCGACCGGTATCGGCAAGACTTTGGCCACGATTTTCCCCTTGCTCAAGAGCATGGGAGCCGTCATGGGCAAGGGGGCCACGGATTCAGCAGGGCTGGACAAGCTGTTCTTCCTTACAGCCAAGGGGACTGGACATGGGCTGGCACTGCACGCACTGTGGCAGCTGCAGCAAGCTTTGTCGGCATCGGCATCGGCATCGGCATCGGCATCGGCATCGGCATCGGCATCGGCATCGGCATCGGCATCGGTTGTGCCACTGCGTATCCTGGATATGCAGGCGCGCGACAAGACCTGCGAGCATCCCGACAAGGCCTGCCATGGAGAGTCCTGTCCGTTGGCGCGCGGTTTCTTTGACCGACTGCCTGCGGCCAGGCAGCAGGCGCTGCAACTGCCGCTATGGGATGCGCCATCGTTACGGACTCTGGCCCTGGAACATGGCATCTGCCCCTATTACCTGTCGCAGGAGTTGGCGCGCTGGGCCGATGTAGTGGTGGCCGACTACCACTATTACTACGACAGTGCCTCCATGCTCCATGCGCTGGCCTTGCAACAGGAGTGGCGTGTGGGCGTGCTGGTGGACGAGGCACACAATCTGCTGGAGCGCGCGCGCAGCATGTACACGGCACCGCTGTCCCAGTTTGATCTGGCGCAGGCCCGCCAGGCCGCGACCGGAGCTGTCAAAAAGGCACTCGATGCAATGCAGCGCCAGTGGCAGGCGCTGAACAAGGCCCAGGATCAGGCCAGTTACCAAAGCTACGAGAGCATTCCTGATGCACTGCTGGGTACCGTGCAGCGGGCCGTAGGTGCAATAGCGGATCAGCTGGCTGAGCAGGAGATAGCCGGCCATGCAGCTGCAGTGGGGCAGCCCGCACTTGCCGATGATGCCTTGCTGGGTTTTTACTGGGAGCTGCTGCATTTTCAGGCACTGGCCGATCAGTTCGGGCCGCATGCGCTGTTTGATATTCAACTGGCCACGCCGCCGCAGCGTGCGGGCAGAGTGCGTACGCCGGCATCCACGCTGTGCATTCGCAATGTGGTGCCCGCGCCGCATCTGGCGTCACGCCATGAGGCGGCACAGGCCACGGTGCTGTTTTCGGGCACGCTGAGTCCGCCCCAGTTCTACCGGGACCTGCTGGGACTGCCTGCCGATACTGCCTGGCTGGATGTCCCGTCGCCGTTTGCGGCCCGGCAGCTGCAGGTACATATCGCACGCCATATATCGACACGCTGGCGGGATCGCGAGGCATCGCTGATCCCCATGGCCGAGTTGATCGCGCAGCAATATGCGCGTCAGCCCGGCAACTATCTGTGTTTTCTCAGCAGCTTTGATTATCTGCAGCAATTGGCCGCCACCCTGGAGCGGCTGCGGCCGCAACTGCCGCTGTGGCTGCAGCAGCGTGGCATGGACGAGGCCGGGCGTGCCGAATTCCTGGCCCGCTTTGTCGAGGGTGGTCAGGGCCTGGGGCTGGCCGTGCTGGGCGGGGCATTTTCCGAAGGCGTGGATCTGCCCGGCAGCCGTCTGATCGGTGCTTTTATTGCCACGCTGGGTCTGCCCCAGCTCAATCCTGTCAACGAAGCCATGCAGCGTGCCATGGATCAGGCCATGGGAGTGGGGCTGGGCTATGACTACACCTATCTTTACCCGGGCTTGCGCAAGGTGGTGCAGGCGGCTGGCCGGGTCATACGCGGCGAGAACGATCGTGGCATTCTGGTGCTGATGGACGATCGCTTCGCGCGCGCCGAGGTGCGCGCACTGTTGCCTGCCTGGTGGCAGATCAAAGGGGTCGACCGAGGTTTCTGAACGCATGGTTGCCAGAAACGCTCGCTCACATCTCCGTTTGTAATCCCGCTCGAACGGCTTTCGCCTGCCTTGATACTTGGGGCAAAGGAGAAAAAGGCCATGAATTCCCGCGAAACCTACGACTCTCAAACCCACGCTGAAGGGCAAGAGGGCAGCCAGGGATGGGATGCAATCGATGGGGCGCTGCAGGCGGTTTATGGTGACCAGCAGCCCGCGCATTTCGGGACGCTGATCAAGTTTCGTCTTGGAGGAGAAGAGCCGCTGGACGGCGTCAGCGTCTATCGCAGCGAGCAGGGCGTGCCGCACTGGCACTATGTCAGCTATGGCTTCAGCGACCTGTATGGTGATCTGGACGACAGCTACGACATCGCTCCAGGCAAGCCCAGTGGCTATGGTTTCGAGCTGAGCTTCAGGCTGATGCGTGCCGCCAGCGAGCAGGAGCCGCCTAGTTGGCCTGTTAACTTCTTGCAAAATATTGCTCGATATGTATTTCGCACCGGCAATGTGCTGGCCCCCGGCCACTGGATGACGGCCAGCGGCCCGATCAAGGCCGATGCCGACACGCTGCTGACCGAGATGGGCTTTGTGCAGGATCCCGAGCTGGCGGCCATTCACACGCCCTATGGTGACCTGATGTTTCTGCAGCTGGTGGGGTTGACCAGTGACGAGTTGCGCGAGGTACGCCGCTGGAATGTGCTGGGAGCGCTGCAGTCCCTGCAGAGTTATATGCCGCTGTGGATCACCGATCTGGCCCGGCCCAGTCTGCATGACATGCCCGATATGCAGGCCGCCATCGATGCGGGGGCGGCCAGAGAAGGCTCCAAGACGTGCGTGCTCTACAACGATGTGCTTGGCTTCAGTCATCGCAAGCGTCTGCTGCGCAGTCCCCAGACCGTGATTCGCCTGGGCAGCCTGGGCGTGCGCGATCTCAAGGCCATGCTGCCTGCTCGCCTGCCCCATGGTCGTCCGCTGATTCTGGCAGGCGATGGTTCCACGCTGGAGTTGGTACCTGCCGGCGACAGTGAAGGCGGGATGCTGGACTGGCATAGCGACCATGAACTCAAGCTCAGCCTGACCCAGGCTCAGATGCAGGCCTGGAAGCAGGCCGTCAAGGGACGCGACGGCGAGTACACCGTGCCCGGACTCGATGGTCTGGTCTGGCAGGTCAAGAGCAGTGTGGTGACGGATAGCCAGGGGCGCGTGACCGGCAGGTACGAAGAGCGCTAGGTACCATGCCATGCATCAAGTAGCTGCATACGCTTTGGAGCTAGACGCATCAACTGTTCCAGCTCGGAAAACAAATAGCTTCTAACGCATGCGCTCGTCGGAGAGTCTGCCCGGCAACTGATCCAGCCCTCTGGCAAACCAGCCTATGCGTTCTGTCTCGCGCACATCCAGCTGCGGTACATAGGGTTTGATGTCGAGCACGGGCGTGCCATTCAGCATGTCGTTACCGCGGAAATGCAGCCAGCATCCGTCCATGCCAAGCAGCTCGACAATGGACAGACCGATGCGGTTGGGTCTTGCCGGTGCCCTTGTGGCAAAAACGCCATGGCTGCTGGTGTCCATAAAGGGCACGACTTCCAGCTTTTCCGTGGCCTCATGCAGGTGCGTGAGCAGGATCAGGTATTGAAACTCCTGCACATCGCGCAAGCCTGCGGCAAAAGGTGCAAAAACCTCGATCTTTCCCTCATGCTGCTGGGCAGCCACGGTCTGTATGGGCATGCCCACGGCATGCTTGAACGGGCTGTGTACACGGCCTATGGGCTGCAGAACAATGGATTCGTTCATCAGGGCAGCACCGCCAGCACGACCTGAGAAGCCTTGAACAAGGCCGTAGCCGTCCTGCCCACGGCAAGGCCCAGGTTTTCGGTGCTTTCCTGGGTGACCATGGCCACCACCTGCAGGCCCTGAGCATCTATGGTCACTTCGGCATTCACCGCTCCGGGCTTGATTCGGGTGATCTTGCCGTTGAGCTGGTTGCGCGCCGAGAAGCGCACGCCTTCGCAATTTGTCACCACCATCACGGACGGCGCCTTGACCATGGCGATCACCGTACTGCCGGCCTTCAGGCCCAGGCTGACGGCACTGCCATGCGTGATGGTCGCCACCAGCTCCGCATTGTGCTCGGTACGGATCTGGACCTCATCGGTGACGATGCCGTGGCTGATATGGGAGACACTTCCCTTGAACTGGTTGCGTGCACTGCTTTGCATGAGGGTTTCCTGAAAATACCGGCGGGAAGGAAGCTGAATCTATTCTTATAGCACCCGCGCCTGTGCAGTTAAACGCTGCGCAGGCCACGACTGCTTGGACCTTGCCCATAATACCGACTCTGATTTGGGTGCCTGAGGCCAAGAAATGAGTGATCTGAACATCGTGCAATGCACGCACGAACGCCACGCCGCTGCGATTCTGGACATTTTCAACGATGCCATCGTCAATTCCACGGCGCTCTACGACTACCAGCCGCGCACGACACAAAACATGGTCAGCTGGTTCGATGTCAAGCGTGCAGGCGGCTTCCCCGTCATCGGCATTGAGGATGCGCAAGGCCGGTTGCTGGGCTTTTGCAGCTGGGGAGGTTTTCGCGCCTACCCCGCCTATAAGTACACGGTTGAGCATTCGGTCTATGTCCATCCACAGCACCGGGGCCGAGGTTTGGGGCAGCAATTGATGGAACTGCTGATTGCCGAGGCCAGGCAGCGTGGAGATGTGCATGTGCTCGTCGGTGCCATCGACGCCGCCAACGCGGGCAGCATTGCACTGCACAAGCGGTTGGGTTTCGAGTCCGTGGGCCTGATGCCCCAGGTGGGCTTCAAGTTCGGCCGCTGGCTGGATCTGGCCTTCTACCAGCTCACGCTGCAGACGCCGGAAAACCCGATCGACGGTTGATTTGCTGTCAAATCAGCATCAATCTTTTCGATAAAAGGATTGATGCTTTGGGGTTTCAGCTGTTGGATACATTCTGTGGCAGACTGGCAATGCCTCGCTCTTGCCATCGTCCAGTTCGACCGCAGCTGAAGATTCGGTTTTTTCACTTTTGCCGGAGTGACTACTATGTGGAAACTGGGTCGTGCGCTGTCACGCTTTCGCAAAGAGCTGCTGCTTGCCTGGGCCGTGCTGCGGGACCCGCGTTCGCCCAAGGCGGCCAAGCTGGTCACCGTGCTGGCGGCGCTCTATATCGTCAGCCCCATAGATTTCGTACCCGACAGCATTCCCATTCTGGGATGGCTGGACGATGGCCTGATTGGCTTTTTGCTGCTGCAACTGGCTTTCAGGTTTTTGCCGGCCGAGCTTCTGGCGTCACTGCGCGAACGCGTGGGCACCAAGGCCGGCTAAGTTGCAATCACTACAACCATAGCGACCGGCGCTGATGCATCAGCGCTGGTCGCTTTTTACAAGCCCGCCAGACCTTGGATGCCCAGAAATTGAAACGGTGCCAAGGGCTCGAGTTCTGCAGTGGCATTGCCCGAAGAGGCATGGCTCTGGTCTGCGCCCAGCTCAAGCTTCCTGACCTTGTCGGTTTGCGGGTTGAAGTCCAATGCCTTGAGATTCCCCCAGAGGGCATGGAGCGTGGGGCCGATTCGAAAATACACAATTTGCGCTGGTGCTCTGACACCGTGCTCCAGGAGGGCGAGATATTGGGCTGCTCGCGCTTGTCGGTGTCGTAGGGCACGAAGACATTGGGGATCACACGGAATATGCAGGATGACTGCTTTGATTCTCCAACACGATTTCAGTCGTGGCGATGGCAAGCAACTGGCATACTGAACTCTCATGATCGCAAAGCCCTTGTTCTCCTTTTTGCTGCTGGCGCTGACAGGTCTGGCGGGCTGCAACTCTGGCGAAGCCCAAGCACCTCTGAGCAAACAGGCGCAAGCCACGCGCGATGCAGCGCCGGAGCAGGTCTTCAAGGGCGTGCTGGCAGGCCAGCCGGTGTTCCTGTTGGTCCACGATTGCGAGGTCTTTCTTGTGGAGCCTCTGGAAAAAGGCGAAGTCCGCTGGGAAAAAGTACTGGCGCCCGAGCCATACCCGTTCTTCACCTCCTGCCAGCGTCAATCCATCCGCTATGAGGAAGGCGTGCTTCGGGTCACACTGGGACGCATGGCCTTTGGTGCGGGCGGTTGCTGTGCCACGGGTGGTGACTATCGCTCCACGGACGGAAGAAGCTGGAAAAAGACCTCCTGAACCCCTGAGGTCGAAATCAGGGGCAAGTAGATGAATGGTCCGGGAGCTTGGAGGTGCCTTGAGCATTGCCGAACCGGGGGCAGAATGCACGGCGTTGCACAACCGAGATTCAACCGAGGGCTGGCCTTGCCAGCCGGTAGTGACCGTGACAGGGCCGGTTGCAGCGATCAGAGCGTTGTCAATGTCCATGTTTCAGCGGCAAAGCTCAGCTGGTGCGTCAACTTCAGCGCGCGGAGCAGCATGGTGTCGTGCGAAACGATAATTAGCGTGCCCGCGTATTGGCACAACATGCTCTCCAGCGCCTGCAGGGATGGCAGATCCAGGTGGTTGTCGGGTTCGTCCAGCAGCAGCAATTGCGCCGGCTCGTCACGGTAAAGCGCGCAGGCCATGGCGGCCTTGAGGCGTTCACCACCGCTGAGTTGCCCGCTAGGCTGATCGATATGGCGCGCATCCAGCCCGACTTGTGCCAGTCGCATACGTTGCAGCGACTCGGGCGTGCGCGGACTGGCGGCCAGTAACTGGCTCAGCACGGGTGATTCGGCTTGCAACAGACTCTGGTGCTGGTCCAGCATTGCAAACGGCGTTTTCAGGCAGCACTCGCCCGTCAGCGGTTGCAACTGCCCAGCCAGCAGTTGCAACAGCATGGACTTGCCGCAGCCATTGGGGCCGCTAACGGCCATGCGCTGACCGGCACGCAGCACCAGGTTCAGAGGAGGGTGCGGCTCAAAATGGGGCAGTTGCACATCACGCAGCTCGGCAACGATGCGGTCTCCCTGGCTCCTCGGCTCTTGAGGCGCATGCCAGTGGATGCCGTCGGCCTGCCAGTCCACCTGGCGCTGCAGTGCCTCGGCGGCCTCGCGCACGCTTTGGTTCAGGGCTTCGCGCGTTGAGGCCTGCTGGGTGGTCAGCTTGCCGCCCGAACTCTGGGCGCGTTCCTTGCTTGCGTCCAGCAGAATCTTGGCCTGGTTGCCGTTCTTTCCCTGCTTTTCACCACGTGCCTGCCTGCGACTCTGGCGTTCCTGCTGCGTGCGCAAGGCTTGCTCGGCGCGGCTGCGTTCCAGCTTGAGGCGGGCCAGCTCGTCTTGTGCATTCTGGCTTTTCTGGCGCTGGACTTCTCTATAGAAAGAGTAGTTTCCTCCATAGATGTTGATTGCGCTGGGGGTCAGTTCCGCAACGGAGTCCATGACCTCCAGCAAGACTCTGTCATGGCTGATCAGCAGCAGGCCGCTGCTCCATTGCTGCAGTTGCTGCGCCAGGGCAGAGCGGCTGGCAGCGTCCAGATGATTGCTGGGCTCGTCCAGAATCAGAAAGTCGGCCTGGGACAGTTGTGCACCCAGCAGCGCCACGCGCATGGCCTGGCCGCCACTGAGCTGGCTGGCAGGTGTTTGCGGTGCCAGCGGAGGCAGGCCGATCCGTTCGAGCTGCATCTGAAACTGCTGACGTATGTCCCAGCGCTCGGCTAGCAGTTCGTAGTCGCTGGCTTCGCAGCTGCCTTGCTCAATACGCTCCAGTGCCAGCAGCGTGTCGCTCAGGCCTGCCAGTGCAGCGATGCTCAGATCTGGACGGGATGCCAGAGGGTTTTGCGGCAGATAGTGAATGCGACCCGCACACGTTACGCCGCCGCAGCCGGGAGGCAGCTCGCCAGCCAGAATGCGGGCCAGTACGGTTTTGCCCACGCCATTGCGGCCCACCAGCGCCGTGCGCTGTGAGCCGAAGCTGCAGCAAAGATTGGAAAAGAGCGGCCGCCCATTGGGCAGTGTGTAGGAGACGCCATGCAGCGTCAGGCGAGCTTCTGTCATAGAACCATGCGATGGGTTGATGCCTAACATCCCCAGGCTGCACATGTGGACGGCAGCGATTGGGAGGAGGGGAGGTGGCCGTCAATCAGACGGCGGCATCAATGGCGCATGGGTGAAGAGCCTCGTTGGAAGGTTGAAGTGGTCGATTTTAGGCAGTGCGGCGCTGAGGTCAAGCAAGGCGTGGCGTGGATGCCGCTGCCTGATTGCCGAACTTCGCCAGCACCGCCAGCACGCTGGCGACCGCAGGGTTCAGCGTTGGCAATTGGCGATGGGCGATGGCCATGGGTCGCATCAAGGTGGGTGACAGGTGCCGTATCTGCACGCTGCTCTGTTGTTGCTGCTCTTCCATGGCCTCCAGCGGCAGCAGGGCTGCAGCCTGACCGGCTGCCGCCAGGCTTTTGAGCGCCTCGGTATAGGTCAGCGCAATGAACGGGCGAGGACTCAGTCCTGCCTGACCGAACCAGCCGGCAATCAGTCCATGCATCTGCGTGGCGGACGCAAAGCAGGCCCAGGGGCGACTTGCCAGCCATTCGGGGCTGACCCGTTCGGGGACCTCCCAGGCGGCAGGCAATAGTGCCACCATGGGATCGTTACGCCAGGGCGTGAGCATGATCTCGGCGCTCTCCGCCTGCGGGCTGGCGACCAGGCCGATATCGAGAGTTCCGGCCTTGAGGCGCTGCATGGAGTCGGCTGAGCCCACAGCCTCCAGCTTGATGTCAATGCCCGGGCTGTGACGGCTGAGGGCGTCGAGCATCAGCGGAAACAGCCGAATATTGACCCCGGCCGATACGCCTACCTTGACCAGCCCAGCGCGGCCGCTGGCGTGACGCTGCACCTGATCGATCAGGTCGTCGCCGGCCTCGAGCAGCTTGCGTCCTTTCTGCACCAGCACCTGGCCGGCCGATGTCAGCTCCGCCTGGCGCCTGCCGCGCAGCAACAGCGTGGCGTTCATGCGTGCCTCCAACTCCTTGATATGCAGGCTGACCGTGGGTGGTGCCAGATGCAGCGCCTGGGCTGCTGCGGCAAAGGTGCCGAGATCGGCGATGGCAATCAGCGTCTGCAGCTGATCGAGGTTCAGGTTCCGCATGGACTTTAAGTCAGATTTTCTGAACTGAATGGTCAGATCATTCAACTTTACAGATGTTTGGCCGCCAAAGACTATTGGTCGACCATGAAAAATCATCGAATTGAAGACCGCGGCGCGGGATATGACGCATTGGATGGCGGGGCTGCAGCTGCGCCCACACACAGGCTTGAAGCGGCAGGGCCCGGGGAGGCCCGCGCATGGCGCTGGCTGGCACAAGTCCGGAATTGGCTGGAGCGCGCCGAGGCGCGAGTAGGGGCGGGCTTCAGAGTGCCACCCAATGGAGGGTGAGGAGGAGGCTGGCATTCTCGGGGATCGATTACTCCTGGCTGCTGTGTGGCATGCTTCTCAGGCGATCTCAGCTTCTGCATATCGGCTGCTTTTCAGCACCAGGCCAGCGCTATATTTGTGGACCGCTGTTTTGCAGAGTCCTTGAGAGCCTATGTTGCTGAAGCAAATTGAATCCGTCGTGCTGTTTGTCCAAGATATTGATGCCACTGCTATCTGGTATGCCGAATTGTTTCAGACCGAGGTGCAATATGAGAATCATCACTACGCTTTTATCCGGACACCGGGTTGCCTGATTGGTTTCCATCCGCAGGACAGTAAGTGTCCGGGGGGAGCCGGCGGGGCGACAGTCTATTGGGAGGTAGCTGATCTGCAGGATGCGATACGGAGACTTGAACAAAGAGGGGCAGTTTTGTACCGAGGTCCTATTGTCACAAGCCTTGGTGCAACTGCGGCAATGCTGCTTGACCCCTTTGGCTGCACCATAGGGCTGAATCAGTCACACCCTCATTCGGAGCAAGCGCTCCAGACACTGCCAAGCGTCAGCCAGCAGCCGAAGCCGATGCCTGGTGAATGAGTCAGTCAATGTCGAGCCATGCACCGATTTGAAGCCTTTCACGAGGCTTCTGGATACCAAGATCAAATGTCAGAATTCCGATGTTGTTGACTTTTGCATCAAGGGGGATCGATGCGTGCACTGGCAGAACTTTTAGAACTTTTGGAGCGCGACGAGCCGGCCTTGTCGCTGATACAAGCTTGGGCGCAGGACACGAGCATTCCTGTCGAATGTCTTCCTCCGTCGGCTCAGAGAGACTCGGTGTTGCTTGCTTTGCAGGTCACGACACGCTCGCCGCTGGGGGCCATGGCTCATGGAACCGGTGGAATTCTCATCGACGGGGGCTGGCTCAGAATGCTGGGCTCGGGGCATCCCAGGCTCACACGCGATCTCGCGGCGTGGAATCGCGCGCGTAGCAGCGGATTTTTGCTGATTGCCGACGATGCGGTGGGTGGATTCTTTGCCATCAATGGCGGGGCCTTGGGCGAAGATCTGGGGGCTGTCCATTACCTGGCTCCGGACACCTGGGCCTGGGAATCGCTGGAGATGGGGCATACGGCTTTTGTGCAATGGGCTTTCACAGGTGGGCTGCGCGACTTCTACCGTGATTTACGTTGGGAAGGCTGGGAAGCCGAGGTGGCCGGCATGGGGAATGATGCTTGCATGAGCTTCTATCCCTTTCTCTTCACGGAGCAGGGCTCCGTACATTCGAGTGCGCGCAAGCCGGTACCGGCAGCAGAACACTATGCATTCATGAGCAAGAGTGGTTAGAGAGAGCCGGCCTGAGCCAAGACAATGGAGGAGACGTCAGTGGATGTACCGCTTTCTCCGCCTGCGTGCGACCGGCTCAAGCGGCTATCAGCGCTTTTTCCGTGTCGCAACCTCTTGGCGTGCTGTCGCCATTTCAACCAATTGGGCAATCGTGTTGATATTTCTGGCCGTACCTTGGGCAGCTGCTGCAATCCTGAGCTTGGAACTGCCCATTCCTGCACCATAAGCCACATAGATCTCTCGCCGTCCCAACTGAAGTTGTTCGTCCTTGCGGCCTTTGATCTGGGTCAGCGCGTCTGTTGGTGGTGCTTCATCGAGAAAGATGGCAACAGTGCGGTTGCCCGGGGATTCGGGAAAGGGGTTGTTGGCCAGCACCTCCATCATCTCCCGGGCCGTGCGCACGATGACATCCACGGGCTTACCCGCATAACTGGCCAGGCGTCGCTCCAATGTCGACTTGAGCTGCTGCTCGGTGCAATCTGCATCCAGCACCACATTGCCGCTGGCAATATAGGTCTGTACCTGCGCAAACCCTTCGGCCTCGCACATGGACTTCAACTCCGCCATGGGGAGTTTGCCGGTTCCGCCGACATTGACGGCCCGCAGCAGAGCTACATAGATGGGCATGACTGATAAATGGAGCGGATCTCGAAGGGGCAGGCGGAGAAATCACACACGATGTGACGGAGCACCAAGGCGCAAAAGAGGATGCTAGCGTCTCGCAACAGCCCGCGAGATTGGGGTTGCCTGGATAGAGAGGATTTAGGAGGACTTGCAGTCCACAATGGATCAGGCAGAGGTGGATTTGCCCTTCCACGAGACAGAAATTCCACAGCAGCACCAACCATGCTTGGCTTGGGGCAAAGCCCTAGTCATTGCACGGATTGCTGCTGCATTTCACAGAATTCGCCCAGGCTCAGGCTGCCCTTGTGTCCCCCGCCGGGATTGGCCTGAGCGCTTGTCAGTTCGGATAGAGGCTTGCCGTTTGCCTGGACTCGATTGCCTGCTCGAGACTGGTGCCAGAAACGGCCTGCGCGGTAGACGGTGCAGGACTGCCTTGTGCCGAAGCATCCGGCCCATAGAGGTTGCGGCGCTCATCTGCAGTCATGGATTGCGGGCATTTCGAACCCGTGATCTCCAGTGCCACGCGAGCGGCGGGATCCATGCAGTCCATTGCCAGCGAGGCTGCCTTCATGCCCTTGTTCCAGAGCTCACGGCTCATTTTCAGGCGTTTGCAATGCTCGTCCGTCCAGGTTGTGCCGAAGCTCACGCCAAAGCCAGGGCCGTTGGCACTGCCGCTGCTGCTGCCCATGCAGGTGTCATTGCTGGTCGTGAGATTGGGGCCGTTCACGCTGGGAACGTTCTTCACGGTGTAAGTACCGCTGTACTCGACGATGTTCCTGGATGTCCCGGATACCGTGCTGTTCAGATTCTGGGTAGTGGTTCCGCTGGTCGTTATGTTTTGATCCGAGCTTGAAGTCGACCTGCTTTCGATGCTGGATACCGATCGACTGTCCGCCGCAGCAACCGGATTGACGATGGTGATGGACTGATTCTGTTGTGCTCCCACTGCGGAAGAGCTGGAGAGGCTTTGTGCACTGCTATCGGCATTCTGCGCAAAACTGCACAGAGGGACACAAAGGCTTAGCAAGGCTATTGAGGCTTTCATGCTGTTTCTCCTTTGTCCCCGAGTCTTGACTTGGGAGGCCGCAACCCGGGGGCAATACAACTGAGTTCGCGGAGCTTATCTAGTTGGCGGCCGAGTTCGCCCATCCATAAGCATTGCCCGAAGTTCCGCCACCATTGGAGCCTCCGAAGGCTGTACCCAGGCTGAAGCCGGTAGTTGTCGCGTTGCCAACGGAGGAGGCGCCAGAGTTATTGCTGGTCGAGGTTCCTCCCGGCCCCGAGATCGCCTGCGAGTTCGCTCCAAAGTAGGAGTTGGTATGGGCAGTGCTGTTCACCACCGCAATGCCATTGCCGATGGACGCGGTTCCAGCCACATTGTTGGTGCTCGAGTTTGCATAGCCTCCGGCGCCACCGCTGACCAGCTTGCCGGGAGCTTGGCCGAGGTAATTGCTACCTACGTCCGAATGTGCGTTGGCATTGGTGGTTCCGTAGCCGCCGGCAACGCCGCCCCCGCTGGTCGCGGCAAGACTGGTGACGGTTCCTGTGGTGGAGGCGCTTCCTCCGACACTCGATTGGCCCGAGGCCACAGGCCCCCAGGAGCCGGTGGTGCCGGTGCTGGTTCCAAAGCCGCTTGCTTGAGCGCTGGCCGTCGCACTATTGAAGCTCACAGCGCTGCCCGTGCCGGAGCTGGCAGCCGAGGAATAAGTTCCTGAGGACGCATTGGTCCCTGTGTTGGTTGCAGCAGATGCCACACCAGCCAAGGCAGCAACCGCCATGACAATCAAAGACTTTTTCATGATCATTCCTTTGAATAGCGAGTTCTCAGACCACGGGGATGAATTCAGGCGAAAGACCATTTGTCATTGCACAATGATCAATGCCAACCGGAGTTGCGCTTTGGCTTCGCAGATGCCTGTTCCAAAACGTTCTTTCGGTTAATGGCAGTTTCAATAAGCCGGAGGAAAACAGAAATACCTTGTTTGGGCACGAAATAGGATTCTGTTGATCTGCTATCGTTATTTGTGCAATTTATTGGAATTCAGAACTGCATTGCTATCAACAATGAAGCGAAATCAGATGATTCCATTATTGTTTTTAAGTGTAATTTTCAAAACAATATAATTGTCTATATTGAGATTGCTGTATACGAATATTTTCCGAGAAGAAAGCAATCTTGTTCTTCTCGACTTTTAATACCAATATTCAGTGGTTTTTAATTGTAAATAATGTACTGTCCAATTCGATTGAATAGTATTTCATGGATTCATTACCATTTTTTTTGAGTTTTCGTAGAAGCTGAAAGACGGACACTCAGGAATGGTGCCTGTGGTTTGCCATGTCCGATTTCGGGACGAACCTAATCCGGCCCCGATTCTTGTTGCAAGCCAATGGGCGGCAATGCGGTTGATCCTCGGCAGGTTCAAGATATCGCCGCGATTTGTTGGCAGTCGTTTCAAGGCCATCCCTCGTAGATGCGAGCGACGGGAATTTCTGTCCCGATCGCCCGCCAGAGCTTTAGGCCCTTATCAAGCCTTTCTCACTCTCACTGGCAACCCTTGCCTGACCACTGCCCCCGATACCCAGTCGATCCAGACATTGTCCTTTGCAGGTCGGGTCGGATCGGCAAAGCCCAGAGCATTGAGATTCACGCCATTGCCGTGCTGTGGGTTGGCATGGGTGGGCTGGCCGTCAACCTTGTGGGCCATGGTACCCAGTTGCTTGTGACCGTAGCCGTGCTCAATGGCGATCGCACCGGGCGCAATACCCGCGCGTACCAAGGCCACGCCTTGGAGTTTGCCGCCGGGGGTGCTGAGTTCGATGTGGTCGCCATTGGCGATGCCCAGCTTTGCAGCGTCGGCCTTGTTGATGCTCACTGGATTGTGTGGGTGCACCTGGCGCAGGCGTGAGGCGGCGATGGACATGCTGCTCATCAGGTTTGACTTGTAGCTGGTCATGGTCAGCGGCCAGTCTTGTTCGGAAAACACTTGGCGCATGTCCGAGCCGTCGGCCAGGCGCGTGGGGTACCAGGTGGGGCAGCCGCTGTAGCGCTCGCCGGTCATGGAGTGGCGCATCCTGGACAGACCTTCGTGCCAGAAAGTGGCCGGGAACTTGGCCTGCAGCTTGAGCTGGTCGTCCGTCCATGCGTCTTCAACCTTGTCGAAGCGGCCGCCACGGCTCATGACCATGGCGACGCGGCGTACTTCTTCGGGGGCGACACGCTGTTCCAACGATGGCATCCATTTCTCGAGGCCGGTGATTTCTATGTCGTCATCGCTGGCTTCGGGTACAGGCTTGCCCGCCTGATAGGCGATATTGCACATGCCGCGCAGGTAGAAGTCTTCGGCGTTTTCCAGGTCCAGCAGCTCGCCTTGCTTGGTGCTCATCGCATTCTTGCCAAAACCTGGCAGACCCAATTGCTTGGCCACGGCAAAGATGAAGGTCTCAAAGCTGATGGCTTGGCCGTCTGCCGTTTTGGCCGTGGCGGCTTCTACCGTGGGCCAGCGCACTGTGCTGCTCTTGGCTACGACGTCGGCCCAGGGCGCGCCAATGCCCCAGCTCTCATAGGTGACAGTGTCTGGCACGATGTAGTCGGCCAGAGCAGAGGTCTCGTTGATGAAGGGGTCCACCGAGACAAACAGCGGTAGCTTTTTCACGTCCTTGACCGAGTCTGCCAGCGCATTCTCGAAGCCGCACATGGCGTAGATGGGGTTGCTGATGTGGTTGATCCAGGCCTTGACCGGGTAGGGGTAGCCAAGCATGCCGGCGGCCAGCATCTCGCTGGAAAGGCCGCCAGGCGCGGGGTACCAGGGCGCCTTGGCGGGATAGGGGTTCTGGCCCGCCTCCTTTTTGCGCTTGAATTCGCTGGTCTTTTCGTAAGGGAAGCGCGTGCGCGACAGGGCCACACCCCGGGGTTTGACTGCGCCTTCAAACTGCGCAAAGTTGTATTTCGGTCCCGGGCCAAAGGGGCCGAACGGGCCGGCATCCATGACCCAGCCGCCGCGCACATTGAGGTTGCCGATGAGGTTGTTGAGCATGGCAATGGCATAGGCTGTGTAAAAGCCCGAGCCATTCATGGTGCCGCCGTGCGAGTTGGCCACGGCCTGTTTGCCATGGCTGGTGAATTCGCGCGCCAACTCCTCGATCTCCTTGACCGGCACGCCGCACATAGCTGCGTATTCCTCCAGCGTCTTCCTGCGTGCTTCGGCACGCAGCTTGACAAAGGCGGTGCAGACGGCCATAGGCGCAGGCTCTTCGATGGCGTCGGCAGCCTTGATGGGTGTGAATTCGCGCTCGGCAACCAGCTCGGCAGGCTGGGCCACGGTATGGGCGGCCAGGCTGCCATCGTTCAGCTGCACCACATATACATCTTCGGCGGGTGTTTTTTCGTCGATAGGATCTGGCATGGGCAGACCAATATCTGCGCCGCGCAGGAACTGGCCGTAGCGCGGATGCTTGGGCTCGTTGACCAGCAAGTGGGTGGCGTTGCTCCAGCTGGCTTCGCCAACGCTAGCCATGGCTGCGGGGCCGGGCTGGGTCAGAAACTGCTTGTCGTAGCGCTCGTTGTCGATGATCCAGCGGATCAGGCCCATGGCCAGTGCCAGGTCGCTGCCGGGTTTGACGGGCAGCCAGCGGTTGTTGTCACCTGCCGCATGACTGGACGAAGTGGGCAGCATGGGCGAGACCACTACGTATCGATAGGTGTTCTCGCCGCGCGAGCGGGCTTCGGCCAGCTCGCGGCCCACGCGCTGGAACGGGTTGCCAGACTGAGCCGGCGAGGTGCCGATGAACAGGCCAAATCGCGAGCTCTTCCAGTCCGGCTTGCCGTGGGGCATGCCGGCCATGTCGCCCAGTGCCGCGCCCGTGCCTACCCGGTAGGTCTGGCCGCAGTAGGAGCCGTGGTTGGACACGTTGATGGTGCCGAACGATTGTTTGGCAAAGCGGTTGACCAGCGGAGTACGGCCTTCGTTGGCGGCCTCCGTCACCAGCAATTGGTTGGACTTGGGGCCGTATTCGGGATTGGCTTCATCGATCAGCGTGTTGACGTCGCGGATGGCGCGCAGGCCGTCCACATGGCCTTCGCCGAAGAGATCGCCGCCTTCGCAGATTTCCTGAACCAGCTCTTCGAGCGTGATGCTCTTCCACTGGCCGGAGCCGCGTGGACCGACGCGCTTGAGCGGCTTGAGAACACGGTGCGGTGCTTTTTGGTGCTCGAGCATGGCCGAGCCGCGGGCGCAACTGGTGGCACGTCCTTCCAGGCCGTTGTCACCGCCCAGCATGGCATAGACCTCGCGAACCGGTGTTTCCATGGGGGCGGGGTGGGTGGTGGCCAGGGGGTGATAAGGGTTGCCGGCGATACGGATGATACGGTTGTCGGCAGTATCGACGCGCACACGCACGCCGCACTGTGTCCAGCAGCCCAGACACGAGGAGGGGCTGACCACCTGGCCGGGCTGGGTCGTAAGCTTGCCGCTGACGGGGTCTATACGGAATTCGGGCGTCAGCGAGTTGCCGCGCGTGGCACTTTGGGTGGCTTTGCCCGAGCTGCCGGTGATCAGCCCTTTGGCTCCCTTGGCCACGGTTTCGCCATAGCCTGCGGCAAAAGCTGCCAGACCGCCTGCGACGGCGCCGCCGCGCAGCAGCATGCGGCGGCGGTTGGCATCGGTGCGATCGGCCTCGACGTCTTGTGATTGTCCAGGGGAGAGTTTCTTGTCAGTCATTGTCTTGCCCTTTGTGTGAGGGAAGGGCAAGCGCTGCAGCGTTTCTATGGTGTTGAGAGCTGCTGGCGCCTGCTGGTATTGCGTTAGATGTGTACTTGGCTTGGTTTTTAGGCAGCGCTGGCGGGCTTGCGGGCCGGGAACAGCTCCAGCGCCCAGGTGGTCAGCGCAACCAGTGCCACGCACAGGCCTGCCATGCCCAGCATGCCCATCAGGCCTTCACCGCCCAGAGGCATGCTGTACAGATACAGGCCGGCTCCAAACTTGGGTACGCCCTGCACGCCCATGAACAGTGCCCAGCGGAAGGCCCATGCCGACGCCGCCAGGCCGGTGCCCAGCACCAGGGTGTAGCCCTTGGCTGCCAGACGATGCTCGCCGCGCAGCAGGGCCATCACCACGGCTGCTCCAAACACGGCCGAGCCCAGCATGGAGACGCGCCAGACAGGGAACTCTTTGAACAGGCGCACAGCCATGTCGAATGAAGGACTCTGGCCCGCGATGCCGGCAATTCCCCAGGTCAGGGCGCTGGCAATCAGGCCGGTGGCCAGCCACAGGCCCAGATTGCGCAGCCCTTGCAGGGCTGCCGCATCGGGCTGCAAGGATCGGGGCAGAAAGCGGTAGAGCACGAAGCCCATGCCCACGGTGGCCAGCCAGCCGCTGAGTGTCAGATTGATCGGTACCCACAGCGTGTTCCACAGCGGGCGCGATCGGATGACCATGATTTCGGCGCCCGTGTAGACCACGATGCTGAGCGTGGACAGCACCAGTACAGGCACCAGCAGGCGCATCAACCGCTGCTTGCCCAGCCACCACAGCGCGCACATCAACACGCACAGCCCGACAAACGTGGGCATGAGCACGGCACCCAGGCTCATCCACGACCAGGGCGTGAGGTGGGCATAGAAATGCCAGAAGCGTGCAGGCTGGTGCAGATCGGCCAGCAGGGCCACCGGCGCGGCAATCGCACTCATGGCCAGCACCAGCACCGCTGTGGGCAGCAGGCGCTGGAGCAAGCCTTGGGCCGGCCCGAACGCACAGGCCGAAGTCAGCAGTGCGGCCCCCGTGGCCATGCCGACCAGAAAGAAGTACTGCACGGCCCATGGCAACCATGCCGCTTCGTAGGCCGGGGTCAGGAGTTCAATGATTTGCATGAGGGCACTCCTTTCACAGATGTTCGGCAACAAGGCGAACCGTGGCCTGACCATCGACACCGTTCACAAACTCATCGGGCAGACCGATGTAGAAGACGTGCGGCTTGGTCTTCATGCCCGGCTTGAGGACCTTGATATCGTCCTTGTGAGCATTGATGCGCTGGTTGATTTCGCTGTACGCGTCGTTCAGATCGCCAATCACGCGCGCGCCACCCACGCAGCTTTCCACGCAGGCGGGCAGCAGACCGGCTTCCAGGCGGTGTTCGCAGAAGGTGCATTTGTCGGCTGTCTGCGTTTCGTGATTGATGAAGCGCGCGTCGTAGGGGCAGGCCTGCACGCAATAGCCGCAGCCCACGCAGCGCTCGTTATCGACAAGAACGATCCCGTCGGTGCGTTGAAATGTGGCTTGCACCGGGCAGACGGGCACGCAAGGCGGTTCATCGCAGTGGTTGCATAGCCGCGGCAGACTGACCATGGCGGCAGCCGTGTCGCCGGCCTGGTCGATTTCGTATTGCAGCACCGTGGTGCGGAACTGGCCGATGGGGGGCTGGTTTTCGACCGAGCAGCTCACTGTGCAGGCCTGGCAGCCAATGCATTTGCGCATATCGACCAGCATGCCGAAGCGCTTGCCTTGCATGCCGGGTCGGCGCAGGGGCTGGAAGCTGGGGTCGCCGGGCAGCGCTGCGCGGGCGCTGCCCGCAACACCGAGGCTGGCGGCCATGGCAATCAAATCCTGCAAAAAACCGCGCTTGGTGGGCGCAGTCACTGCCTGCTGAGGTGCCTGGGTAATGGATGGAGTGCTGCAGGTGCAGGCCGAACTGCTGGTTGCGCAGTCGGAGAGTTCTCGTTTCTGAAGTGGCATGGCCCTTCCTTTCATCGTCGCACTGGCACCAGAAAGCCCTGATGCTTTAAACATAAAAGAGTATTAAATTAATATCTTTTATGTCTAATTGACTATATGAAAGTTGCCGTTTGTGACACTTGATTTGAGTCAAGTCTTCGCTTGCTGAAGAGTTTTTTTGAATGGAACTCCCGCAAGCAGATGACTTGTTGCCGAGCATGCAGCCACTTTATTAATGAACTGTTAAGCAATCAGTGTGTTGCCGTATGTAATCCGCTTTGCTTGGCGGCAGATGCTGGAGATCAAGCTATGCATGCACGGCATGCCTGAGCTCAGGCTGAGGTCGCTCTGCTGCGCCAACGTAAAGGCTGCTGCAGCAAACAGATTGGTTTGGAGCCTTGAACGGCTTTATATTCCTTGACATGAGGCAGTTTCGCTGCTGTCCGACAGTGCCGCAGGCCCGCGAGTTTCTTGTAGGCGGTGCGTTTTCTGTAAGATGTTCACATGCTGCAGGTTTTATGAGCGGCCGGCCCTGATGCTTGCTGTCTCGCAGCTATCTTGGTGCACTGCCAAGTGCATGCGATATTCCAATTTCGTCACATTGAAAGGATCGATATGTCACGCTCTGTTTCCGACGCCGTTTCCACCGCCCAAGACGATCTGGAAAAACTGGTCAGCGATCTGCGCGGTCTGCTGTCTGCCCGTGAACTGGACAAGCTTCCTGAAATCAGCGTGCTTCGTCAGCGCATCGACGACGGCATGGCCAACGTGCGCGAGTCTGCCGTGCGTGCGGCTCAGGACGCCGCTCGCCAGGCGCGCGAAGCTGCCGATGTGGCGGATCGTTATGCCCACGACGAACCCTGGCGCGTCGCCGGTGCCGCGCTGGCAGTGGGTGCACTGCTGGGTTTCATGCTGGGCCGTCGCTAAGCATTGCTGAGCTGCAAAAGGACAAGTGCCTGTGAATTTGATTTCACTACTAGGTCTTGATTCCCTGCTGGAGCGCTGGCGTGCCAATCTCAACGAGGCAGCGATCGCGGCCGAAGATCGCGTTGATCTTGCGCAGCTTGAGTGGCAACAGCACAAGCGCAGCATGCAAACGCTGGCGGTGCTGGCCATTGTGCTCGGCGCACTCACCGTGGTCGTGCTCATTGTCCTGTCCATGGCTGTGCTCGTGCAGTTCTGGGATAGCGAGCATCGTCAGCTGGTGGCGTGGCTGCTGGTCGGTGGCTGGGTTCTGGTCTGGGGCCTGGGGCTGTGGCGACTGCTGGCAGCTGTCAATCAACTCTCCAGTCCTTTCAGGCTCACGCGGCGCGAGCTCAAATCGGATTGGCAGGCGCTGAAGGAGAGGATTTAGCATGAACAGCATCTCTCCCGATTTGCGATCCACAGAGTTGGAGCCCGTCAAGCCCGCAGGCATGGATGCTCGGCTCTGGGATGAAGCGACCGCCGAGCAAAAGCTGGTGCTGTCGCGCATTGCCAAGCAACGCGCGCGCGTCAAGGCCCGAGCCGCTGCCAAGGCGCAGGCGCAGGCCTTGCGCAGCACGCAGCCTGCGCATGTGGACGCCGATGCTCCCCTGCCCGAGCGCCTGCTGTCTTTTGTGCGCCTGCATCCGCTGGCAACGGCGGCAGCGGGGGGCTTGCTCATGGTTCTCGGGCCGCGCAAGCTGATTCGCTGGGGCAGCGCAGCACTGCCCTGGATTCTCAAGCTGCAGCAGCGCGCACGCGGCTGAAGGGTCCTGGAAAAACAGCCCGTCAGGCTCAGGCATGACGGGCTGTTTCTTTGTGCGCAGCCAGGCCACGCGTCAAGTTCAGTGCATATGGGCGATGGCCTGGGCGGCTTCGGTCACAAGATCGGGACCGCGATAGATCAGGCCGCTGTAGATCTGCACCACATCAGCACCTGCGCGGATCTTGCTCACGGCGTCGGCGCCGCTCAGGATGCCGCCCACGCCAATGATGGGAAAGCGGCTGCCAAGGGCTGAGCGCAGCTGGCGAATGATCTGGTTGCTGGCTTCGAGCACGGGCGCGCCGGACAGTCCGCCGGCTTCTTCGGCATGTTGCAGACCCTTGACGGTATCGCGGTTGATGGTGGTGTTGGTGGCAATCACGCCATCCATGCCGTGGCGCTCCAGCGTCGCCGCAATCACGCCGACCTGTTCCTCATCGAGGTCGGGAGCGATCTTCACGAACACCGGCGTGCGCTTGCCATGCTGGCTGGAAAGCTGTTCGCGGCGATTGGCAACCGCACCCAGCAGAGCATCCAGCGCCTCGTCGCTTTGCAGCGCACGCAGATTCTTGGTGTTGGGTGAGCTGATGTTGACCGTCACATAGTCGGCATGAGGGTACACGCCGTCCAGCGCCTTGATGTAGTCACTGGTGGCCTCTTCGATGGGGGTTGTGGCGTTCTTGCCTATGTTCAGGCCCAGCAGCATGGCGCCGCCATTGGCGCGCACTTGCGAGCGACGCACATTGGCCAGAAATGCATCCAGGCCTTCGTTGTTGAAGCCCAGGCGGTTGATCAGTGCATTCTTTTCAGGAATGCGGAACATGCGGGGCTTGGGATTGCCGGGCTGGGGGCGGGGCGTGACGGTGCCCACTTCCACAAAGCCGAAACCCATGGCGGCCAGCGCATCGATGCAGCGCGCATTCTTGTCCAGGCCTGCGGCCATGCCCACACGGTTCGGGAACTTGAGGCCCGCCAGCTCGATGGGATCGTTGATCAGAGGGCGCGCCCAGGCCTTTTGGAGCAGGGTATTTTGACCCTTTGCCATGAAATTCATGGTGAGGTCGTGGGCCGCTTCGGGGTCCATGCCGAAAAGAATAGGACGCGTCAGTGAGTAAGGAATAAGAGACATGGGGATAATCGCAGGATTACCTGGATTTTCCCTCATGACGACATCTGCTGCACCTCTTTCTCAAGATGAACTGAAAACTTTGGTCGGACAAGCTGCCCTGAAATATGTGGTCGCCGGTGAAATTGTGGGCGTGGGCACAGGCTCCACGGTCAACAAATTCATTGATGCACTGGCCACCATCAAGGATCGGATTCCTGGCGCCGTCTCCAGCTCGGTTGCCAGTACCGAGCGCCTGAAGGCGCTGGGCATCAAGGTGTTCGATGCCAATGAAGTCGCCAGCCTGGCCGTCTATATCGACGGTGCCGACGAGATCGACGGCAAGGGCTATATGGTCAAGGGCGGTGGTGCGGCGCTGACGCGCGAAAAGATCGTGGCGGCGCTGGCTCAGCGTTTTGTATGCATTGCCGATGAGTCCAAGCGTGTGCCGGTGCTGGGTAATTTTCCGCTGCCCGTGGAAGTCATTCCCATGGCGGCGGCCCAGATCGCGCGTCGCTTTGAAGCCATGGGCGCCGACGTGACGGCGCAGATTCGCATGAAGGATGGTGCGCCGCTGGTGACCGACAACGGCCAGCATATTCTGGATGTCCGCGGTCTGAAGATCGCAGAGCCGCTGGCCTTCGAGTCCGAAGTCAATCAGTGGCCCGGCGTCGTGACCGTGGGCGTGTTTGCTCACCAGAAGGCTGCGGTGTGCCTGCTGGGAACCGCACAAGGCGTGCAGACGCTGGAATACTAAGCAGCAATCTGCGGCCGGAAAGCCACCTGCTTGCGCAGGTGGTTTTTTTTTTTGTGAAATTGATAGCTGCTAACGCTTTATTGGTAAGCGTTAGAGACTGATTTCATTGAAAGTTCATGAATCCTAGAAGCGCAGGCCCGCGGGGTTGTCAGGTGTGGATGCGCCAGGGGGTGGGGCTGCTGGCGCCGTGATGCGTGCAGGACGTTCGGCGGGCTTGGCTGCTTCGGCAGCAACTGGTGCCGGCATGGTCAAAGGCTTGGCTGCGGGGGCTTTGTAGTTCTTCGGCAACTGGGGCTGCTTGGGGTAGCCAGCCGCGCTCAGGTACTGGTCCCAGCTGTCGGCGCCAAAACCCTTGAGGTGCTGGTTGCCGATCGTGGCAAAGGGCAGGCTGTCCTGCCCGCTGAGCTTTCTGAGTGCTGCAACATCGCTGCTGGTATCTATGGTGCGTTCGTTGAACGGGATGCCACGGTTTTGCAGATGAGACCGGGCCTCGTCGCAGGGGCCGCAGTCCTTGCCCGTATAGATCGTGACGGGATAGCGGTTGGCAGTCTGGCGCAGCTCGTAGGGCAGCTGTGCGTTGGCCGAAGATGCCGGGCCATCGGTGTTGCTCACGGCTTCGGTACTGGGCTTGGAGTTGGGGCCGATGGCACGGTCGGAATAGGTGACTCGCCCGTCGGGGCCTACACTGCGATAAAGGTTCTGGGCCTGGCCGACTCCGCTCGCCAATGCGGCAAAGGCGGCTACAAGCATTGTCAGCAACAGGGCGTTGCGGGAGGTCGGTTTCTCGGCCGAAGGCCGGGCAATGAAAGATCGTGGCATCTCAATCTTGGTCAATGAAGTGCAGTGAAGAGGTCTGAGGACGCGAGCGCCGATGGGCAGAGCATAGCTTGCATGGAGGACTGTCTGCTCCCATGCTCCGGCTTGTCTTGATCCGACCTCGGTGCGTGAGTCAGCTAGCGTCAGTCTTGGGTCTCTCTTATTGGGGCAATGGCAGACATGAAAAAGCGCCCGGGAAGGGCGCTTTTGGGCAGGTGGCAGCAGAAGACTCAGGCGGCCTGGCTCATACCTTGGTGGCGAAGCAGTGCGTCAATCTGTGGCTCGCGGCCACGGAAGGCCTTGAAGGACTCCATGGCAGGGCGGCTGCCACCGGCCTCCAGAATCGACTCGCGGTACTTGCGGCCGGTCTCGGGGTTGGGCGAGCCATCGGCCAGCATGGTTTCTTCAAAAGCCGCATAGGCGTCCGCGCTCAGCACCTCGGCCCATTTGTAGCTGTAGTAACCGGCGGCATAGCCACCGGCAAAGATATGGCTGAAGGTGTGGGCCATGCGGTTGTAGGCTGGCGATTGCAGCACGGACACCTCGGCGCGCACCTGGTTCAGCAGCGCCATGAAGTCGTCTGCGGGATTGTGCTCGGTGTGCAGGAGCATGTCGAACAGCGCAAACTCGATCTGGCGCAGGGTCTGCATGCCGGACTGGAAGTTCTTGGCGGCAATCATCTTGTCGTACAGCGCGCGGGGCAAGGCCTCGCCCGTGTCCACATGGGCAGTCATGTGCTTGAGCACATCCCACTCCCAGCAGAAATTTTCCATGAACTGGCTGGGCAGCTCGACTGCATCCCATTCCACGCCGGCAATACCCGAGACATCGCGTTCATTGACCTGCGTGAGCATGTGGTGCAAACCGTGACCGGTTTCGTGGAACAGGGTGATCACATCATCGTGCGTGAGCAGCGCGGGTTTGCCGTCCACGCCGGACGCGAAGTTGCAGACCAGGTGGGCCACAGGCGTTTGCAGCTGATGGGAGTCGGGGCGCAGCCAGCGTGTGCGCACATCGTCCATCCAGGCGCCACCACGCTTGCCCTTGCGCGCCTGCGGGTCCAGGTAGAACTGGCCGACCAGCTGAGTGCCTTGCTCGGTGGAGCGCTCGATACGGTAGAACTCCACGCAGGGGTTCCAGACCGGAGCTTCGTCGCGGCGGATGGAGACTTCGAACAGGGTTTCGACAATCTTGAACAGGCCTGCCAGCACCTTGGGTGCAGGAAAATACTGCTTGAGCTCCTGCTCGCTGAAGGAATAGCGGGCTTCCTTGAGCTTTTCGCCGATGAAGGCCCAGTCCCAGGGCTGGGGGTCGGCAATGCCGAGCTCAGTCTTGGCAAAGGCACGCAGATCGGCAGCATCCTTTTCTGCATAGGGACGGGCTCGTTGTGCCAGATCGCGCAGAAAGTCAATGACCTGCTTGGGCGAATCGGCCATCTTGGGCACGATCGAGACTTCGCCGAAGTTGCTGTAGCCCAGCAACTGGGATTCTTCCAGGCGCAGGGCGAGGATTTCCTTCATCACGGCGGTGTTGTCAAAGCGTTTGCCATCGCCATCGGCCTGGTCGGAAGCTCGGGTCACATAAGCCTGATAAATCTTCTCGCGCAGTGCGCTGCTCTTGGCAAACTGCATCACTGGCAGATAGCTGGGCATCTTCAGCGTCAGCTTGTAGCCTTCCTTGCCATCTGCTTCGGCGCCGGCCTTGGCCGCGGCGATCACATCGGCCGGAACGCCGTCCAGCTCGTCAATCTTGGCGTAGTAGGCAAAGGCATCGGTGGCGTCCAGCGCGTTCTCGCTGAATTTCTGGGCCAACTCGGCCGAGCGTGCCTGGATCTGCGCAAAGCGTTCCTTGGCTGCGCCCTGCAGTTCGGCACCCGAGAGCACAAAGCCGCGCATGGCATGCTCCCAGGCGGCGCGCTGTTCCTTGTTGAGGCTGGTCGGGTCAATGGCCTTGTACTTGGCGTACAGGCGTTCATCGGCGCCCAGATTGGTCCAGAACTCGGTGACCTTGGGCAGGGCTTCGTTATAGGCCGCGCGCAACTCCGGGGTGTCGGCAACGCTGTTGAGGTGATTGATGGCCGACCAGGCGGTGCCCAGCTTTTCAGTCGCCACGTCCAGCACGGCAGAGATGGTCTCCCACTGTGCGGGGAAGTCCGGTGCAACCACGGTCTCCAGCGCCTCACTGGCACGGGCCAGCAAAGTGTCGATGGCGGGTGCCACATCCGCAGGCTGAATGCGGTCAAACAAGGGCAGGGAGGAGGATTCGAGAAGTGGATTGCTCATGCTGTATTAAGTGCCGGCAAGGTCGGGAAAATCAAGCGCTCTCAGGGTATTTATTGCTATCGCGTTCATAGCGTCAGCCTGTGGTCAGAAGCGTGCTCACGCTAGGACTGCGTGCAAGCGCCACCGCGCAGCAAAGCTGTCGTCCCCCTCGTGCAATCAGAGCCAGAGAGGGAGAAGTCGCGGGGCGGCTCGGAGGGCGTCAGGCAGCGGCGCGCTCTGCCGATTCCATGGTGTTGACCAGCAGCATGGTAATCGTCATGGGGCCGACACCACCGGGCACAGGGGTGATGTAGCCAGCAACTTCCTTGACGCCGTTGAAGTCGACGTCGCCGCAGAGCTTGCCTTCGGCATTGCGGTTCATGCCCACGTCGATGACCACTGCACCGGGCTTGACCATGTCGGCGGTCAGCACATCCACCTTGCCCACGGCCGCGACGATGATGTCGGCCTGGCGAGTCATGGCAGCCAGATCGGCGGTGCCGCTGTGGGTGACGGTGACCGTGGCATTGGCGGCCAGCAGCATCATGGCCATGGGCTTGCCCACGATGTTGGAGCGGCCGATGACCACGGCGTGCTTGCCGCGCAGATCCTTCATGCCGATGGATTCCAGCATCTTCATGCAGCCATAGGGCGTGCAGGCCTTGAAGCCGACTTCGCCGACCATCAGTGCGCCGGCGCTGGCCACGTGGAAGCCGTCCACATCCTTGGCGGGGGAAATGGTTTCGATGACCTTGTGGTCGTCAATGTGCTTGGGCAGGGGCAGTTGCACCAGAATGCCGTGAATGCTGGGGTCGTTGTTCAGCGCTTCGACACGTGCCAGCAGTTCGGCTTCGGTCATGGAGGCATCGTACTTTTCCAGCACCGAGTGGAAGCCCACGTCTTCGCAGGCCTTGACCTTGTTGCGCACGTAGACCTGGGAGGCCTGGTTGTCGCCCACCAGAACTACGGCCAGACCGGGCGTTACGCCCTTGGCCTTGAGCGCTGCCGCGCGGGTGGCGACTTCCTTGCGCAGTTGTTCGGAGAGGGCTTTGCCGTCGATGAGTTGGGCTGTCATTGCTGGAGTACCAATAAAAAATGCTGCTAGCCCTTGATGAACAAGCACTAGCAGCTATCAGAATAGGAGTTGGCTAAAGCGCGAGGCCTGGCCAGTGCTCCTTGGATTATCTCGCGATTGGAGTGGCTTCCGATTTCGCGGGGAGCACTTAATTGACGGCAGCCGCCGCTTTGGCCGCAGCGCTGGTCTGGCCCTGGCCCAGTGCGATCTTGAGCAGATCGGCCACGGTGTTGGCGTTGAGCTTTTCCATGATGTTGGCGCGGTGGGCTTCCACGGTCTTGATGGAGATGCCCAGATCGTCGGCGATCTGCTTGTTCAGGCGGCCGGCGACGATGCGCTCGAGCACCTGGGCTTCGCGGCCGGTGAGCTTGGCCAGCAGAGCATCGCGGCTGGCGGCCTGTTGGTGGCCGGTAAAGGCTTCGCGGGCGTGATCCAGCATGCGCTCGACCAGACCCAGCAGCTCTTCTTCGTTGAAAGGCTTCTGGATGAAGTCCAGCGCGCCTTTCTTCATGGTGTTCACGGCCATGGGCACATCGCCGTGACCGGTGATGAAGACGATGGGCAGAGGAGACTTGCGCTCGATCAGTCGGTCCTGCAGTTCCAGGCCGGTCATGCCGCCCATGCGGATGTCGACGATCAGGCAGGCCACTTCGCGTGGGTCGTAGCGCGACAAAAAGGTCTCGGCGGAGTCAAAGCAACGCACGCGGTAGTCCTTGCCTTCCAGCAGCCATTGCAGCGAATCACGGACTGCTTCGTCGTCGTCAACTACGTAAACAGTGCCTTTTTTGGGAATCAAACTCATGCAATCGTCCTCTTTATGGGTTCGCTTGTCGTGGTGAGTGTTGTCGTCTCCACACCCGTTGCCAACGGTAGCCAGAATGAGAACCGGCAACCAGTGACTTCGCTTCCATTGTAGAGGTTCTCGGCATGCATTCGACCCTGATGTGATTCGACAATCGAGCGGCAAAGGTTCAGGCCTATGCCCATGCCTTCGCTCTTGGTGGAGAAGAAGGCTTCGAACAAGTGTTCCAACACTTCCGGCGGCAGGCCCTTGCCCGTGTCTTCCACGGTGAACTCCACACCCGGCAGGCTTTCAAAGACCTGGGGGCGCACGCGCAGTTCCACATTGCGTTGGCCCAGCGGGCGGTCGGACATATCAATTGACTCAGCACTGTTTTTCATCAAATTGATGAGAACTTGCTCAATGAGGATGGCATCGGCCATTACCGGCGGCATGCGTTCGGCAATATGCGAGGTCAGCTGCACATTGCGGCGGCGCAACTCGATACCGGCCAGCTCCAGCGCCTCGTTCACCATCTCGCCTACCTGGGCCAGCATGCGATTGGGCTCGCTCTTTTTCACGAAGGAGCGGATGCGTTGAATGATCTGCCCGGCACGCTGTGCCTGATGTGCCGTCTTTTCCAGTGCGAACTTCATCTGTTCGGGTGTAAGCGTGCCGTTTTCCAGGCGTGTCAGCATGCCGGAGCTGTAATTGCTGATGGCGGTCAGGGGCTGGTTGAGCTCGTGCGCCACGCTGGATGCCATCTCGCCCATGGTGATGAGGCGGCTGGCGGTCTGGGCCTTTTCTGCCTGGGCTGCAGCCTGTTCCTCGGCCAGGCGGCGCTGGGTGATGTCGGTGGCAATCACCATCTGGGCCAGGCGGCCGTCCACCCAACTCAGATAGCGCGAGCGGACTTCCAGCCATTTGCCCAGGCTGGGCACGAAGATCTCGGCGTTCTCGCTGCGTGCGGCAGTCAGCGTGTCCGTAGGCAAGCCCATGAGGCCGTCTTCGTTCTCGGCTTCGGGCTGGTGGCGAACCGGCAGCTTGCCGGCCTGGGCGACCAGTTGCAGATGTCCTTCGGTGTGCGAGCCAAACCACTGACGGTACAGCTTGTTGGCAAACAGCAGTTCGGCACTTCCAAGAGGGGCCACGGAAACAGAGGCATCCAGCGCCTCCAGCACAATGGTGAAACGCTCGTACGAGGCAGACAGCTGTTCGCGAATCCGGTTGGGCTCGGTAATGTCCGTCATGGACGACATCCACCCCGTGTGCTGGCCGTGGGCATCAATCAGCGGCGATACATACAGGCGCGCGTCGAACAGGCTGCCGTTCTTGCGCTTCACACGTACCTGAAAGCCGCCAACGATGGTCTTACCCGACAGCTCTTCGCGCAGCTGTGAATGCAGATTGTCGTAGTCGTTATCGGGCCAGTAGGAATAGGGTGGAACCTGGCCGACCAGATCCTTCTCGCTCCAGCCCGTCATCTGGCAGAAGGCTGCGTTCACATAGGTGATGCGGCCGTGCAGATCCAGTGCTCGCATGCCCGTCAGCACGGAATTTTCCATGGCACGACGGAAGTTGGTCTCGGCCACCAAGGCCTCCTGAGCACGCTGACGTCGGCGTGTGTGGCGCCAGGTGGCCAGCAGCAGCCAGGCCGTCATGGCCGACAAGGTGCCCACCAGCCAGAACAGGCCGCTACCGACTACGCCCAGCGAGGTCTGATAGGCTTGGGCGCGCATCATCAGCGCCGTGCCCACCGGGGAGACGGGCACTTCGTATTCATTCGCAATGGCACGCCAGTGCAGCAGCTCGGTAGGCGTCTTGCGCGGTGCCAGCGGAGTGCCGGCCAGCACATGGTTGTCGGCATCGCGCATGGTGATGGCGTAACGGGCCATCACTTCCGTGGGCGTGCCATAGCGCAGCAGACTGTCCACCGAAAACTCGGCCAGCAGCTCGCCCTGGTAGCGGCTGTTGGCGCTGATTGGCACATGCAGTTGCAGCAGTGGCGGCAACTCATTGGGCTGGGCTTTTTCCTGCACATAGATGGGCTGCAGCATCTCGCGGGCTTGCTCATAGGCTTGCAGGGTCTCGCCCTGATGCAGGCTTTCTCCCACGGCGCGCAGCTGATCCGTGGCCACCGTCGGAGCTGACTGGCTGTACACAACCTGACGCTTGTCATTGATCCAGGTAATCGATTGCAGCTCGGGGTATTGGCTGATCAACGCTTCGGTGCGACCGTCGAAGTCGGCTTTGCGCATCTCTCGGTTGCCGATGTCACGAGCCATGCGCATCAGTTGCTCCTGGCGCTCCAGCAGGCGCAGGCGCACGCGTTGTTGGGCGTATTCCACGTCGCGGCGCAGTGCCTCCTGCTCGCGATCCACTTCTTCCGTGCGCAAATACCAGAACGACGCAATGATTGCAGCCATGAACATCAGCACCGATGCCAGCGGCGCGAGCGCGGCATAGCGATCCTGCCGGGTCGGCGACAGGCTGCGCCACCAGCTACGCCACCAGCGCACAGGGGATGCAACGGATTGCGCGCTTTTTGCGTCCTCTTTTTCTCGTTCGTGATTGCTTGTTTGCATGCCTCCAGTGTAGGGGAGAGACCTAGTGGAATCTGCGACTATTTCTGTCGCGTAAAAGACAATCTATAGAGGCTTCACTGTATGTGCATTTGCAGCATTTTTTTATATAGTGAAATCACGAAGCACAATTTGAAATTTGAAAAAAATGTGCGAAACTCGCCAGCGATCGACACAGTGAATCGGTTTAATCCGGGGAGCACCCGAAGGTGCTGTGCCACGCGTTATGCGGTGTGGCGCTTGCCGCACCCGTGTGATGCCGCACTCACTGCTTCGTGATAAAGCTACCCCCTCTCGAAGGAGACACTCACAATGACAGCTCAGACTGATCCCAAAGGCGCTGGCTTTCCTGCCGGCCTGGACCAACAAGAATCGCGCGAGTGGATGGATGCCCTCTCTGCGGTGATCGACCGCGAAGGTGCGGACTATGCTCACAAGCTGATCGAGGATCTGCTTGAACACGCGCGCCAGAACAGCGTGGACATGCCTTTCTCGGCCAATACAGGCTACGTGAACACCATCGAGGCCGATCAGGAAGAAAAGTGCCCCGGCAACCTCGAGATCGAAGGTCGTCTGCGTGCCTACATGCGCTGGAACGCCATGGCCATGGTGGTCAAGGCCAACCGTATTCACCCCCCCGAAGGTGGTGATCTGGGCGGTCACATCGGCTCCTTCGCTTCGCTGGCCAATATGTTTGCGGCCGGCTTCAACCATTTCTGGCATGCCGAGAACGAAAACCACGGCGGCGACTGCCTGTATATCCAGGGTCACGTCTCGCCCGGCATCTATGCCCGCGCCTACCTGGAAGGCCGTATCTCCGAAGAACAGCTGCTGAACTTCCGCCAGGAAGTGGACGGCAAGGGTCTGTCGAGCTACCCCCACCCCAAGCTGATGCCTGACTTCTGGCAGTTCCCCACGGTGTCCATGGGCCTGGGCCCGCTGATGGCCATCTACCAGGCACGTTTCCTGAAGTATCTGCACGCACGCGGCATTGCCAACACCGAAAACCGCAAGGTCTGGGTGTTCTGCGGCGACGGTGAAATGGACGAAGTGGAATCCCTGGGCGCCATCGGTCTGGCTTCGCGCGAGAACCTGGACAACCTGGTCTTCGTGATCAACTGCAATCTGCAGCGCCTGGACGGTCCTGTGCGCGGCAACGGCAAGATCATCCAGGAGCTGGAAGGCGAATTCCGCGGTGCCGGCTGGAACGTCATCAAGCTGCTGTGGGGCAAGGGCTGGGACGAGCTGCTGGCCAAGGACAAGGACGGCGTGCTCAAGAAGATCATGATGGAGTGCAACGACGGCGACTATCAGGCTTTCAAGGCCAACGATGGTGCCTACGTTCGCCAGCATTTCTTCGGTCGCGATCCTCGCGCCCTGAAGATGGTCGAGCACATGTCCGACGATGAAATCTGGAATCTGCGCCGCGGTGGCCACGATTCGCAGAAGGTCTACGCAGCATTCGCCGCTGCCAACGGCCACAAGGGTCAGCCTACCGTGCTGCTGGTCAAGACCGTCAAGGGCTTCGGCATGGGCAAGATCGGTGAAGGCAAGAACAACGTTCACCAGACCAAGAAGCTGAGCGACGAGGACATCAAGGCCTTCCGCGACCGCTTCAACATCCCGATCCCCGACAGCCAGATCGCGGACATTCCCTTCTACAAGCCGGCCGACGATACGCCGGAAATGAAGTATCTGCACGAGCGCCGCAAGGCTCTGGGCGGCTATCTGCCGCACCGTCGCCAGCAAGCTGACGAGCAGTTCACCGCTCCTGCGCTGGATACCTTCAAGGCCATCCTGGAGCCCACACCCGAAGGCCGTGAGATCTCCACGACCCAGGCTTATGTGCGTTTCCTGACGCAGCTGCTGCGCGACAAGAACATCGGCCCCCGCGTGGTGCCCATCCTGGTGGACGAGGCCCGTACCTTCGGTATGGAAGGCCTGTTCCGTCAGGTCGGCATCTACAACCCCCACGGTCAGCAATACACCCCGGTCGACAAGGACCAGGTGATGTACTACCGCGAGGACAAGGCCGGCCAGATCCTGCAGGAAGGCATCAACGAAGCCGGCGGCATGTCCAGCTGGATCGCTGCAGCCACCAGCTACAGCCATAGCAACCGGGTCATGATCCCGTTCTATGTGTACTACTCGATGTTCGGCTTCCAGCGCATCGGCGACCTGGCCTGGGCGGCTGGCGACCTGCAAGCGCGCGGCTTCCTGCTGGGCGGCACTTCGGGCCGTACCACGCTGAACGGCGAAGGCCTGCAGCACGAAGATGGTCACAGCCATATCCTGGCCAATACCATCCCCAACTGCGTGTCCTACGACCCCACCTTCGCTCACGAAGTGGCCGTGATCATGCAGGACGGTCTGCGTCGCATGGTGCAGAACCAGGAAAACATCTTCTACTACATCACGCTGCTGAACGAAAACTACCCCATGCCTGGCCTGGAAGCCGGCACGGAAGAGCAGATCCTCAAGGGCATGTACATGGTCAAGCCTGGCCAGAAGGTGCCCGAGAGCGGCCTGCGCGTTCAACTGCTGGGCTCCGGCACCATCCTGCGCGAGTCCTTCTTCGCCCAGGAACTGCTGGAAAAGGACTGGGGTGTTGCCGCCGACGTCTGGAGCTGCCCGTCGTTCAACGAACTGACCCGCGAAGGTCAGGAAGTGGAGCGCTTCAACATGCTGCATCCGCTGGAAGCCGCCAAGGTTCCCTTCGTGTCCCAGCAGTTGGCTGCCCATCCCGGCCCCGTGGTCGCCTCGACCGACTACATGAAGGCCTACGCCGAGCAGATCCGTCCCTACATGCCCAAGGGCCGTACCTACAAGGTGCTGGGTACAGACGGCTTCGGTCGTTCGGACTTCCGCGCCAAGCTGCGTGAACACTTCGAAGTCAACCGTCATTACATCGTGGTGGCTGCACTGCGTGGTCTGGCCGATGAAGGCAAGATCAACGCCACGACCGTGGCCGAAGCGATCAAGAAGTACGGCATCAACGTCGACAAGATCAACCCGCTGCACGCCTAAGAAGGGGAGACAGATAACATGGCATTGACAGAAATCAAGGTCCCCGATATTGGCGACTTCTCCGAAGTCGGCGTGATCGAAGTGCTGGTCAAGGTGGGTGACACCATCAAGGTCGAGCAATCCCTGATTACCGTGGAGTCCGACAAGGCTTCCATGGAAATCCCCTCCAGCCAGGCTGGCGTGGTCAAGGAAATCAAGGTTGCCCTGGGCGACAAGGTCAAGGAAGGCTCCGTGGTCGTGATGCTGGAAACCGCCGACGCGGCTCCCGCACCTGCCGCCGCAGCACCCGCACCTGTGGCTGCCCCCGTGGCCGCTGCTCCTGCTCCCGTGGCTGCAGCTCCTGTGGCGGCCGCTCCCGCAGCGTCTTCTACCGTGGACATCAAGATCCCCGATATCGGCGACTTCAAGAACGTGGCCGTGATCGAGATGCTGGTCAAGGTGGGCGATACCGTGGCCGTCGAGCAATCGCTGTTCACCGTGGAGTCCGACAAGGCCTCGATGGAAATCCCTTCACCCTCGGCAGGCACCATCACGGCGCTGACCATCAAGCTGGGTGACACCGTCAACGTGGGCGACGTGGTCGGCCAGATGACGGTGCAGGGCGCAGCAGCTGCTCCCGTGCAGGCCGCCTCTCCCGTGGCAGCCGCTGTTGCCGCCCCTGTGGCTGCTGCAGCTGCTCCTGTGGCCGCTGCTCCCGTGGCTGCAACTCCTGCTTCCACACCTGTGGCAGCGCCTGCAGCCCACAACCCCACCGTGGCGCCTTCGGGTCAGTTGCCCCATGCCTCGCCTTCGGTGCGCAAGTTCGCTCGCGAACTGGGCGTGCCTCTGGCAGAAGTCAAGGGCTCGGGCAACAAGGGCCGCATTACGGCCGAAGACATCCAGTCCTTCACCAAGTCGGTGATGGCTGGTGCCGTACAGACCCTGGCGCAGCAGGCGGTGGCTCCCAAGTCTTCCGGCGGCAACGTCGGCGGTCTGGAAGTGCTGGCCTGGCCCAAGGTCGACTTCGCCAAGTTCGGCGCTGTCGAGCGCAAGGAACTGTCGCGCATCAAGAAGATCTCGGGCGCCAACCTGCATCGCAACTGGGTGGTCATTCCCCACGTCACCAACAATGACGAGGCCGACATCACCGAGCTGGAAGCCTTCCGCGTGCAGACCAATGCCGAAAGCGCCAAGGCCAAGAGCGACGTCAAGGTGACTATGCTGGCTTTCGTGATCAAGGCCGTGGTGGCTGCGCTCAAGAAGTTCCCCGAGTTCAACGCCTCTCTGGATGGCGACACTCTGGTCTACAAGCAGTACTTCAACATCGGCTTTGCTGCGGACACACCGAACGGCCTGGTCGTTCCCGTGCTCAAGGATGCCGACAAGAAGGGCATTCTGCAGATCAGCCAGGAAATGGGCGAGCTGGCCAAGAAGGCCCGTGACGGCAAGCTGGGCGCTGCGGACATGCAAGGCGGCTGCTTCTCGATCTCGTCTCTGGGCGGCATCGGCGGCACCAACTTCACGCCCATCATCAATGCGCCTGAAGTCGCCATCCTGGGTCTGTCCAAGGGCGCCATGAAGCCTGTGTGGGACGGCAAGCAGTTCGTGCCTCGCCTGATGCTGCCTCTGTCGCTGTCGTACGACCACCGTGTCATCGACGGTGCAGCCGCTGCACGCTTCAACGCCTACCTGGGCGCTGTGCTGGCCGACTACCGCCGCATCCTGCTCTAAGCAGCTGACCAGCAGGCCGATTTTTAGCGAAATCGGCCTGTAGCGCTTATCTGAACTGCGCAAGTAGCTATCTTTTTAGATGCCTTGCGCTTCACCTTGCCAGTCCATGAGTGAGATGAAGAACCTGAGACAGCATCCCATCGAGCATCTGCGTGGCGTCATCCCCGGTATCCTGCCCTTTCCGGATGCGTCTGACGTCTTCGCCGAGCCGGTCGAGAAGTACGCGCGGCATTTTCTGCCGCTGGTCACCATCGATCTGGCCTTGCTCGACGATGCCTGGAGCGGGCCGATTCATCTCGTCGCCCCTTGCGAGCCCTACGAAGGGCAAGTCGGGGAGTGGGGAGGCGAGGAGTTTGGCAATGCGCTGCTCAAGCCTGACTGGCTGGCTTTCAAGCTCAACGAACAAGGCAGGTACGAGTTGCTGGGTGACTGGCGCTACTTCATGCTGGAGCAGGATCGGGCCGACTGGGCGGAAAAATCGCTCGACTGGCGCGAGGTGCGCACCCAGCATCGTGAACTGGTCAAACTGGGCGTGGAGCCGCCGTTTGAACTGCACCACGGGGCCAAGTACTCATGGCGCGATGTGATGGAGTTGCATTACGCAACCCAGCACGCGGCATATGGGCAGGCCAGGCGGGACTTTCTGGCCCATGGCTGGAATGCTGCCAAGCCCTGGGATGACGCTGCTGAAGTTGCCAAGCTGCCCTTGTATGAGCCAGGCACGGATTGCTATGACTCCACTTCAGGTCGCTATCTGCTCGGTGTGCTGGGCGGGCCTGCATGGGGTGGTAATTGGAGCAATCTGACCAACCCACTGCTCAGCGACATTGGTACGGATGACGGCATTCACCCCATCCACCCGGAAACGGGCGCTGCGTTCGAGTTCATCACCAGCACCTATGCCAACGAGTTCACCGGTAGCGACTGCGAAATTCTGATGTTCTACGAGCCACAAAGCCGCACCGTGCTGCAGACCTTTGATTGGAGCTAAGGCGTCACCGTCCGGCTTCAAACCGAGAAAAACCGTTTTTGCTGCCTGATTCTTCAGGTGGCGCAGAGACAAAAACCAAGATAGGAGCGCATATGAGCCTCATCGATATCAAGGTGCCTAACATTGGCGACTTCGCCGAAGTGGGCGTGATCGAACTGCTGGTCAACGCTGGCGACACCGTGTCCGTGGACCAGTCCCTTATTACCGTGGAGAGCGACAAGGCTTCCATGGAAATCCCTTCCAGCCACGCCGGCGTCGTGAAGGAAATCAAGGTCAAGGTCGGTGACAAGGTTGCCGAAGGCTCCGTCGTGCTGTCGCTGGAAGTGGCAGCCGGTGCTGCCGCACCTGCACAGGCCGCCGCCCCTGCACCCGCCGCAGCCGCTCCAGCACCTGTGGCGGCCCCCGTGGCTGCCGCTCCAGCTCCCGTCGCCAGCAACTTTGCCGGCACTGTGGACATGGACTGCGACGTGGTCGTTCTGGGCGGTGGCCCTGGCGGCTACTCGGCAGCCTTCCGCGCCGCCGACCTGGGCCTCAAGGTCGTGCTGGTCGAGCGCTACGCCACCCTGGGCGGCGTTTGCCTGAACGTGGGTTGCATCCCATCCAAGGCGCTGCTGCACGTGGCTGCCGTGATGGACGAGGTCAAGCACCTGGAAGTGGCCGGCGTGAAGTTTGCCGCTCCCGAAGTCAACATCGACCAGCTGCGCGGCCACAAGGAAAAGGTCATCGGCAAGCTGACCGGCGGTCTGGGCCAGATGGCCAAGATGCGCAAGGTCACCGTCGTGCGTGGCTACGGCAACTTCGTGTCTGCCAACCACATCGAAGTCGAAGAAACCACCGGTTCCGGCCAGGAAAAGACCGGCAGCAAGAAGATCGTTCAGTTCAAGAACGCCATCATCGCTGCGGGCTCGCAAGCCGTGCACCTGCCCTTCATGCCCAAGGATCCCCGCGTGGTCGATTCCACCGGCGCTCTGGACCTGAAGGAAGTGCCCAAGCGCATGCTGATTCTGGGCGGCGGCATCATCGGCCTGGAAATGGGCACCGTCTACTCCACGCTGGGTGCACGCCTGGACGTGGTGGAGATGATGGACGGCCTGATGCAAGGCGCTGACCGCGACCTGGTCAAGGTCTGGCAAAAGATGAACGCGCCACGCTTCGACAACATCATGGTCAACACCAAGACCGTGGGTGCCGAAGCCACGCCCGAAGGCATCAAGGTCACGTTCGCTCCTGCCAAGGACGGCGTCACCGTGCCTGAACCCCAGACCTACGACCTGGTTCTGCAAGCCGTGGGCCGCACGCCCAATGGCAAGAAGATCAGCGCCGACAAGGCTGGCGTGGCCGTGACCGACCGCGGCTTCATCGACGTCGATATCCAGATGCGCACCAACGTGCCCAACATCTTCGCGATTGGCGACATCGTGGGCCAGCCCATGTTGGCGCACAAGGCCGTGCACGAAGCGCATGTGGCCGCTGAAGTCATCGCTGGCGAGCTGCAAGGCAACAAGGAACTGGCTTCCGCTGCCTTCAACGCCCGCGTGATTCCTTCGGTCGCCTACACCGACCCCGAAGTGGCATGGGTGGGTCTGACCGAAGACCAGGCCAAGGCACAAGGCATCAAGGTCAAGAAGGGCCTGTTCCCTTGGGCTGCCTCCGGCCGCGCCATCGCCAACGGCCGCGATGAAGGCTTTACCAAGCTGCTGTTTGACGATTCCCCTGAGGCCCACGGCCATGGCCGCATCCTGGGCGGCGGCATGGTCGGCACGCACGCTGGCGACATGATCGGTGAAATCGCCCTGGCCATCGAAATGGGCGCCGACACGGTGGACATCGGCAAGACCATCCACCCGCACCCCACGCTGGGCGAGTCCATCGGCATGGCGGCGGAAGTGGCGCATGGTTCCTGCACGGACGTGCCACCCGCACGTAAGTGAGCGTTTCGCTTGCTTAAAACAAAGGCAGCCTTCGGGCTGCCTTTTTTATATTTCCATAGCTGTTTGTGCTTGCTACATAAGTGCTTGAGACCGACTGATTCTCAATTTTCCATCTGTGATCGTGCAGCTTTGAGCGCTTAGACTAGTTTTGATAGCTGCCAGTGCATGATGCATAAGCGCTGGAGCCTGTTTTATCTTGAATTTTTGGCGTTGGTGCTTGAGCTTGTCTGTCAATGAATTTCCCGATCGGGAAATATCGATTCCTTTTCTGCATGCTTTGCTTCATAATTTCCCGAACGGGAATTTTCAAGCTAGACCACCTTATGCCCACCATCCACACCACCGACCAACTGGGCACGGCCCTGCGCATCGCCCGCAAACAACTGGGGCTGACCCAGCCGCAGCTTGCCTTGGCCGCAGGCGTGGGCACGCGGTTTATTGTGGATCTGGAGTCGGGCAAGCCCACGGTGCGGCTGGAGCATGTGCTGCGGGTGATCGATGCGCTGGGGGGAGAGTTGCAGTTGGGCGGCTTGCCGGAAGCGGCGCATGAAGACGGGGCAGGCCAGGCTGCCGCAGCAACGGAGGGCGCAGACCATGACGCATGAACTCGAAGTCTGGCTGTTTGAGCGGCGCGTGGGAAGCCTGTCGCTGGTGCATGGGCGGCTGAGCTTTGCCTATGCGACCGAATGGTTGGCGCTGCCGCAGGCCACGGCTTTATCGCAGTCGCTGCCGCTGCAGGCTGAGCCCTTTGGCGATCACCAGACCCGGCCATTCTTTGCCGGTCTGCTGCCCGAGGGGCAGATGCGACGCCTGATTGCCCAGCAATTTCAGGTGTCGGGCCAGAACGATTTTGCGTTGCTGGACCATATTGGAGGCGAATGCGCGGGGGCCGTGACCTTTCTGGAACCAGGGCAAGCCTTGCCGCAGACTGACGGGGCTGGGGCGACCAGGGAATCGGGTGATGTGGAGTGGCTCAGCGATCAAAAGCTGCTCGCCTTGCTGGACGAGCTGCCGCGCCGCCCCATGCTGGCGGGAGATGACGGGCTGCGGCTGTCGCTGGCCGGGGCGCAGGACAAGCTGCCCGTGGTGGTGGACGACAGCATTCCGGGCGCAGTGCGTATCGGTCTGCCGCGCAACGGCGCTCCCAGCTCGCATATCTTGAAGCCCGCCATCCATGCGGTGGAGGACAGCGTAGCCAACGAAGGCTTTTGCATGCTGCTGGCCCAGGTCATGGGGCTGCGGCCTGCCAATGCCCGAATCCAGAGCGTGCTGGGCCGCTCGTTTTTGCTGGTGAAGCGCTATGACCGGGTGCTGAAGGACGATGCGCAGGGCCAAGCGCAGCTGCAACGTCTGCACCAGGAAGACTTTTGCCAGGCGCTGGGCGTGGTGCCCGAGCTGAAGTACCAGAACGAGGGCGGGCCAGGCCTGGCGCAATGCTTTGCCTTGGCGCGCAGCGTGACCCGCCCCAGCGCGCCGCAGGTTCTGCGGCTGCTGGATGGGGTGATCTTCAATGCCCTGATCGGCAACCATGACGCACATGGCAAGAATTTCTCGCTGCTTTATGGAGGAAGGGCGCCTGTGCTGGCACCGTTCTACGACCTGCTGGCTACGGCGATTTACCCCCAGCTGACGCCCAAGATGGCAATGAAGATTGGCAGCAAATACAAGTTCAGCGAGCTGGAGGCCAGGCACTGGGAGCAGTTTGCGGAAGAAGCAGGCCTTGCCAAGGCGGCGACGCGCAAGCGTTTGCAGCAGCTGGCGAACGAACTACCCGCTGCCGCGCGCAAGCTGCAGGCCGCGCCACCGCATGGTTTTGCGGGCAATGCCGTGGTGACGCAGATCGTGCAGCTGATAGAGCAGCGCTGCGCCTTGACGCTGAGGCGCTTGGCCTGAGCACACGCGTGATTTCACACCTAGATCGGAGCGCCGCGATGCCAGTTAAATTTCCCGAACGGGAAGTATGTATTTAAATTAGTTGCGGCAAGTTAAAAATTTCCTGATCGGGAAATTTTTAAGATTCATAGCTTCTTGCGCTTGTTGCATGAGCGCTTGAGCTTGATTTGACCGATATTGGATGCCGTTGATTCAGCGCCAGCCATATAAGAACCGTATTGATGGAGACAAACCCATGCTTAGCCCCAGCCGCGATTTTTCCCGACCGCTCCAAGCCGCCTGCCACTGCGGCGCAGTGTGCTTTACCGTTCTGTTAAGCGATGGCCTGAACACCGCGCGGCGCTGCAATTGTTCGTTTTGCCGCATGCGCGGGGCCGTGGCGGTGTCGGCTGATTTGAGCGGAATCGAGGTGCTGCAGGGACAGGATGCGCTGACGCTCTACCAGTTCAACACCGGGCAGGCCAAGCATTTCTTTTGCAAGCATTGCGGCATCTATACCTTCCATCAGCGACGCTCGTCGCCGCATCAGTACGGTGTGAATGTGGCTTGCATAGCGGGCATGAGCCCGTTTGACTTTGCCGAAGTGGTGGTGAGCGAGGGGCGCTCGCACCCCAACGACCGCCGCGCAGGCGCTGCTGCGGGCAAGTCTGTAGCGGCAGGCTGGCTGAGTTACAAGGCGAATCCCTTGGCCGAAGCGCAGCTTGAGGAATGATTTTGATAGCTTCTAACGCTTTACAGGTAAGCGTTGGCGGTCGTTTTTAATGAATTTTCTGCGTTCAGCATCGAATCAGCCAGCCAGATGAATCCGGGTCGGGCGCTGCCTGGCAAGCGCGCCGGGCATGGCTTAGCCGCGCCTGGTCTTGGAGTCGCGCACTGCCACCATCAGCACCAGTGCAGAGAGGATCAGCATGACCAGCACGAGATAGATGCTGTAGTGCCTGTTGCCTGTGTGCTGGGTCAGCAGGCCGGCCAGGGTGGGGCTGGCGGCCGAGCCCAGGTTGCCCAGGCTGCTGATGAGCGCTATGCCGCCGGCGGCTACGGCCGGCGGCAGATAGTCGCTGACCAGGGCAAAGAACAGCGGGGGCAGGGCCGCAAGTCCGATCAGCGTGAAGGCCAGGGCAATCAGCGAGCCCTCAAGATGGCCGTGCATCTGCAGGGTGACGATCAGGCCGGCAATGGCCATGCCGGTGGCGATGAACAAATGCCAGCGGCGGTCGCGGAACCGGTCGGAGCTGGCACCGAAGGCAATCATGCCGAAGAAGCCTGCGACAAAGGGAATGGCCGAGTAGATTCCGACATGCAGCACGTCCTGCACACCCAGGCCCTGAATCACGGTGGGCATCCAGAAGACAAACAGATAGGTGGCACCGTGCATCATGAAATACACGAGTGACAGGGCATAGACCTTGGGGTCGCGCAGCAACTGGCCCAGAGTGGCGCTGCTGTGGGCCGCCTTGTGCCCGTGGCCGCCATGATGAGCAACTTGGCCGCCGTCGTTGGCGATGTTGTGTTGCAGGCGCGCTTTTTCGGCGTCTGTCAGCCATTTCGCGTCGGCTGGCTTGTCCTGCAGATAGAAGTAGAGGATCAGACCCAGAATGCAGGCGGGAGGACCCTGGATGAGAAACAGCCACTGCCAGCCATGCAGACCGTCGATGCCATCCATATATTTGAGAATGGCGCCGCACAACGGGCCGGCCGCAATCGCCATGGTCATGACGGCTGAGAGAAAGATGGAGATCACGCGGCCGCGGCGTGCCGAGGGATACCAGTAGGTGAAGTAGAGAATGACGCCGGGAAAGAAGCCGGCTTCGAAGGCGCCCAGTAGAAAGCGTGCCACATAGAACTGCATGGGGGTGGAGACCCAGGCCATGGCGGTGGCGATGACGCCCCAGACCAGCATGATGCGCATCAGCGTCTTGCGCGTGCCAATCTTCTCCAGCAGCAGATTGCTGGGCACTTCAAACAAAAAGTAGCCTATGAAGAACAGGCCTGCGCCAAAGCCGTAGGCGGCGTCGCCGAAATCCAGCGTCTGCTTCATCTGGATCTGGGCGTAGCCGATGTTGATGCGGTCCAGGTAGGCGACCATGTAGCAGATCAGCAGCAGGGGCAGCAGCCGCCAACTGACCTTGGCATACAGCGCGTTGTCTGCATCGATGTTGTGGCTGGTGTCCTGCCTGGGCGTTGCGCCCGAAATGGTCGTCGCGCTTGGGGTCATGCTTGTCTCTTGGAAGTTGGTATGGGGCGCTGGGCGGTTCCTTGCGGCACGTCTTGCAGCATCACGACGTAGACGCTGCAAGCCGCTGTGCTAGGGCTATGCCGGGCTTTTTTGTTGTCTTGAATACAGGGGGAACTGCGCAGAGGCCCACAGCATCAAGCCGTGGGGCACAGGCTGCCAAGTCTTGGTACCTGGAACTCACGAGGTCACGGCGGAGACTGTGGTTGTGACCAGTGATTGGATTGCTTGCCTTCGAGTTCCCGGTTCATTTCCTGCTATTGCCCTTCATGGCCTGGACCTGGCTGCGCACAGGTATGCATCAGCCTGTATTGACCTCTGCGGGGGCAGAAATCAAGGAGTTCGAGGGGGCAATGTAGGGCTGGTGCCCTGAATGGACTTAACGCATGCCGCAATTCAGTTGCCAGATCATGACATCTGAGGGTAAGCCTTAGGGTCGGCCTTGCTGCGGCAAGGCGGCGGGAGATGCTGCAGTTTTGCGCGGCGATGGCGTGTGCCATCGACAGCCATGCTGCGCCTGAACTAGCACTAGCACGGGGGCAGACAGCCGTTTCATCTGCGGATAGCTGATGTGGCCGAGTATGTATTTTGATAACGGCCAGCGCGGAAAGGAGCCAGTTGGGCTTCTATTCGCGAAAGCGGGTTGCCAGAGCTTTTGAGCCGCCACATTGTGCCAGCGGATACGCCCGGCATGGCTCCGGGCGTTGGTGGATCGCTGGGTTCAGCGATGGGGAGTGCTGCCTCAGGCCTTTTTCAGAAACTCGGATTTGAGAATGAATGGACCCTGATCAGTCTTGCAGTCTACGTCATGGTCGCCGTTGTCATAGACCAGGCGAATGCCTTTGATCTTGGTGCCTTTTTTGATGACGGTAGAGGAACCTTTGACCTTCAGGTCCTTGACCAGCAGCACGCTGTCGCCGTCGGCCAGCGGCGTGCCGTTGGCGTCCTTGATGATGCGGGGGCCGTTGTCTTCATCGGCAATGGCTTCTGCATGGGCCGACCATTCATGGGCGCAGTCGGGGCAGATCAGCAGATCGCCATCGGGGTAGGTATTGCTCAGGCCGCATTGGGGGCAAGAGGGAAAAGTCGTCGTGCTCAAGGATTGGCTTTCTTTCAAAATAACAAGCACCAAGCCTAGCCGCAAAGCAGTAGTGGGTCGCCCAGGTGTGGATTGAGAGGCCTTTGCGCGCCGATATGGACGGCATGCGCTGCATGAGCCTGGCTGGTTTCAGTCCATCACAAAGATGGGCGCAGCCGTGCGAAACGGCAGCTTGCGGCCGGGCGGCAGCAGATAGGCATGCTCGCGCGGCACGCGCAGCTGGTCGCATTGACCATCGGTGATGATGAGGATGGGGCCGTCCTTGGGAAAGTCGTCGTCCTGGAGCAGCAGATCCACGCCCGGTTGCAGCACGGTGCCGCCACGGCCCTTGAGGGCGATGCGCTGGGCAATGTCGGCGGCAGGCAGATAGCCCAGATCGTAGGCGGCAGCGTCGCAGCATATCAGGCGCACAGCGGGCACATTCTTGGCATCGGCGTAGCTTGCGATGGCGCCCAGAGCCTTGGCCAGCACATGGCGCTCCATGGAGCCCGAGGTGTCCAGCACCACGCCGAAGGTGCGGCCTTCCAGCCAGCGGCTGTCGGCCTGAATGCGGGGCCGGGGAATATCGGGCGTGGCGCTTTGACGGCGGCTGATACGGGCATAGCTGCGCCGCGTCTCTACGGGCGGAAAGTGGTGGTCGAACCAGCGCGCCAGCTCCACCTGCCAGTCAATCGGCGGCTGCAGCAGAGCGCGGATTTCCTCGATCAATCCCGCAGGCAGCAGGCCGCGTGCGTCTTGCTCATGGCGCAGCAAGCCTTTGCCCAGCTGGGTGCGGCAGAATTCGTCGATATCGGTGTAGTCGCCAGCCTTGCGCTGGCCGCCCACATTGCGCTCCAGCATGTCGCCCTGGCCACCGGCCAGGGTGCGCAGCTTGCGCATGCGGCGCAGATCGCCCGCGATGCGGTCGTAGACCTCTTCCGCGCTGAGTCCGCGCAGCTCCGGGTAGTAGAGCAGGCCTATGCCCGGCGGCTGGCCCACGTCCATCTGAATCAGCCAGTCGTTGATGACGAAGTCGCAGGCCACGTTCCAGAGAAACGGCTCGCGCCCGCGCCGTCGCGGCAGATGGCGCAGGGCGACGTGCAGGACTTCGTGGGCGATGACGAAGCGCAGCTCCAGCTCGGACAGGTGCGGGCCGGGGTTGATGTAGATGGTGCGCAGTATCTCGTCGACCGCGGCGACGGCAATGTCCTCGCGCTCGCAGATGCTGGCGTCCTCCATGATGTCAAACGCCGCGACCATGCTGCCCAGCAGCGGAAAACTGTCCATGAACCAGTGGCGTGCGCGGTCTAGCGCGCTGCTGGCAGGCAGGCTCTGGCCAAACTCGCGGCGCACGCCCGCAGCCATTTCCACGGATTGGGTGACGGAGCGAGCCAGGCCCGCAGCAAACATTTCGGGCCAGTTGCCGTACCTGCGCCAGTACGGCTGAGGCTTGCTGGTGGATGAGGCCGGCTCAGGCCATTGCTCTGGCAAGGCCAGGCTGGGGTGAGCGCCGCCCTGGCCGGGACCGGCAAGACTCAGCGCCTGCGCCCAGTCGGGTATGCCTTGTTCGCAGAATTGGACGTACCACTGTGCCTCGTCGCGCTGGGGCAGTCCGTCGGGTAATTCCATGCCTTCGGGCGGACGTCCGAGCTTGATGGTCTGGATGAAGCGGGCCGTGACCACGTCGCAGGCCGCGCTCCATTGCGCCCAGTGGCTGCGGTCGCGTTGAAACAGCTCCAGCGCGTAGCTGAGCGTGGCCCGCCCAAGGCAATATGCCCATTCCTCGGGACTGGCCATGCGCTTGGGGTGGATGTCGATCTGGCCGGTAAAGCGCTGTTGGTTGAGGCTGGCCTGCGCCCAGCCATGGGCCGGACACTGGGAATGGGCGCTGCGCACAAAGCCCAGGCTGCGGCTGAGTTCGGTAAAGATGGGGTGTGCCTGCAGCATGGCCAGGCCTTGCGTATAGGCCTGGGTGGCTGGCGTTTCGCGCGTTGGGGGCTTGGCCATCAGGCTCTGGCCGCTTCGCGCGCTTCCACCAGGCGTGGCAGGTCGCGCACGATTTCCACCATATACCAGGCGGGCAGGGTCTGGCCGTCGCTTTCGGCGGTGACGATCTGCGCCATTTCCAGGCTGATCTGAGCCAGCTCCTTGAGCATGGCCTTGGAGCGGTGCACGGTTTGCTGCAGCTCGCCGCCGCTTTGCTGCTTGTCGGCGGGCAGGATCTTGAGCAGACGCGCACGGAAGGCCTGGGCCAGGAAATACAGCACATCCCTGTCCTGCGGCGCATGGGGCCAGTTGGCGTCGCCCTTGAAGATGGCGTCCAGACGGTGACGGTCGTCGGTCAGCTTGTAGAAGGCCTTGAACTGTGCCGCATGCTGGGGCGTGAGGCAGCCGCTGCTCAGGGCTTCCAGCGTCTGCAGGTTCAGCGCATCGCCATAGGACTGCAAGGCATCGCTGAGCATATGCCAGGAGCGCGGCGTGGAAAACGCCTCTTCGTGCTTGGGCGGCTGGCTCCACAGGTGATCGGGGCGCTGGGCCAGGTATTCGAGCACCAAGGCATGCAACTGGGCTTGCTGCGCCCATTGCAGCCACTCGCTGGCGCTGACCTTGAGTTGCACGTGAATCATGCGGTTGACCAGCGCCGAGGACATGGTGCGCACAATCGCGGAATCCTGGGCGCGGTTGCCAGCCGCAATCACGATGGAGCCCTCGGGCATCAGGTACTCGCCCACGCGGCGCTCCAGAATCAGGCTGTAGAAGGCTTTTTGCACATCCTGGCTGCAGGCGTTGAGTTCGTCCAGGAACAGGCAATAAGGCTGCTTGCGCGCAATCATGGCGGGCGGGCAGAAGCGGGTTATGCCGTCAATGATCTGCGGCACGCCCAGCAAGTCCTCGGGAGCGAGCTGGCTGCCCAGCAGGGACACGCAATCAAGCCCCACGCTTTGCGCAAAGTTCTGGACCAATGCCGATTTGCCTATGCCTGGCGGTCCCCAGATGAACACGGGGCGTACGGTAGCGACGTTGAGAAGGAATTCGCTCAGTTGCGAGGGAGTGAGAGCCAGACTGGTTTGCATGCTGCGTGCAGTCTAAGGCAAGTGCAGCGGCGTCCTCAGCATGCTCAGGCGGCCTGACCTGGAGTCTTGCGGGCCGCGGGTCGCCGCTCATGGTTCCTGGAACGCCTGCATGCCTTGCATGCAATACAGCAAAAAGCGATTGGCGGCAGGGGACAGATGGCGGCCGGTACGGGTGATGAGCTGCATCTCCGCATCCTGAAATGCAGGGTTGTGAATGGGAATGGCACGCAGGCGCCCGCTTGCCAGCTCGGCCGTGACGGAGCAGGGCGGTAGCAGGGTCACGCCCTGGCCGCTGGTGACAAAGGCCAGCAGCACGCTGATGAGATTGCTGGTCAGCGCGGGGCTGAGGTGGATCTTGTCCTTGCGTTCGGCATATTCCACGAGCTGGCGAATGCCATACACACCTTGAAGCATGGCAATAGGCCATTGGCTGAGCTCCTGCAGCGAAGTCTGGGCAGCGCTGGCCAGCGGGTGCTGGGAGTGGACGATGGCGTGCATGGGCTGGCGCGCCGTACCGCGTGCGGTGATATGGCTGTCGGCGGGCGGGTAGTAGACCAGGCCGATCTCGGCAGCGTCCTCGCGAATCCGGCGCATGATCTCGGTCGTGCCGTAGATTTCCAGCGAGATGCTGACGCCCGGATATTGCTGGCGAAAATTGCGTATGGGCCCGTCGATAAGCTCCTGCGCAAAGCCTTCGCCGCTGACCACGCTGACACTGCCGCTGTGCAGCCCGCGAAGCGCATCGACCTTGGCCAGCATGTCGTGGCGGTGGGCCGTGTGTTCGCGGTGATAGTCCAGCAGCAACTGGCCGGCCTCGGTGGGTACCACGCCGTTGCGATGGCGCTCCAGCAGGGCCAGGCCCAGTTCCTCTTCGAGCAGGCTGATCTGGCGGCTGACGGCCGAGGGCACGATGCCCAGTTTTTCGGCTGCGGCACGAACGGAGCCGCAGTAGACGGCTTCAAACAGATAGCGGGCGCGGGAGTCTTGAAAGGCGGGCATGCTGCGATTGTCGTCGCCAAATTACATCTGTATTCATACGTATGTTCACTTTTTTAGAACAGAAAAAGAATGCATATGCAATAAATGCATTGTTATATTCAGCGCCCGCATGGGTGAGCGCCAGCTTGGGCTGGCCGTGCCCATTTTCAGGGTTCAAAGCTATTTCAGCGCGTCGGCAGCGGCCGTCGTGCGCAAGGAAAGTTGATGCGTACAGAGGTGCAGCCGGCCAAGGCCGCGTTGAATGTGGGCAGCGTGGTGCAGGTATTTGCGCTGGCGCTGGTGATCGCGGCATTGTCCGAGTGGCTGGGGCCGCTGCCCATTTCGCTGGGCGTGGGCAAGGTGGTGCTGCTGCCCATGATCTGGGCGCTGCTCATCGGCCTGGTGCTGGGTCTGCTGCGCAAGCGCATGCCCGGCCCGCTGCAACTGAGCCTGTACAGCCAGAATCTGGCTGCCGCCGTGCTGTCCTGCGCGCTGTTCCTGTTCATTGCCAAGCTGGGCCTGCTGGTCGGTGGTTCGCTGCCCAAGCTGGCGGAAGTCGGCTGGGGACTGGTGTTGCAGGAGTTGGGCAATCTGGTCGGTTGCGTGGCCCTGGGCATGCCCGTGGCGCTGCTGCTGGGGATCAAGCGCGAAGCGATTGGCGCGACGTTCTCCATCGGCCGTGAACCGGGCCTGGCCATCATCGGCGAGCGTTTCGGCATGGATTCGCCCGAAGGCCGCGGTGTGCTGGCCGAGTACATCACAGGCACTCTGATCGGCGCCATCTTCATCTCGCTGCTGGCCGGCTTTGTCTCCAGCCTCAATATCTTCCACCCGCTGGCCCTGGGCATGGGCGCCGGCGTGGGTTCGGGCAGCATGACGGCCGCCGCCGTGGGCGCGATCGCCGCCCAGCATCCCGAAATGAGCGACCAAATCGCCACTTTTGCCGCTGCCGCCAATCTGATCGCAACGACGGTGGGCACTTATCTGACGCTGTTCATCTCGCTGCCCCTGGCCTTGCGCGCCTATCAATGGCTGGAGCCGATTCTGGGCCGCAAGCGCAAGCAGGCCGTGGTGGAGCAGGCCGTGGATCTGTCGGTAGCCAAGGACGAAGAGCAGGCGCAGGTGCCAGCGCTGGGTCTGGGCATGCGCTTCGCTTCCTGGGTCCTGGTCGGCGCCATGGTGCTGATTGGCAACCGCATCGGCCATGGCGTGCCGGTGATGGATGCGCTGCCCGGCGTGCTGCTCATCATTGCTGCCGTGTTTGTCGGTGATCTGATCTACGTCGGCACGCGCCGCATGCTGCCTGCCGTGTGCTGGATCTCGTTCATCGCCATGGCCATGACATTCCCGCTCACGCCTTATGCCGCCGAAGTGGCTGCGCTCACCGGCAAGGTCAACTTTCTGGCCATGATCACGCCCATGCTGACTTTCGCGGGCCTGTCGCTGGCCAAGGACATCCCGGCCTTCCGCCGTTTGGGCTGGCGCATCGTCGTGGTTTCGCTGCTGGCCAATGCCGGTGTGTTCCTGGCTGCGACCCTGATCGCCCAGACCTTTGTCCATACGCTGTAAAGCCGGAGCACGACCATGATGAACACCATCAAGTGGCCCGGCCAGCAGGAACTGCAAGCCTGGCGCCATGACTTTCACCGTCATCCCGAAACCGCGTTTCAGGAGCACCGCACCAGCGCACGCGTGGCCGAACTGCTGAAGAGCTTTGGTCTGGATGTACACACCGGCCTGGCCGGTACGGGCGTGGTTGCCGTGCTCAAGGGCAATATGGGCGCAGGCCCCTCCATCGGCCTGCGCGCCGATATGGACGCGTTGAATGTGACGGAGCTCAACCAGTGCGAGCATGCGTCCACGCACGCCGGCCGTATGCATGCCTGCGGCCATGACGGCCATACCAGCATGTTGCTGGGGGCGGCCCAGGCTCTGGCCTCGGCGCCCGATTTTGCGGGGACCGTGCATTTCATCTTCCAGCCCGCCGAGGAAAACGAAGGTGGCGCGCGAGCCATGATCGAAGCCGGGTTGTTCAAGCGCTTCCCCATGGACGCGGTCTACAGCATGCATAACTGGCCGGGCCTGCCTGTGGGAACGGCAGCGGTGCATTCCACGGCCGTGATGGCGGCCTTCGACATCTTTGACCTGACGCTGACCGGCAAGGGTTGCCATGCCGCCATGCCTCATCTGGGCAAGGACGCACTGCTGGCTGCCTGCCAACTGGTGACCCATCTTCCCGCGCTGATCGCGCGCGAACAGGAGGTTCACAAGCCGGCCGTGCTTAGCGTAACCAGCTTCAACGCCGGCGATACCTACAACGTGATGCCCGAAGTCATCAAGCTGCGTGGCACCGTGCGCTGCTTTGACATGCCTCAGCGTGCGCGCATCGAACAGCGTTTTCGTGATGCGATCTCCGCGACTTGCGCGCTGCACGGCCTGGAGGCCCATCTCGACTACCGCGTCAGCTACCCCGCGACCATCAACAACCCCCAGCATGCCGAAGTCTGCGCCGAGGTGCTGACCAGCGTGCTGGGCGAGGGCAAGGTGCGCCGCGATATGGTGCCCAGCATGGCCTCGGAAGACTTTGCCTTCATGGCGCAGGAATACCCGGGCGTCTATATCTGGCTGGGCAATGGCGAGGACAGTGCCTCGCTGCACAATCCCAAGTATGACTTCAATGACGCCAATCTGCCGCTGGGCATGCGTTACTGGGTGGCGCTGGTGGGTGCGCTGCTGAAGGACGGCAAGCTGCCAGCCTGACAGCGCAGTTTTGCCATACATGCCTACGCCGGGTCAACGCAGAGTTGAGCCCGGCGTTTTTCATGATCCGCTGGTTTGCAAAACTGCACCAAGCAATGCATTCGGTCACAGAAATGTCGGAAGGCTGACACCCTGTAACGCCATTGGATGCAGGAGCTCTATGATGTTTGTAGCGCTCCGAGATAGTTTCTGTCGTTATCTGAACAGGAGCTGGGGCGTACGTGGCGGCCGCCTTGATCCTGTGGGTGAAGAGCTGGTTGCGCAATAGCAGGTGTTGCATTCTGGCGCATGGCCGGAATTTCACGCGGCGCTGACCGCATCTCTTTCGCAACGCTGCCTGCACCAACCCTGGTGACGCGATTTGTCGCACTGTCCGGGTCTTGATACAGGAGGGCGCTATATGCCGTTCGGCAATCTGGAGGCGGGCATCTGGCCTGCCGGCTTTCCACCGCTGCTGAGCTGGTGCGTGCTGGTTTCGGCCGCCGCCTTGCTCGGCCATCTGGTTCATCGCTTTACCGGCTATCCACGCATGCTGGGCTACACCATGGTCGGCCTGGTGGCCGGCTGGGTGGGGTTTGGTGACCTGCCCTGGCCTCTGCAGGGCAGTTCGGCGCTGTTGCTGGAGCTGGCCGTGGGTGCGAGCCTGTTGCTGGCTGCATCTCAGGTTTCCCTTCCCTGGCTGCTGCGTCAGCCCTGGCTGCTGCTGCAAAGCCTGGGCGAGTCGTTGTTGACTCTGGTGGTGGTGACCGCCGCCTTGTTGGCGCTGGGTTGGGGCTGGGCCGTGGCGCTGGCCGTCGGCGTGATATCCATGGCAGCATCGCCGGCCGTACTGCTGCGCATTGCCGATGATTTGCGTGCCAGCGGTGCAGTGACGGATCGCAGTCTGCTGCTGGCAACCATCAGCACCTTGCTGGCGCTGCTGGGGGCGCTGGTGCTGACGGTAGTATTTGTTCCTGCCGCAGCTGCGGCGGGCGGCGGCCTGCAGTTCTCGGCTGCGGGACTGGGGCGTTTGCTGCTCAGCCTGCTGCTGACCCTGTTCTGGGCCTTGCTGGTCACGGCCGCTTTTTGGCCGGTGTTGCGTTGGCAGTCATCGCGCAGCGACAGCACGGCCTTCTATCTGCTCGCGGCAATGACTGCGGTCTGTCTGCTGGCAGAGCAATGGGGTGGTTCGGCCGCGCTGGGCTTTATGGTAGCGGGGCTGATGCTGCGCAATCTCAGTCCCATGCCATTGATCTGGCCCCAGGCCTTTCAGGCGGCCAATGCCATGCTCAATCTGCTGATGTTTGTACTGGTTGCCAGTATGGCAGCCCAGGTCGGCATGTCGTTCGCTCTTGTTTCGGTAGTGGCTAGCGCCGTACTGGCAAGGGCAGTTGGCAAATTTTCTGCAGTTTTGCTATTGGGGCACGGTACGGCCATAGGCTGGCGCAGACAGTGGCCCGTGGCCTGCGGACAGTTTGCGCTCTCGGGTGTGGCCCTGCTTATGGTCTCTGCTCTGGTGTCGCAGTGGACTGCTTTCAATGCCAGCGTGGCCCAGCAGCTCGCGGCCATTGCCTTGCCCATGATTGCCTTGTGTGAGGTACTGGGTGTGCTGCTGGCTGCCACGGCGCTGTGGCGCAGCGGCGATGCCCATCGCGGCGTGGGCCGCGCAGCCTTGCAAAGAGGGGAGAGGCGTCATGACGCATGAAGTCGAACACATTCAATCGGCAGCGACCGATGGTCTGGGCGAATTCGCGCCATCTCAGGCGTTGACGCTGGGCGTGGAGCTGGAGCTGCAGTTGCTCAACACCCATCACTACGATATGACGCCTTATGCGCCCGATATGCTGGCTCTGCTCAAGAACGCCAAGGTTCCGGGCTCCATCGTTCCCGAGGTGACGGCCAGCATGATCGAAATCTCGACCGGCATTTGTAGCGATGCGCAGGACGCGTATGAGCAGTTGGCGGTCACGCGCGATGCCCTGGTCAAGGCGGCTGACCGGCTCAATATCGCGCTGGCCGGCGGCGGTACGCACCCGTTTCAGCAATGGCACCAGCAGCGCATTTATGACAAGCCGCGCTTCAAGGAACTGACGGCGCTGTACGGCTATCTGACCAAGCAGTTCACCATCTTCGGCCAGCATGTGCATGTGGGCTGTCCCAGTGCCGATGATGCGCTGATGATGCTGCACCGGCTCTCGCGCTATATCCCGCATTTCATTGCGCTGTCCGCATCCAGTCCCTTTGTGCAGGGGCAGGACACGGCGTTTGACTCCGCGCGTCTGAACTCGGTGTTCGCATTTCCGCTCTCGGGGCGTGCGCCATTTGCCTTGCACTGGGAAGACTTCGAGCGCTATTTTGTCAAGATGGCTGCCACGGGCGTGATTCACAGCATGAAGGACTTTTACTGGGATATCCGTCCCAAGCCCGAGTTCGGCACTGTGGAAGTTCGTGTCTTCGATACGCCGCTGTCCATTCATCGCGCGGCGCAACTGGCGGCCTATGTTCAGGCACTGGGCGCCTGGTTCCTCAGTGAGCAGCCCTTCGAACCCAGCGAAGACGACTATCTGGTCTATACCTATAACCGCTTCCAGGCCTGCCGCTTTGGTCTGGACGGCACCTATGTGGACCCGGCCACCAGCGAGCAACTGCCGCTGCGCGAGCATATCGAGCAGACGCTGGGGCGCATCACCGGTCATGCGCCGGCATCCGGCAAGAGCGCTTTGCAGGAGCTGGCCCAGGTGCTGCAGGGCGGCAACGATGCGAGCTGGCTGCGCGAAAGCTATGCCCGGGTGCAGCAGTTGCCGGAGGTGGTGCGCCAGGCGTCGCTCAGATTCGCTGGCAGGCCCTGACCGGCGTTGACATTATCGGCTCGGCGCAAGGCATTAGAGTTGCCAACACTTGAGAGTGGGGAGGAAGGCATGAGTAAAGCCTGGACCAGACCTGCTTTGTTGATCCGCAGGTCCGGCTGTTCTCATTGCCTGGGCCAAACGGCGCCTAGCTTTATCGGATATGAGCGATTTCATGGTTGCGACCGTCATCCTTGGCATGCTCTGCGTGCATCTGTTGTGTTTTTGCGTTCTGTTCATGCTGATCAGTCGCAGGCTGCCCGGCAGAAAAATGGGCATGGAGGTCTTTGCGCTGGGCAATCTGCTGCTTGGTTGTGCCTATATATTGCAGTTGCTGGGCGGCAAGCCTGGCTGGAGTGTGATGAGCCTCGTCAATCACACGCTGACGCTTTGCGCGCCGGTAGTGTATGTCGTGGGTGCGATGCGGTTTTTCAATCGGCCGACGCCGGTCTGGCGTCCGCTGCTGATTTTGGCACTGGCCTACAGCGCGGCTCAGGTGCTGGTGCAGTCTACGCTTGGTCTGGAGGCTCGCCAGGCCATGTTGGCTGCGGCATGCACTTTGCTGTTTCTCTGCATGACGATCACTTTGCTTTGGGGAACGCGCAGCTTTGCCAGGAATATGGCCGTGGAGATGGTGGTGTTTGCCATCCTTATCGCGGGCATATGTGTTCTCAATGCCATGAAGTTCATGCTGATCCTGCAGGGGGGATTGCAGGCTCTGGACATGAACAGCCGTTTCCAGATGGTGTTCTATATCTATATGTCCTTCCTCGGTACGGTGATTCCGCCAGGCGCTGTCTGGCTGGCGTTGCGCCGTCTGACGGACGAGCTCGGCAGCATGGCAGCGCAGGATCCGCTGACCAAGCTGCTCAATCGTCGTGGTTTGCTAGATGGGCTGGAGGCGCATTTTGCAGTCAGGAAAGCCGCTCCGGTCCACCTCTTGATCGTGGACATTGACCATTTCAAGCGCATCAACGACAACTATGGGCACCAGTTTGGCGACAACGTGCTGTGTCGCGTGGCAGAAGCGATTCAGCAAAGCACGCGCAGGAGTGATCTGAAATGTCGTCTGGGCGGCGAGGAGTTTCTGGTTCTTTGCCCTGGCCTGAAGGGGGATGAAGTTCTGCAACTGGCCGAAAGAATACGTGCGGCGATTGCGGAAATCGCGATACCTGGCATCAGCCTGCACGGCTCTGTCACTTGCACGGCGACGATTGGTGTTTCCAATCCGTTCATCACTTCTCAGGCATTTGACATCACGCTGCAGCAGGCCGATGCCGCTCTTTATCGAGGCAAGAGCGCCGGGCGCAACCGCGTTCAGCGTGCGGACCCCGAATATCTTCTGCCTCAGGCGCTAGAAAGCAAGGCAAGAAGGTCAAGCCTTTCTAACCGGGAAAGGGCCTGAAGACGCTCAGGCTGCAATCACCGTTACGGCATAACCCTTGCCGCTTGCAATCACCTCCAGCAGTCGATCGATATTGGGGTGAGCGCCGGGGCGTGCCTTGGCGTCTTCGGTGTGCTCTGCAAACAGCTGCAGACCCTCTTCGGCGGCGGCGACATTGATGCTGCCATGTTTTGCGTAGAGGGCGTTGTAGACCGTGACAGAGCCGGCCTTTCCAGGCGCATTCGGAATGCTTGCGGCAAGCTTGCCGTCGGAGTCGATCAGCTGTAGCTCGGCGACATGGGCGATGGAGGGAAGTTGCTTGAGGTTGTCGGCAAAGGCCATGGTGTGCTCGCGATGGTCGCTGTGATGGAAGCCGCTATTGTGAGGCAGTCTGACGGCGTGTTCAGCTGCGGGCGCTGTTTTGCTCCAGCACCCGCAGCGCCTGCTGCATCTGCGCAAGCGTTGGCGCATATTCGGGCAGCTCGGCAATTTCATCCATTTCGCGCTGCATCAGCTGCTGAACCTGTGCTGCAAGGTCCTGCCACTGTGCGGCGCTCATGAGGGCCTGCGCCGCCTGCAGCAAATCGGCTTCAGTCTCGTAGGACAGCGAAAGCTTGCGCACCACATTGAGGGCAAATGGCGGGCACAGCAAAATCTGAAACGCCGTAGAGCGCGCGAAGGCCCGATTGCTGTGGCCCTGCTTGCCGTGGCGCAGGGCCAGCCAGCTCAGGCAGGCCGTGCTCAGATAGATCAGCGCGAGTGCGATCAGCTGCAGCAGTTCGGAATGCAGCACCAGCAAGGCAGCGGGAAGACAGAGAAACAGCAGCGCAGCCAGCAGATACAGCGGCAGCGCAAACGCTTTGAAGCTGCGGGCATGTGTCTCCATTGCCTTTGAAAATGCCGCGTCACCGGGCAGATGAATCTGTGTGGCGCTCCAGCGCTGCCGGTAGACGGGCTGGTGTAGTGCAAAAACAGGCAGCCATAGCAGGCGGTTCTGACGCAGCTCGAAGCCCCGGCTGGCCAGCTGTACCCGCCATCCCGAGCGCAGCGGGCGCAGCAAACCCTCTTCTGGCTTGAGCAGCAAGGCCGCGTCATAAAGATAGAACAGGACAATGGCCAGAACTACCTGCAGCTGCGTGGAGATCGTGAAGTACAAGACGGCTTTCGGGAAAAGACAAACCCCGCGATCTTAGCGATGCGCGGGGCGGGGTTACAGGGGTTGAGGCTGCGACCGACCGACGGTCTTATTCTGCGGCTTTCTTGCGGCCAAACAATTTGCCTATGCCTGCGAACAGCGCGACCGCTGCGGCTGCAATGATCTTCCAGCCTGCAGCCAGAAAGCCTGCAATCGCACCCCAAAGGCCTTTCTTTGTGGCCACTGCGGCAGCGCCGCCGAGCACCAGTGCACCCAGGCCGATGGCTGCGACCTTGTCACCGTTCTTGAACTCGGCATAGGTCTGGCCGCTGTTGTAGTCGAAGCCGGCGAGTACCTTCTTGAATTCATCGGTGTTCTGGGCCAGTGTGGCGGTGTCGGAGACCAGGGTGGCAGTCATCACGCCGCTTCGGCCCAGAATGCGCGAGGTGTAGTTGACATTCTTCTCGCCCGACTCGCCGCGCAGACGTAGACCCCACTCCAGTCGCTTGGTGGCTGTGTCGTAATGTGGGGGAACCTGCCAGCCATCGGTGTAGAGCGCTTCAAGACCCAGCTTCTTGCGTTGCTCGTTGCCGGCCTTGTCGCCTGACTGCATGGATTTGAGCAAGTCGTCGGCATCGATCTTTTCGTCGTCCTTCACGTAACCAGTGTCGTCATACGAGAACACGGCAAACCAGTCCAGCGATTTGGGTGCTATCAAAAAGTGATCGCTGCTGGGCGGGTTGCCAAATGCCTGCAACAGCTTTGAGGTGTCGGCCTCGCCGAGAAAGGCATAGCCCGATGGAATCTTGACGCTGGCCTTGTCAGCGATTTCTCCCTTGCCGCTTTCCTGCCAGTGCAGGGCCTTGATTTCAGGCGGTAACTCCTGAGTGGCTTCGGTCTTGGCCCAGACGCCCAGAGAAAGTGACAGGCCGAGAACGGCGGCCGCGATGGACTTGAACATTCAATGAACTCCCGTGTTATGAATTTATTGAGGATTGCTATTGGTAATAGCGAACTTGATTTCACATACTCATTCGAATCATCAGTCGTTGATTCGCACGCGAAGCATAACGCGGCTCAAACTGAGCTGACAAAATTAGCAGGATCGATAGCTCAAAGCGTCAGTAATATCGGACAAAAAGCATGTTTTAAAGATTTTTCATGGAGATCGATCATATGCACAGTGCCATATCTTTCTTGCAGGGACATGCCAATCTGGGCATGGGCAGCTGGCACCTTGGCCAGGGGCGGCGTAGCTGGGACGAGGAGAAAGCGGCCTTGCTCACCGGATTGCAACTCGGCTTGAGCGTGATCGACACCGCCGAGATGTATGGCGACGGCCTTTCCGAAGAACTGATTGGCGATGTGCTGCGTGACTGGCCGCCAAGTCGGCCCCGGCCTTTTCTGGTCAGTAAGGTGCTACCCATGCATGCCAGCCGCAAGGGAGTGGTGCGTGCGCTCGAGGCCAGCGCCCATAAGCTGGGAGTGGACTGTATCGACCTCTATCTGCTCCACTGGCGCGGAAATACGCCGCTGGCCGAGACGGTAGCCGCGTTTGAGGACCTGAAGACGCAGGGCAAGATTCGTCATTGGGGCGTTTCCAACTTCGACACTGACGATATGCGGGAGCTGTGGCAAGTTCCGGGCGGACGCAACTGCGTGGTCAATCAGGTGCTCTACAACATTTTCAGCCGCGGCATCGAATATGACTTGCTGCCCTGGTGCCAGAAGAATGGCGTGACCGTGATGGCTTATTGCCCGCTAGGACATGGAGAGCTGATTGAGCACAGCCTGCTGGCTGAAATCGGTGATCGCCATGGTGTCAGTGCCAGTGTGGTGGCTCTGGCCTGGGCTCTGCGCAGCGGCAAAGTGCTGGCGATTCCCGAGAGCGGCTCCGAAGACCATATCCGAGACAACGCCCGTGCACTGCAGCTCAAGCTCGGCCCGGAGGAGCTTGCGCTGATCGACGCTGCCTCGCCCCCGCCGCGCTTCAAGCAGCCGCTGGACATTCTCTGAGCAAGAAGGGCCTGAGGTTTAGGCGAGGCGGTGTCATGAGCGACGGTCCGTGAGATCCTCGCTGCCCGTACCAGTGCTCAGACCTGAACCCAGTCCGGCGCCCAGCCCCAGGCCTCCCGCTCCCATGTCTGTGCCCTGAGCGCCTGCGCCACTGCGACCGCCCGAACCCTGAGCTTCACCGGCCTTGCGATTCCCTCCGGCTCCCCCGGTATTCGGCCTTGCCGGGCCCTGGGACGGTATCTGGAGATGCGAGGGAATGGGTTCAAGATCCAGAGCGTCGCGGATAAAGCCGCGCAGCGAGGTGACCAGCGCGGCGGTCTCGATAGGTCGACCGGCCACCATATCCCGGGCGGCCCGGGCCGCCAGTTCCACCTGCTCCTCGGTACCCAGCAGGATGATGTCGGACAGCGCGGCTTCCACGGCATCCCGGATACGACGCCGGCGCTCGTTCAGGCTAGCTCCGGCTGGCGGTTGCGGCGGCGTCTCATCGTTTTGCCTGAGCTCGCGCAGATGCAGAGGGCTCACGCTCAGCGTGCCGGTGAACGAGCTGCCCAACGTTTTGTAGGCGGCGATCAAGGTCTTGAGTCGTTCGTTGATCTGCCGGTTCTCACGCTCGCGTCGTTTTTGCACGGTCTGCATGAACAACAGGCGAATGCCCATCATCAGGCAGGTCACCAGCAACAGGCCCAGCACAGTGGAGAGCAAGGAGGTCCAGGAGCTGAAATCAAGCGAAGAGCGCATGGAGTTCTTTCAAACGGAGTCGTCGGCCATGAAAGCGAGTTTGCACAATTTTTACGCGATCAGGGCGAGAGTGGCATGCTCCGGCAGCGCTTGCAGCAAAGCTTGTCAATCGGTCTCGCGTTTTGCCATATGCTAGATAGTTGACATATCACCTAGCTGAGAAAAAGAGACAACGTGGTGGAGCCTGTGACTAACCGGGGTCTGAACCCCTCATGGATCATCGTCGCAGCCGGCGTCAGTGCCTCGCTGCATGTGGGCAAGCTGCCGCCCGCCGTGCCCCTGCTGCAGCAGCAACTGGGCGTGTCCCTGGTGCAGGCCGGATTTCTGCTTTCCACCGTTCAGGTGGCGGGCATGGTGCTGGGCCTGGTGGTGGGCCTGGGCGCCGACAAATGGGGTCTGCGTCGCAGCTTGCTGATGGGGCTGTTATTGATGGCGCTGTCCAGCATGGTGGGCGCTGCGGCCACGGGCTTTGCCTGGTTGCTGGCGCTGCGCGCTCTGGAGGGTCTGGGATTCTTGCTGGTCGCCATGCCTGCTCCAGGGCTGATTCGTCGCAGCGTCAAGCCGTCAGAGCTGGGGGCGCGAATGGGCTGGTGGGGTTCCTATATGCCCATTGGCAGCGCCATGGGCTTGCTGCTTGGGCCTTGGGTGCTGCAGGCGACCAGTTGGCAGGCCTGGTGGCTTGCGCTGGGTTGTACCTCCGCCTTGGCTGCCTATGCCGTTTGGCGCATGGTGCCTGCGGATGCCACTGCAGCGGTAGCAGCCACTGCCGATGAAGGATGGCGTCCGCGTCTGGCGCTCACATTGCGCAGCCCCGGCCCCTGGCTGGTGTCGCTGGGCTTTATGGTGTATTCGGGTCAGTGGATGGGCATTGTCGGCTTTCTGCCCACGCTCTATTCTGAGGCCGGACTCAGTGCCAGGCTGGCCGGCCTGCTGACTGCCGTGGTCGCTGCCAGCAATATGCTGGGCAATGTGGCTGCAGGCAGGTTGTTGCATCGGGGCTGGAGTCCCGCTCGCTGCCTGCAGACCGGCTATGTGCTGATGGGGCTGACGGCGCTGCTGGCCTATGTGCAGATCGGCGGCGAGCCTTTGGCACCGCTGTGGCTGCGCTTCGTGGCCGTGGCACTGTTCTCGGCGACGGGCGGCCTGATACCGGCGACCTTGTTCACAACGGCCATGCATCTGGCGCCCAGCCAGGCCACGGTGTCAACCACCGTGGGTTTCATGCAGCAATGGTCTTGCGTGGGGCAGTTTGTGGGTCCGCCGCTGGTGGCGGCCGTGGCCATGCAGATGGGCGGTTGGCAGTTTACGTGGATGGTGACAGGCAGCATGTGCGTGCTGGGCTGGTTGCTGGCGCTGGGAGTGGGCCGTTGCTGGAGCAGCCTCAGGGCCTGAGATTTGGGAGTGATGCTCTGTATTCGTGAGCTTGCAGTTCTTGGTGGGAAAGTGCTGTAGCTCGATTTGGTGTGTTGTTTTGAGCTGGCGCAGAGGGCTCAATTGCCAGCCCAAGCATGATTCGAGTCTGAACTGCGGTTAGGCTGCAGTCTTGTGGAGGTTCATGATGCAAAAGCGCCAGTTTCTCGCCACCGCAGCTTCGCTGACGGCATTGTCATCAACGCCCTGGCTCGCGGGCTGTGCTTCGCGTCGTACCAAGACGGTGGTCAAGCCCGCCGAGCTGATCTATTACGGCGGCCCGATTCTCACCATGAACGACGCCCAGCCCCAGGTGGAAGCTGTGGCGGTGAATGCCGGAGTGATTGCTGCCATCGGCTCACTGCCGGAGCTGGAGGCCTTGCGCGGTCCGGCCACGCGCATGCTGGACTTGCAGGGGCGCACGCTGATTCCGGGCTTTGTGGATCCGCACAGCCATATCGGCGGCGTGGGACTGCAGGCCATTTCGGCCAATCTGCTGCCTCCGCCCGACGGCGACAATGCCTCTATCGCCGACTTGCAGCAGACGCTGCGCGAGTACATCCAGACCTCGCCCGAGGTCAAACAACTGGGCATCGTGCTCGGTTTTGGCTATGACGATTCCCAGCTCCAGGAGCGGCGTCATCCCACACGCGACGACCTTGATGCCGTTTCGCGTGATTTGCCGATTGCCGTGATTCATCAGTCAGGGCATTTCGGCGCACTCAATTCCACGGCCCTGGCCCGTGCCGGCATTGGTCCGGGCACACCCAACCCCGAAGGCGGAGTGATTCGTCGTCGGGCCGGCAGCCCGGTGCCCAACGGGGTGCTGGAGGAGAACGCCTTCTTCCACACCCTGGGCCGGATCATGCCCAAACTCACTCTGGAGCAGTCCATGGACTGGCTGGAAAAAGCCCAGCAGCTCTATCTGGAGTTCGGCTACACCACTGTGCAGGACGGGCGCTCCGACGCAGGCGCGATCGCCTCGGCCATGGCGGCTGCCGAGTCGCGTCGGCTGGTCATCGACGTGGTGTCCTATCCCGACATATTGCAGTTGGGTGATGGCGCGCTGGCCAACAAGCTCAAGTTCAGCCGGAACTATACCAATCGCTTTCGCATTGGCGGTGTCAAGCTCACGCTTGATGGCTCGCCCCAGGGCAAGACAGCCTGGCTGACCGAGCCCTATCTGTTGCCGCCAGATGGCCAGAAGGCTGGCTACCGTGGCTATGGGGTGCTCAGCGATGCCAGGGCCAATGAGCAGGTGGCCAGGGCCATCCACAACGGCTGGCAGATTCTGGTACATGGCAACGGCGACGCGGCGATCGACCAGTTCATCGCTGCCGTGCGTGCCAGCGGCTCCGTGGAGCAGGCGCGTGCCGTGCGCCCGGTGCTGATCCATGGACAGACGCTGCGGCGCGACCAGGTGAGCCAGCTCAAGGAGCTGGGCATTTTCCCGTCGCTGTTTCCCATGCATACCTTTTACTGGGGCGATTGGCACCATGATTCGGTGCTCGGCGATCCTCGCGCGCAGAACATCTCGCCGACAGGCTGGGTGCTGGCCGAGGGCATGGTGTTCACCTCTCACCACGATGCGCCTGTCGCTCTGCCGTCGTCGATGCGTGTGCTCGATGCCACGGTCAATCGAACCACGCGCTCGGGCCGCGTGCTGGGGCCCGAGCATCGCGTCTCGCCCTGGGTGGCGCTCAAGGCGCAGACCATCTGGTCGGCCTACCAGCATTTCGAGGAAGACCGAAAGGGCTCCATCGAGGTCGGCAAGCTGGCCGATCTGGTCGTGCTTTCGGGCAACCCGCTGACTGTGGAGCCTCATCAGCTTGCCAGCCTCCAGGTGCTGGAGACCATCAAGGAAGGGCGCACGGTTTACAAGCGCGATGGGGCAAACTTCTGATTTGAGAGCCACTTGCGATTGATAGGTATGCGTTTGGGTGAATGTTTTTCACGCATCGCGCGAGCCGATAAGGGCGCGCAGCGCACGCTCCAGTTGCCGGGCGTTCTCATGCACCAGCAGCCATTCGGGCTGCAGTACTTCCGTTGGTGCAGGTGATGCAGGGCAGCTATCCATGGTCGCAAGTGGATCATCGGCCCTGAGTGCGACCACGGTTGGCTGGTTGGCCAGATCCAGACAGGCATGCGTCAGCCAGCGACAGTATTCCGCTATTGCCGCAGGCGGTGGCATCCCGGTGTGGGCGGTGGCACGATTCAGACTTTCGGCCAGCAGTAGAGCCGTGGCATAGACGCGCACGGCGTGTCGGTCATAGCGACGGGTGACAAAAGCCAGTCGCTCTGCATTGAGCCGTCCGCGCAGGGTCCAGCGGCGCGAGGAATGGGCCTGGCCTACGGCGGCGCGCAGGGCGGCCAGCGATTCATGGGCCAGTGATAGCTGGCCGAGAGCGGTTTCGGCTGCATCGGCTTTTTGCTGCTGGCAGGCCCCGAGGATCAGATCCAGACCGTTGGCAAGCTGTTTGAGAAAGATCGAGGCGGCCCGGCCCATATCCTTGATGGGGTTGGAGGTCAGCAGCACCTGGCTGAAGATAAGCCCGACCGCAGCGCCGACCGTGACGTCCAGCAGACGGGCTCCGCCCGCCATGCTGGGGCCGAGCACCAGCACCAGAATCACCGAGACCCCTGCTTGAATCGGCACCACGGGCGCGGGGCCGATGATGGCACCGAGCAGGATGGAGAGAAATGCGCCCAGACTCATGCGCAGCAACAGATGCTGCTCGGGCAACTGCCACAGCAGATCGCCGATCACGATGCCCAGTGTGCAGCCTATGAGCAGACTGCGCGCCTGTTTCAGATGGCTGGGCAGTCCAGGGGCGAGGCAGATCACGGCGGTAACCACGGCGAAGGCGGGCTTGGGGTGGCCCCAAAGCTGCTGGGCGATGACCCAGGCCAGCATGCTGGCCAGTGCGGCGGCAATCGCATCACGCAGGGCCAGCCTGGCTCGCGATGGAAAAGTGGTCTTGGCACGGCGCCAGGCCAGCATGAAGGGGGTGCTCCAGCGCAATCTCAAACTCCTTGGCATGGCCGTCAATCAGACTCTGATTCAAGGATGTTAGAGGGCGTAGCGAGATTGTCCTGTGGGAAATACGCCACGTCACCCGGAAATGCAGCTCGGCGGATCAGTCTGCCGAGTCGTCGTACTGGGGCGGGGCCTTGCGAAAGCCACTGGTGATGATGGCCAGATAGGCAAGGCCGATGCTGCCCCAGATGAGGCCCGAGCTCAGCGAGCTGGGCTCCACCTCCAGCCACATGGCGCCTACGCTCATGAAGCCCAGCACCGGGGTGACAAGATAGCGCAGCAGGTCGCCCGGGCTGTGCCAGCGGCCCTGGCGCCACATATATTCGGCCAGCACCGACAGATTGACAAAACTGAAAGCCGTCAGTGCGCCGAAACTGATCAGGGCGACCACATATTCCAGACTCAGAAAGCCAGCGGTCAGCGCCACCGCGCCCACCAGCAGAATGTTGTAGGAAGGCGTGAAGGACCTGGGGCTGATGTGGCCGAAGAAGCGCTGGTGGATCACGCCGTCGCGGCCCATCACATACATCAGGCGCGATACACCAGCGTGAGCCGCGATGCCCGAGGCCATGACGGTGACGATGGCAAAGGACAGCACCACTGACTTGAACAGCGCACCGCCCACCAGATAGAGTATCTCGGGCTGGGTTTCGTCCACGGCCTCGAAGTACTGACCGGGGTCGCCAGGGAAATAGAGCTGCAGGAAATACGTGGCCACGATGAAGATCAGGCCGGAAATCAGCGCCGTCAGAAAAATGGCCTTGGGCAGGGTGTTTCGGGTGTCGTGGGTCTCTTCGGCCAGTGAACTCAGCGAGTCAAAGCCTGTGAACGAAAAACAGAGAATGGTGGCTCCCGTAATCAACGCACCGATCTCGGCCTGGGCGCTCCAGAAGGGCGACAGCGTCCACAGGCCCAAGCCGCCATGCCCGGCAATCGCACCCAGGGCATTGCGGCCCGCATGCAGATCGCGCCAGACCATGTAGGTGAAGACGGCGATGACGAGCAGCTGGAAGAAGACGATCAAGCCATTGAAATGGGCGACGAAGCGAATGCCGCGCAGGTTCACGCAAACCATCAGCGCGGTCAGGCCGACGATCCAGACCCAGTGGTTGACCTCGGGGAACATGGATGTCAGATAGATCTTGGCCAGCAGGATATTGACCATGGGCGAGAGCAGATAGTCCAGCAACGACGACCAGCCCACCATGAAGCCCACGTTGGGGTGAATGGCCTTTTGCGCATAGGTATAAGCCGAGCCCGAGGAGGGGTAGCGCCGGATCATGTGGCCGTAGCTCAGCGAGGTCAGCAGCACGGCCAGCAAGGCAACAAAGTAGGAGGTGGGCACATGCTGCATCGAATCTCGCGAGACCATGCCGAAAGTGTCCAGCAATGTCATCGGCTGGATATAGGCCAGGCCGATGATGACCACATGCCATAGCAGCAGAGTCTTTTGCAGGCCGGCAGGAGCAGGGGGCGAGGCCGCCTGGGCTGGGTGATCGGTCAGTGCAGTCATCTTCTACAAGAACAAGAGAGCCGGCACAAAACCTGTGCCGGCCTGCGCGTGGCAAGGCAGCGGGCGACGAGTCCCCGGCTGGCAGCCACCGTGTTGTCAATGGTTTGGGCACACCCCGAAGCAGGGCGCCGTTCTTGGGTTCCGCTGAACCTCGGGTCGGGCAGCAGCGAAAAGCCGGCATTATCGGCTTTTGTTACTGTCGAGGTTGCTTATGATGAAAATCTCATTAAATTCAAGGCGGTATCAGCACAGCTTGCTATGACTGGAAGAGCATGCACATGTTCAGCCTCAACTCCCTTGCAGCAGAGACTGAATGCATTGCCATTCGGCTTCGGTCACCGGGGTAATGGAGAGACGATTACCTTTTTGCAGCACGCGCATCTGCGCCAGTTGAGGTTGCTCGCGCAGCTCTGGCATCAGCAGGGGGCGGATCTTTTTCAAGGCCTGCACATCCAGCATAAGCCAGCGCGGTTTGTCGGTCTGGGACTTGGGATCGTAATAGGGGTCTGCAGGGTCGAACTGTGAAGGGTCCACACGCAGATTGCCGGCAATGCGGGCAATGCCGTAAATCCCAGGTTCGGCGCAACTGGAATGCCAGTACAGCACACCGTCACCCACCTGCATATCGTCACGCATGAAATTGCGTGCCTGGTAATTGCGCACGCCATTCCAGGCAATGGTCTGCTCGGGGGACGCCAGAGCATGGTCGATGGAGTACTCGTCAGGCTCGTTCTTCATGAGCCAGTAACGATGGGCTTGGAGGCTGCTGTCGTTCATGGGTGCATTGTCGGTGAGGAGGTTGCTGTCTCAGTCATCACGGTCTCGCTGCCAGGGACCGCGATCCTGCTGCCAATTGCGCACCAGATCGCTATTGCGTTGCAGCAGATTTCGGGTGTCCAGCCAGCGGCCCGGAATGTCCAGCTCGGCTTCTTCCACCACCCGCATACAGTCCTGAATATGGCGCTCGCCCAGATAGCGCAGAGTCGCGTAGCCTATGGATGCAGCTGCGAGCTGGCCCAGTAGCGGCACATATCTGGCGGCCTGCTTGGTGCTCATGCGCAAACCCAGGGTTTTGCCGAGGCGCAGCACTACGTCGCGGGTGATGAACTTGCCGATCAGCACGGAGCCAACCATGGCGATGGCTTTCTGGACTTGCTCGCGCTTTCCTGGCGTGAGTTGGTCGAGTTGCTCTGGCGTCAACCCGAACTCCTGGTTGATGCGCGGATAGAGTTGTGCGAGCAGGGCGGCATCAGCAGCCCAGTCCAGACCGGGTATGGGAATGGCACTGGCGGCAGCGCTGACGAGTGCCCGTCTTCTCAGTAGTTTGCGGGCCCGTTCAGCGGCTTGGGCAATGTCTTTGCGCTCCGCTCTGGTCGCACTAAGGTTTCTGAAGCTCGGGTCTTTTTTCCACATATTCGATAAGGAGATGACGGAAATAGAAAAAGGGGCTTGTCGGCCCCTTTTGGTCGGAATTCAGATTCAGTTGGCCTTACCGCGCACCATGCCATAAATAAACAAAAGAATCACGGCCCCAATGACCGATGCGATCCAGCCTGCGGTTTGCCCGGGCTGGTACCAGCCCATGGCCGAGCCCAGATAGGTAGCTACAAACGAGCCGACGATACCGAGAAGAATCGTCATGATCCAGCCCATGCTGTCATTGCCGGGCTTGATGGCCCGTGCAATCAAACCGACGATAAGACCGATGATGATGGTTCCGATGATGGACATATTCTGTTCCCTGTTGGTGCTTTGACGAAAGTGACTCTACGCGGCCCGGCAGATCGACTCTGTCGGACGATTCTGAATGTCGGCGCGAGCGTGGTTCTTGCATGAAGACATGCGGCGGCATGGGCTACATCAGGGCTCAAGGAAAAAACAAAAACGCCTGCAGAAAGCAGGCGTTTTGGTCGAGCTCTGATTCAAAATCAAGGCTGCAATGGACCCAGGGCGCTATATGCAGCAGCCGTGGTTGCCGAAGCGTCAGCACCTTCGACGCGGCGGGCGCCGTCGAAGCGGCGAGCCCAGTAGGAGGTCTGCATGCTTTCCACACGTACGCTGGCACCGGTGCGCGGTGCGTGGATGAATTTGCCATCACCCACGTAGATACCCACATGGCTGAATGTGCGGCGCATGGTATTGAAGAACACCAGATCACCGGGCTTGAGGTCGCTGCGGTCGATCTGCTGAGTGGCATTGGCCTGTTCGGCAGAGACGCGAGGCAGAACCTTGCCCATGGTCTGGGAGTAGATGGCCCGCACAAAACCGCTGCAGTCGAAGCCGGTTTCTGCGTTGGTGCCGCCCAGACGATAGGGAACGCCAAGGAAGCCCATGGCCGTCACCACCAGATCGGAGGTTTTTTCGGCCACGTTCTGACGTGCTTCGCGCACGAAATCAGTCGTCTTCTCGGCCACGGAGTGTCGAGCTTCACGCAACTGGGTGATGAGGCCGCGGTTGACCAGCAACTGGGCCATGTCGTCGTCACGCTGCTCGCTAGGCGCTGCGTGCGCTGAGGTAACGCCGACAAATAGAAGTGCAATAAGCCATCGGGACATGGGGCGTGAGGGTAACACGTTCATTTGTAGGATGGGGGCTCTATTTCCAATTTTTTCTCTTGGTTTTTGATGCAGCACAGCAAGTGAGCTGCGGGCATAAGCTTATTGCGTGAGCTGCTCTCAAATTTGCAGCGTATTGCAGTAAGTGATTTCCCCATTCTGGTGAATGCGGGTCGGGAATGCAGCAATTCATGGTATTGACATGCGAGAGGCGTTGCATTGACGGACTTTCAACCCCGGCATGCGCTTGCAGCGACAATAGCGCCATCGATTGCAGCCGATGCGACACGCTTCCTCAGCGTGCCGCGCGCCTGTCCTGCGCAAGCGCTGCGCTTTTTAGCAGTGGCTTGACACGGTTTTAAGAAAGATTTGCCATGTTGTTAGAAGCTTCCGAGTCGCAACTGGTTCTGGTGGACTACCAGGACAAGCTGATGCCTGTCATTCACGAAGGCGCGCAAGCGCTGGCCAATGCCGTCAAGCTGGCCAAGATGGCGCAGCTGCTGGATGTGCCTGTCTGGGGAACTGAGCAGAACCCCTCGCGCCTTGGCGCCAATAATGCGGAACTGAAGGCGCTGTGCCAGAAGACGCTGGAGAAAATGTATTTCAGCGCCGTGCCTGAGGGGCTGGGTGAATGGCTGCGTCCTCCCGCCAAGCCGCAGGGCGGCAATGCGCGCAGCCTGCCCAAGCATCTGCAAAAGCCCCAGCAGCAGGCGCCCGAGCGCAATATGGTGGTGATTGCCGGCTGCGAAACCCATGTCTGTCTGTTGCAGACGGCGCTGGAGCTGCTGGAAGACGAGTTCGATGTGTGGGTGGTGACGGATGCTTGCGGCTCGCGCACCGAGCGTAACCGCGATGCAGCGTTTGACCGTCTGGCGGGCGCCGGCGCCGAACTGGTGACCACCGAGATGGTGATGTTCGAGTGGCTGCGCACCTGCGAAGACCCTGCCTTCAAGGAGATGCTGGCTCTGGTCAAGTAATCGCTTGCAGCTATTCAGGAAATAAGCGCCTTCTGGGCGCTTTTTCTTTTGGCTGCGCGCTGATCGCCACATTTCCATTCAGTGGCGCTCAGATCCCAGGAATCGCTGCCTGGCTTGCAGATGGTATCCATGGGGTGTCCACCGAGGAGTCAGCATACCCTATGGCACGGCGGACACGATATCCTAGAAGATGGTTTCAAGGAGGACCCAGGAACTGAACGTGCTTGGGCCGGTGCTCTGATGCGGCGTTGATGCGATAGTCAAGTGCTGTCAGTTTTTGGCAAGCGCGTTATGAATAATTATGAATTCAGAAAACTCTCTGCAAAAGACGGAGAGTCAAGGAGACATATTCATGACCACGCGTTTCGAAGATTTTTATCAGCGTTCCATTCATGACCGCGACGGCTTCTGGGCGGAGCAGGCCGGCCTGATCGATTGGCAGCAGAAGCCGCAGCAGATTTGTGACTACAGCAACCCGCCATTCGCCAAATGGTTTGTGGGCGGCACCACCAATCTTTGCCATAACGCCATTGACCGCCATCTGGCAGAGCGCGGCGATCAGAACGCGTTGATCGCCATTTCCACCGAAACCCAGACCGAGAAGGTCTATAGCTATCGCGAGCTGCATGCGGAGGTCAATCGCATGGCCGCCGTGTTGCAGTCGCTGGGTGTGCAAAAAGGCGACCGCGTGCAGATCTATATGCCCATGGTTGCCGAGGCCTGCTTTGCCATGCTGGCCTGCGTGCGTCTGGGCGCCATTCACTCCGTGGTGTTCGGTGGCTTTGCCTCTGGCGCACTGGCGTCGCGCATCGATGATGCCGAACCCAAGGTCATCATCAGCGCCGATGCGGGCTCGCGTGGCGGCCGTGTCGTGGCTTACAAGCCTTTGCTGGATGAAGCGCTCAGGCAATCCAGCCACCAGCCCGCTGCCGTGCTGATGGTCAACCGCGGGCTGGCTGAAATGCCCATGAAGGCAGGTCGCGACCATGACTGGTCGGCCTTGGGCGCCCGGCACATGAATGCACAGGTGGATTGCGTCTGGGTGGAGTCAACCCATCCCAGCTACACCCTCTATACCAGCGGCACCACAGGCAAGCCCAAGGGCGTGCAGCGCGATACGGGCGGCTATACCGTGGCGCTGGCGGCCAGCATGCCGCATATCTTCGATGCCCAGGCCGGACAGACCTTCTTTTGCACCAGCGACATCGGCTGGGTCGTGGGTCATAGCTACATCATCTATGCGCCGTTGATTGCGGGCATGGCCACGGTGATGTACGAAGGCCTGCCGGTCAACCCAGATGCGGGCATCTGGTGGAGCATTGTCGAAAAATACAAGGTCACGCACATGTTCTCGGCGCCGACGGCGATTCGCGTGCTCAAAAAGCATGATGCTGATTACCTCAAGCGCTACGACATCTCAAGCCTCAAGGCCCTGTGGCTGGCCGGCGAGCCGCTTGACGAGCCCACGGCGACCTGGATCAGCCAGGCCATCAACAAGCCCATCATCGACAACTACTGGCAGACCGAGACCGGCTGGCCCATCATGACGCTGTGCAACGGCGTGCAAAAGCAGGCCACGCGTTTTGGCAGTCCGGGCCGGGCTGTCTATGGCTACAACGTCAAGCTCATCGATGACGCCAGCGGCGAGGAGCTGACCCAGGCGAATCAGAAGGGCGTGCTGGCGATTGAAGGTCCGCTGCCGCCCGGTTGCATGCAGACGGTCTGGCGTGACGACAACCGCTTTGTCAACACTTACTGGAAGAGCATTCCGGGTCGGCTGATCTACAGCACCTTCGACTGGGGCATTCGCGACGAGGACGGCTACTACTTCATCCTCGGCCGTACCGACGATGTGATCAATGTGGCGGGCCATCGCCTGGGCACGCGCGAGATCGAGGAGAGCATCTCTGCCCATGCCCAGATTGCCGAAGTGGCCGTGGTTGGCGTTGCCGACAATCTCAAGGGCCAGGCTGCGCTGGCCTTTGCCGTGGTGCGCGATGCGGCCTTGGTGGCAGATGAGGTGTCCAGCAAGGCCCTGGAGGCCGATGTGATGAAGCTGGTCGACTCGCGTCTGGGTGCGGTTGCGCGTCCGTCTCGCGTGATTTTCGTCACGGCTCTGCCCAAGACGCGCAGCGGCAAGCTGCTGCGCCGGGCCCTGCAGGCCGTGGCCGAAGGTCGTGACCCTGGTGATCTGAGCACCATGGAAGATCCTGCGGCCCTGGCTCAGGTCCAGCAACGCTTGTAACTTCAGCAAGCCGGAGCCTGTGGTGATGGCTCTCCAAATCACCACAGTCCAGGCAAGGGCCGCCCCGCAGCAAAGTCCGTCGTCCCCTCAGGGAAGACTCGAAGCGACTCAGGGGACATTTGAATACAAGGCCTGCGACCATCAAGGCGCAGGCCTTGCTGTTTGCAGCCTAAAATCGCCCGATCGCGCGCGCAGTCCGCTGCCTGGCGCTATGGAATTGAAAAACTTCGAGAAAGAGCTGTTGTGCAAATTGCATCCTCCATCTTCAAGGCCTATGACATTCGCGGCATCGTGCCGTCGACACTGACTGAAGAAGTCGCCCGTGGCATAGGCCGCGCATTCGGTATGGCAGCGCTGGTAGCCGGCGAAAAAACCGTAGCGGTGGGCCGTGATGGACGTCTGTCGGGTCCCGCGCTGTCGGAGGCATTGATGCAGGGCCTGACCGATGTGGGCGTGAATGTGATCGACATCGGCCTGGCCACCACGCCCATGCTGTACTTTGCGGCCGCGACCTTGTGCACCAGCGGCATTCAGGTGACGGGCAGCCACAACCCCAAGGATTACAACGGCTTCAAGATGGTGCTGGCAGGCCGCGCCATTTATGGCGAGGAAATCCAGGCCCTGCGCGCACGCATGGAAACCGAGGACTGGACGATTACTGGTGCCGGACAGATCAGCCGTGCTGATGTGCTGGCCGATTACACCGCCCGCATCGTGGGCGACGTGAAGCTGGCGCGGCCCATGAAGATTGTGGTGGACTGCGGTAACGGCGTGGCCGGTGCGTCGGCGCCCGCCATCTTCCGGCAGCTGGGCTGCGAGGTGATTGAGCTGTTCTCTGAAGTCGACGGCAACTTCCCCAATCATCATCCAGACCCCAGCAAGCCCGAGAACCTGCGCGATGTGATCCAGGCCCTGCAGACCAGCGATGCCGAGCTGGGTCTGGCCTTTGACGGTGACGGCGACCGCCTGGGCATTGTGACCAAGGACGGCCAGAACATCTTCCCCGACCGTCAGATGATGCTGTTCGCCAAGGATGTGCTTTCGCGTGTGCCCGGCGGCTCCATCGTGTTCGACGTCAAGTGCACCCAGCGTCTGGCCCCCGAGATCGAGGCTGCAGGCGGCAAGGCCGTGATGTACAAGACCGGCCATTCGCTGGTCAAGGCTCGCATGAAGGAGCTGGGCGCGCCGCTGGGCGGCGAGATGAGCGGCCATATCTTCTTCAAGGAGCGCTGGTACGGCTTTGACGATGGCACCTATGCCGGCTGCCGTCTGCTCGAAATCGTCAGCCGCGAAACCGACTCCAGCGCAGTGCTCAACGCATTGCCCACCAGCTTCTCCACGCCCGAACTCAATGTGGCCTGTGCCGAAGGCGAGCCCCATCGTCTGGCGGCCGAGCTGCAGGCGCTCGCTGCCACGGAGTTTGCCGAACCTGCCCGGGTCAGCACCATTGACGGCCTGCGCGTGGACTGGGCCGACGGCTTCGGCCTGATCCGCGCCAGCAACACCACGCCGGTGCTGGTGCTGCGCTTTGAAGGCCATACACAGCAAGCCTTGCAGCGCATAGAAGCGCAGATGCTGGCCTTGCTCAAGCGCGTCAAGCCCGACGCCCAGGTGGGCGCTTCTGCGCACTGATAGCAGCAGCGCTCAAGCATGGCCAGATCGGCTCCCATGAGCTTTCCCCGTGCGCTGTTCAGCGCACTGGCCTGGGCGGTGCAGCCTCTGCTGCGGCGCAAGCTGCGACGCAGAGCGCTCGCCGAGCCGGGCTACGGCGTGGCCGTGCCGGAGCGCTTTGGCCATTATCAGCCTGCAGATCTGGGGCGCGACGGACGCGGCCGTTGGGTGTGGATTCATTCGGTGTCGCTGGGCGAGACCCGGGCTGCCGCCATTCTGATCAAGGCCTTGCGCGAGCGCATGCCTGCGATGCGTCTGCTGTTGACGCACAGCACTGCGACCGGGCGAGAGGAGGGGGCAAAGCTGTTGCACCCGGGCGATGTGCAGGTCTGGCTGCCCTGGGACTCCCTGGGCGCCACCAGGCGTTTTGTCGCGCAGTTTCAGCCTGCCGTGGGCGTGCTGATGGAAACCGAGATCTGGCCCAATCTGATTGCGGCCTGTGCCAACACAGGCATTCCTCTGGCCCTGGCCAATGCACGTCTGAACGAGAAATCCGAAGCCGGTGCCTTGAGAGTCAGGCCTCTGTCTCGCCCAGCGTACGCCGCACTGGCTGCCGTCTGGGCGCAGACCGAGACCGATGCCAAGCGCCTGCGCAATGTAGGAGCCAGCGTGGATGCGGTGCTGGGCAATCTCAAATTCGATGTGCAGCCCGATACTGCCCAGATCGCCCGGGCAGGCCAATGGCGCGCAGAACTGGCACGCCCCGTACTGCTGTTTGCCAGCAGCCGCGAGGGCGAGGAAGCGATGTTCATCGATGCGCTCAAGGCCCTGGGCGATGCTGCAGCGGCGGTGCAATGGCTGGTCGTTCCGCGTCACCCTCAGCGCTTTGACGAGGTGGCGAGCTTGCTGGGCAAGGCGGGCTTTGCTGTTTCGCGGCGCAGCCAGTGGGGGCAGAGGCCTCCCGTGCAGTCCGGCGCGATCTGGCTTGGAGACTCGCTGGGCGAGATGCCCCTGTATTACGGCTTGGCAGCGGCGGCCCTGATGGGGGGAAGCTTTGCGCCGCTGGGCGGGCAGAACCTGATCGAGGCGCTGGCCTGTGATTGCCCGGTGATACTGGGGCCGCATACCTTCAATTTCAGCCAGGCGTCCGAGCAGGCGCTGCATGCCGGAGCAGCCCTGGGTGTGGAAAATATGGGAGCGGGCTTGTGTCAGGCCTTGGACCTGGTGGCCAAGCCGGATCGTCTGCAGGCTGCCGTACAAAGCTGCCGCCAGATGGTGCAGGGCAATCGCGGCGCGGCCGCGGCCACGGCCGAGGCGATTCAAGCGTTGATGAATGCTCCTTGATCAGGAGCGTATGGCGACCTGTAGGAAAGGGTTTGAGGCCGATATGATGTTAAACCCTGAGAGCCTGCTTCTCGAGCGGTCTTAACGCTAAGGCGTTCTTGCTGCGGGCTTTGCGGCAGCCAGGCTGCTTGTGACGGCTGGCCTGGCTGTGGCAGCAGGGGCTATGTCGGGCGTGCGTGTCAGTGCGTCGATCATGCGCAGATCATCGTCACTGAGCACGCCTGCGGACTGGCGCAGCTTGAGCTGGCCTAGCAGCACCTGGTAGCGCGCATTGGCCAGATCGCGCTCGGTCTGGTAGACCTGACTCTGGGCATTGAGCACATCGATATTGATGCGCACGCCCACCTCATAACCCATTTTGTTGGCCTCCAGCGCACTCTGGCTGGAGGCGAGGGCCGCTTCCAGCGCCTTGACCTGAGCCTGGCCTGACTGCACGCCGAGGAAGGCGGTGCGCGTAGCCTGCTCCACGTTGCGGCGAGCATCGTCGAGCTGGGCGCGGGCTTTTTCCTCCAGCGCCACGGTTTCCCGGATGCGGTTCTGCACGGCAAAGCCCGCAAACAGCGGCATGTTCATGACCACGCCGATCTGGGCAGCGTTGGTGCGATAGCTCAGGGGAATGGATGGAGTCATGGAGCCGTTGGGATAACGGTTGACCACATAACCCGCCTGCAGGTCCACGGTAGGCTTGTGGCCGGCTTCGGCCTTCTGCGTGTCGAGCCTGGCGATGTCCAGGGCCAGCTGGGCCTGGCGCAACTGGGGCTGGGCGGCCAAAGCCTTGTCCACCCAGTCTTGCATATTGTCGGGCGTCACCTTGGGCAGGGTCAGCGGCGCGGCCAACGGCGTAGGCTGAATGCCGACGCGGCCCACGAGCTGATCCAGGGCTACGCGCTTGACCTGCAGGTCATTTTGCGCAGCGATTTCCTGGGCCGTGACCAGATCGAAGCGTGACTGGGCTTCGCGTGAATCGGTGATGGTGGCTGTGCCAACTTCGAAATTGCGCTTGGCCATCTCGAGCTGGGTGCTGATGGCCTGCTTTTGCGACTGGGCCACCTGCACGCTGTCCTGGGCCGCCAGCACATCGAAATAAGCCTGGGACACACGCACGATCAGGTTCTGTGCAGCCGCATCCAGCTGAGCCTGGGCCACATCCACGCCGTGCTGCCCCTGCTCGTAGGCAATCTTGTTGGCAGGACGGTACAGCGGCTGCTGGGCGCTGAGCTGCACGTTCTGCTGCGTGCTATTGAAGCTGCTGGTCATGCCGGGCACGGGCACCGAGGTGTGAATGTCCACATGGGTGCGGTTGGCACCCGCCGACAGACCCACATTGGGTAGCAGCCCGGACAGGGCCTGGTCGGCGCGGCTGGCCGCAGCTCTCGCATCGGCTTGCTGGGCCTGCCATGAAGCGTCATAGCCGCGGGCCTGAGCCACCAGCTCCGACAAGGTCTGGGCCTGTGTCTGAGTGCCGGCCCATGCCAGCAAAACTCCCAAGGAAATGGCACGCAGCGCGTGTGCGGAGGGGGCTTGCAGAGGCCTGGGCAGCTTGGTCATAAATGTCAGGGTTGGGCGGTCTCGATCACAACAGAAAACTCAACAAAGCTCTGGATTGGCCGAGCAATAGGCCCGGCAATCTTTCAATAACGAGGCACGCCCGGGTCGGCGCTGAGCGACCAGGCGTCAATGCCGCCGGTGATGTTGCTGACGTCCTCAAAGCCGTTGTTGAGCAGAAACGCAGCCACGCTCATGCTGCGGGCGCCATGGTGGCACAGGCAGGCGACGGGGTGGTCGGGGTCCAGCTCCTGCAGGCGGCCGGGAATATCGTGCATGGGAATGCAGCGCAGCTCGAAGCCTTCGCCGGGCTGAATGCTGGCCAGGGTGACTTCCCAGGGTTCGCGCACATCCAGTACCACGGGCCTGACGCCATTCGCGGCATGAGAAGCCAGCCATTGCTGGAATTGGGCGGGCAAGACCTGGGTCAACATAAAAACTCCTGGCGGCTGGCCGACGAATCTGCGGGCCAACCCTGACACTGAAAGACAGGCCCTGATCGCTGCACTGCCGAGTCGCAGCGCAGAAAGCAGGGCGAACGCAACAAGCGTTTAGAACGAGAAGCGCGAAGGCTCTTCAAAACCCACAAGGCGGGTGGCAGCAGTATCCCAGGGTTGCTGGACTTCGAAATTGTTGCCGTTCTTGGTCACCAGTGTGAAGCGCATCACGGGCATGTGACCGACGATGGCGGCAATGCGGCCGCCTTCGTTGAGCTGGGCGTAAAGGGCATCGGGAACCTGAGCCACCGAGCCGCTGAGCACGATCACGTCAAACGCGCCCTGAGCCAGGGAAGCGGTGGCACCGTTGGCCAGCTTGACTTCGACATTCTTGACGCCGGCGCTGAGCAGATTCTCACGGGCCATCTCGGCCAGTTCGGGGTCGATCTCCAGTGTCACGACTTCCTTGGCCTGGGCGGCCAGCAGGGCTGCCATATAGCCGGAGCCGGTGCCGATCTCGAGCACGCGGTCGGTGGGCTTGATCTTCACGTCTTGAAGCATGCGCGCTTCGATCTTGGGTGCCAGCATGTGCCAGCCTTTGGCGGCAGCTTCTTCGGCCGTGCCCTTCAGGGGGACTTCAATGTCCATATAGGCCATGTTCGCGTATTCGGGCGACACATAGTCTTCACGGTGGACCTTGCCCATCAGCTCCAGCACGGACTCGTCCAGCACATTCCAGGGACGGATTTGCTGTTCGATCATGTTGAAACGAGCCTGCGCGTGCACATCGCGCGGGTCCACTTGGGCATTCATTGGCAGGGCCATGGTATCTCCGGGGAAAGACTTATCAGGACAAACCATCGATTCTACGAGCCTCGGAGGCTTCGTGCGGCGGCTCATCGCTTTTTGAGGGCACGCCAGACCATTTACGGCGCATCCAGTTGGAAAAATCATCGAGATAGCAGTACACCACGGGCACCACGACCAGGGTCAGCAGCGAGGAAGTGATGACGCCACCGATCACTGCCTGACCCATGGGGGCGCGTTGCTCGGAGCCCTCGGTGACCGCAAAGGCCAGCGGCACCATGCCGAAGATCATGGCCAGCGTGGTCATCAGAATCGGGCGCAGGCGCACCCGGGCCGCCAGCAGCAGCGCTTCGTTGCGCGGCAGGCCCGGCTCGGTCTGGCCGCTGACCTCGTTGGTGCGGCTCTCGCGGGCGCGGATGGCAAAGTCCACCAGAAGAATGGCGTTCTTTGTCACCAGACCCATGAGCATGACCACGCCGATGATGGAAAACATGGACAGGGCCGAGCCGAACATCATCAGGGCCAGCACAACGCCGATCAGCGTCAGGGGCAGCGAGGTCATGAGTGCCAGGGGCTGGAGAAAGCTCTTGAACTGGCTGGCCAGAATCATGTAGATGAAGATGATGGCCAGCATCAACGCGGAAATCGCGTAGCCGAAGGATTCGGCCATGTTCTTGGCCGCGCCGCTGAACTGGTAGCTGTAGCCGGGCGGCATGGGAATGGTGGCCAGCGCCTGCTTGATATCGGCTGTGACCTCGCCCGTGCTGCGCAGATAGACATTGGCGTTGATGGCGACTTCGCGGTTGAGGTTGCGGCGGTTGATCTGGCTGGGGCCGGTGCTGTCCACCACGCTGGCGACTTGGTTGAGGCGCACGATACGCATGCCGCCATCTCCGGTCGCCAGTGCAAACGGCAGGCGCTCCAGGTCCTGGGGCGTGGTGCGGGCCTCGGGCTGGAGCCGCACGTTCACGTCATAGGTCTGGTCGTCGCTGGCCCGCCAGTTGCCCACGGTCTGGCCGGCCACCCAGGTGCGCAGTGCGCCAGCCATATTGCCTATCGACAGGCCCAGATCGGCCGCGGCATCGCGATGGACCTCGATATTGACCATGGGCTTGTTGGGCTTGAGGCTGGAGTCCAGATCGACCAGACCCGGGATGTCGGCTATGCGCTCCTGGACGATCTGGCTCAGGCGGCCCAGTTCGTCCAGATCCGGGCCCATGAGCGAGAACTCGACCTGCTTTTGCCCGCCCACGGCCTCGCGCAGGCCCACATGGGTGAGCTTGATGCCTGCAACCGCCTGCAGCCTGGGGCGCAGATAGGCCGAAATCTCGTCCACATTGCGGCTGCGCTGGTGGCGGTCAACCAGGCGCACATAGATATTGGCGTAGTTCTTGCCGTTGGCATTGCCGGTGTTGATGGTGGTCAGCGTGTAGCGCACCTCTGGCAAGGCGCGCAATATGTTCGTCACCTGCCTGGCCTTGGCTTCGGTGGCTTCGATCGAGGAGCCTTCGGGGGTGTTGAAGCTGATCGAAGTTTCCGAGAAGTCCGCCTTGGGCACAAATTCGGTGCCAAGCAAGGGTACAAGAGCGATGCTTGCTATGAAAATAATGAATGCCAGCGCCAGGGTGAGCAGCTTGTGAGCCAGCGACCAGCGCAGTATGCCCTGATAGACGTCCGAGAGCCGATCGCTCATGCGCTCCACCCAGGCCGTCACGCGACCCAGCGTGCGGTCGTACAGGCTTTTGCTGCCATGTTCGCCATGGGCGTGGATTGCCGGGTCATGCCAGACGCTGGAGAGCATGGGGTCCAGCGTGAAGCTGACGAACATGGAGATCAGCACGGCCGCCACGATGGTGATGCCGAACTCATGGAAGAACTTGCCGATGATGCCGCCCATAAAGCCTATGGGCAGAAATACGGCGACGATGGAAAGCGTGGTGGCGAGCACGGCCAGCCCGATCTCCTGCGTGCCTTCCATGGCTGCCTGATAGGCGTTCTTGCCCATCTGCACATGGCGCACGATGTTCTCGCGCACCACGATGGCATCGTCGATCAGCAAACCCACGCACAGCGAGAGCGCCATCAGCGTGACCATATTGATGGAAAAGCCAAACCAGTACATGAAGAGAAAGGTGCCAATCAGTGCGATGGGTAGCGTCAGCCCCGTGATCACCGTGGAGCGCCAGGAATTCAGGAACAGAAACACGATGAGTACCGTGAGCAAGGCTCCCTCGATCAGGGTTTGGCGCACGTTGTCCACGCCCACGCGGATGGCGCGCGAGTTGTCGGCAATCGCCTGCAGGCGCACGCCGGGTGGCAGCTCGGGGGCGATGGCCTTGATCGCCGCGTTCAGGCCGTCGACTACCTCGATGGTGTTCTCGTCCTGGGCCTTTTGCACGGACATCAGCAGAGTGCGGCTGCCGTTGTACAGCGCCAGGGTCTGCAGCTCCTGCGCATCGTCCTGCACGCGGGCCAGCTGGCCGACGCGGATCGGAGCGCCGTTGCGGTAGGCTACGATGATGCGGGCGAACTCTTCGGGGCGCTGAATGCGGGCATCGATCTGCACCACGCGTTCCTGGGCCTTGGAGCGGATCGAGCCCACGGGCAGATCCTGGTTTTCGGCGCGCACCGCCTGGGCAACCTGCTCGGGAGTGATGGAGTAGGCCTCGAGCGCCTGCGGGTCCAGATAGACATTGATCTCGCGCTTGGTGGCTCCCACCATGTTCACGGCGCCCACGCCGCGCACATTCTCCAGCCGCTTTTTCAGCACCTGGTCGGCCCAGCTCGTCAGCGCAATCGCGTCGGGCGGCGTCACGCTCTGGCCATTGGCTGCGGTCTCGCCGTGCAGGGCATGGGGGTCTGGCAGCACGGCCAGCGACCAGACAGCCGTGCTGGCCGGGTCGAAGCGGATGACGCGCGGCTCCTTGACCTCGTCACGCAGAGTGGGGCGCACTGAGGCGACCTTCTCGCGTACATCGTCGGCAGCGCGGCGACCGTCTATATGCAGCTGGAACTCGATGATGACGACGCTGGTGCCTTCGTAGCTGCGCGAGGTGAGGGCATTGATGCCGGCGACCGAGTTGACGGCTTCCTCTATTTTCTTGGTGACCTCGCTCTCGACGATCTCGGGCGAGGCTCCCGGATACTCGACCGTGACCACCACTACTGGAAACTCGATGTTCGGGAACTGGTCAACCTTGAGCCGCTGGTAGGAAAAAATGCCCAGCACCACAAAGGCCAGCATGAGCATGGTGGCCAGCACCGGGTTCTTGAGGCTGATGCGCGTGAACCACATTTACCGGCTCCCGCTGCTGACTGGCTCGGCCGATTCTTCGACCAGCGTGCCTTCGCGCAGACCGCCGGTGCTGCCAGCCAGTATCCGGTCGCCCGCATTCAGGCCCTTGAGGATCTGCACCCAGGTTGCGCCTTCATGGGCGGACTGGCGTCCCAGTTCCACGGTCTTGTGGATCACGCGAAGCTCTGTGCGGCTGGAGATTTCCTGTGTACGCTCCGGTGCGATTGCGGCCACGGTCGGCTTGACCGCTTGCAGCACTTGCACATAGGGCAGGGGCTTGTCGGTGCGCACGGCGGCCAGAGGCACGGCTAGCTGGCTGGCGTTGCCGGTCAGTATGCTTCCCTGCAAGAACAGGCCGGGGCGCAACTGTGGAATGCGTTGACTGCTATTGTTCTTGGCGGCTTCGTCCTTTTGCACTGCCAGATAGGCCGCCACAGTGCGCGAGCCGGTCTGGGCGTTGGGATTGATGCGCACCACCTTGGCTCTGATGGCCGTCATGTCCTGGGGGGCACCGGGCACTTGCAGCTCGGCCAGTTGGCCGACCTGAACCTGTACCGAATCTGCGGGAGCGAGCTGGGCCATGATTTCCAGTTTCCCTGGATCGACGACTTCGACGATGCGCGCTTCCACACCAACGCGCTCGCCGTTCTGGACAAAGCGCTGGGCGATCTGCCCACTCATGGGGCTGGTGATGACGGCGTCGGTGACGGACTTTCGGGCCGCATCGGCGGCGGCCTGGGCGGCGGCCAGATTGGCGCGGGCCGAATCCAGGTTGGCCTGCGAGGTCAGCAGTGCGGTGGTGGAGATAAAGCCTTTTTGCACCAGGGCTGCATTGTTGTCCTGGTTGCGCTGGGCAATCACCAACTGGGCTCTGGAGGCATCGGCCTGCTGCTTCGCCTGGCGCCAGCGTGCCTCGGCCTCCGTGGCATCAACGCGAGCCAGCTGCTGGCCCTTGCTGACGCTATCGCCTTCACGCACCGTCAGGCCGCGCAGTTCGCCCGCGACATAGGCCTTGACCATGGCTGAATTCACTGCCTGAACCACACCGTTGAGGGGAACGCTCAAGGCAAGTTGAAGGGGTTGAGCCGTCAGAACCTCCTGGGCAGCCAGTTGTATGGGCAGCTCCAGCGGTGCCGATCCATTGGCCACAGCCGGCTTTTTATGCTGCAGATTGACGACTGCGCGCCAGCCTGTGATAGCCAGCAAGCCGATCAGGGCCAAACTCAAGGCCCAGCGGCCGGAACGCTTCATGGTGTGTATCGGCATCCTGTCGGTGAATATCCGAGGAGATTAAAAATCCAGTCAAAGTTGCGCGAAGTATGTAATCAATGGCCACGCGGAAAAATAAGAACAATCTTGTTTTACCAAGACCTTTTCGTGCGCCGTCCTGCCCGGCTTCTGCACGATGGCGCTTCGTTCCTCTGAGACAGGTTTCTTCTGTTCTATGCGTCACATATTAGATGCGCAGGACACCGCTTGTATTGCAAGTGTAGTGGGCGCCGTGCAGCATAGCGGTGCCGCAATCACTGTCATTGGTGAAAATGGGTAGTTGATTTGAGCTACGCTTGATGCGTCTTAAACACAAGGAGCCCGCAATGGCTGCGGAAACCATTTATCTGGGCGGCGGTTGCTTTTGGTGCACGGAAGCCGTCTTCGATCGCGTGCGCGGCATTGTCGATGTGGAAAGCGGCTATGCCAACGGCCATTTGGACCACCCGAGCTACGACGATATCTGTACCGGCCAGACCGGTCATGCAGAGGTGGTGAAGCTTGAATTCGACCCCGCGGTCATCAGCTTGCGCGATGTGCTGCTGATCTTCTTCGGCACCCATGATCCGACCACACTGAACCGTCAGGGCAATGATGTGGGCACGCAGTACCGCAGTGCAATCTTCACCACTGATGCGCAGCAGGCGACTGTGGCGCGGGCATTGGTCAAGGAAATGCAGAGCGAAAAAGCGTTTGATGCACCCATGGTCACTCAGATCGAGCCCTTGACCAACTACTGGCCCGCCGAAGACTATCACCAGGACTATTTCCTGCAGCACCCGGGTCAGGGCTATTGCGCTTTTGTGGTGGGACCCAAGGTGCAGAAATTCCAGAAAGCGTTCTCGCGCTGGCTCAAGGATTAAGCCTGGCTTGCTGCGCAGGGCCCTTAGTGCAGATACACTTTGCAACCCCCGGCAGCTTTGCTGCAGCCGTTTCGCCCGAGACCGCATTTGCTCCTGAACGTGTCACATCACTCCCATCTGCGCAGAAACAGCCGTCCAGCATCCGCTGGCGGTTGTGCCAGCCTGCGTGAAATCTGGGTGATGCGCTGGCTGATGGGCCTGCTGGCCCTGGCCATGGTGCTGGGCCCGACGCTTGGCCAGATGCACCGTGCGGTTCACGCGGTCAACAATACAGTCCCGGCAAAGTCCTATGTGGCGCACAGCCATGTGCAGCCAACCTCGCCGGCTGTGGCTGGCGACTGCCAGAGTGACAACAGCGGCTGCGCCCCGGATCAGGGCTGGGTCCATGCGCTGTTTGCGGGTCACGGCCCGGCCGAATGTCAGTTGCTGGATCAGGTCAATCATGGCTATGCCGGGCCTGTGGCCGTGCTCGCTTTCAGTGCGCCGCCACCTGACAGCTTCATCCCTCGGCCTTTTGCTCCCGCACCCAGAGCCGTCTTTATTGCAGCGCCGCTGGCTGCTCGCGCGCCTCCTCTGTCTCTCAGCTCCCTGGTCTAGGCCGGATCCATGCTGCGGCATGCTTTGCCGCCTACACCAGAAACATCAGAATTGATAGCTATAAGCGCTTTATACATAAGCGATTTATGCTGTTTTTATTGAATTTCCGTGCGTACTTTCTTTGATGGTCTGCGTGCGCACGGTTGTTTGTGGAACTGAGATGTCTCAACGTTTTTCGAATTCTTCCGCCCATTCCTTGCGCCGCTCCCCCAAGTCGGCTCTGGCCCGCGCCATAGAGGCGCTGCAACCAGCAGGGCGAGGACTGGCCCTGGGCACGGGCCTGGGCCTGCTGGCCTGCTCACCCCTGGCCTTTGCGCAGTCCGATGCGGCCAAGCAGGAGTCCAGCCTGGCCGAGGTGACGGTGTCGGCGACAGGCATGGCCGCCGGCGATATGGCCACGCCCGTCCAGGTGCTCGGCGAAGAGGAACTGCGCCTGCGCCGTGCCGCGACCCTGGGCGAGACCCTGGCGGCCGAGCCGGGCATCAATGCAAGCCATTTCGGTGCGGGAGCCAGCCGACCGGTGATTCGCGGCATGGATGGTGCGCGGGTCTCCGTGCTCAGCGATGGCTCGGAGTTGCTCGATGCCTCGACGGTCAGCCCCGACCATGCGGTGACCACCGAGCCGCTGCTGGCCAATCAGATCGAAGTGCTGCGCGGCCCTTCAGCTTTGCTCTACAGCCCCGGCGCCATGGGGGGCGTGGTGAATGTGCTGGACGGCAAGATTCCGACCCGGGTGCCCGAGAAGGGCCTGGAAGGTTCGGCCGAGGTGCAGGCTGGAACGGCGGCAGGCATGTCGGCCGGGGCCTTCTCCCTGACCACGGCCACGCCGCTCAAGAACGATAACGGCCAGCTGGTGCTGCATGCCGAAGGCGTGGCCCGCAACGCGGGAGACTATCGCGTGGGCAGCGGCTGGGGCCAGAGCAAGGTTCCGGGCAGCTTCAGCCGCGGCAACACGGGCAGCGTGGGCCTGTCGTGGGTAGGTAATCAGGGCTATCTGGGTCTGGCCTACACGCGGCAGCAGGCCAAGTACGGCTTGCCAGGCCATCAGCACAGCTTCGAAGGCTGCCACGCACATGGCGATCATCTGCATTGCGGCTCCCATGACGGGCATGACCACGACCATGATCATGAGGAAGGCGGCAGCGTGCCCGTGGTCGATCTGACCAGCGAGCGCTGGGATCTGCGCGGCGAATGGCGCAAGCCCACGGCCGGCATCGCCGCACTGCGTCTGCGCGGCGGCCTGACCAATTACCGCCACGACGAGATCGAGGATGGCAGCGTGGCAACTCAGTTCAGAAACAAGGCCCATGACCTGCGCCTGGAGATGGAGCATGAACCCATCGCCGGCTGGCGTGGCACGCTGGGTCTGCAAACCCTCAAGCGCCGCTTCAGCGCCACGGGCGAAGAGGCCTATGTGCAGCCCACGGATACCCAGCGCCACAGCCTCTATCTGCTTGAGGAATACCGCTGGCAGGATTGGAGCTTTCAGGGAGCCTTGCGCCACGACCGCCAACGCGTGGAGGCCGAGCTGAGCAACGAGCGTCGCAGCCACAGCGCCACTTCGGCGTCGCTGGGCACGGTCTGGAAGTTCCAGCCCGGCTATAGCGCATCGGCCTCGTTCACCAGCGGCAGCCGCATGCCCACGGCCGAAGAGCTGTTTGCCAACGGCCTGCACATGGCCACGGCAACCTACGAGATCGGCAATCCCAATCTGTCGCGCGAGCGCTCGCAGGCGCTGGACCTGGGCCTGGCCAAGACGGCCGGTGATACGACCTGGAAGCTCAATGCCTATCACTACCGCATCAAGGGCTATATCTACGGCGCCACGCTGGATGCTCACGAAGGGTTGCAGCTGCTGCAATACACCCAGGGCAATGCGCGCTTTACGGGCTGGGAGGCCCAGCTGAGCCAGCGCCTGAGTCGCGAGTTGAGCCTGACCGTGTTTGGCGACGGCGTGCGTGCGCGTCTGGAAGACGGCTCTGCGCTGCCACGCATTCCGGCATTGCGTGCCGGCTTGCGTGTGAACGCGCGTCTGGCCGGCTGGGACACCATGGCCGAATGGACCCAAGTGCTGCGCCAGAACCGCACGGCCCAGTATGAAACCCAGACGCCTGGCTACGGCATGCTGAACCTGGGCGCGAGCTACCTCTGGAAGAGTGGCGGCAACCAGTGGCAGTTCTATGTCAAGGGCCAGAACCTCACCAACCGTCTGGCCTACGCAGCAACCTCGTTCATCAAGAGTGCAGCCCCGTTGACGGGGCGTAATCTGGTGGTCGGTCTGAGAATGGATTTCTGATCCGGCTTCAGCTGAGTTAAGCCGCATCCGGCCCAGGTTTGGGCCTGGGCCGGATGTCGTGGCTATAGATAGTGCTGCAGATGGCGCAGGGAACGTGTGCTGTCCACGCCGATCCTGGCAATCACTTCCGATTCGGGCACGCCGGCGCGCAGCCATTGCACGATGGCCGTGTTGCGCAAGACCTGCGGCCCTACGCGCTGCAGCGGAAATTTCTGACTGTCCTCGGGCTGGGCCTGATGGGCGCGCTGAATGATCTGCGAGGCCACATGGAACAGCATGCGTACTGACAGTTCGCCGCCACGGCGCGAATAGAAAACGATATGGTTGCCGTCAATCACTGACGGCCCGCGCTGTGCGGCGCTGAATCTTCTCCAGCTTTGCAGGGCCTGGGCCACGGAGTCGGGCAACTCAAGCAGCCGTTGCTGAGCATTTCTACCGCCTTCTATCTGCAGGTAGCGAGGCAGGGGTGACTCTCCGTTCGCAATGCTCTCCAAGCTGCCAAGCCAGACCTGATCGGCGCTTGAAAGCAGGTTCTTCCAGAGTAGGCAGCGCACTTCCTCGGGGGCCAGAGCCAACTCGTAGAGCAGCAACACAATGGCGCGATCGCGTGCATCCTGATAGCCGTCGGCGCTGGGAAAGTGCCTTGGCAGTGACTGCCAGAGCAGGGGAGGCAGACAATGGCCCTTGCCGTCCTCGGAGGGAGGGCGTTCAGCCGGCTCGAGACCGGTTGCTGGGTTGGCGCTGATCCAGCCGTGCTCCATCGCATGATCGTAGATGCGCTCCAGCAGCCGCCAGTAGCGGCGGCGGGTGACCGGGCTGATCTTGCGCTCGGGGTGGTGGTGCGCACGTTGGCCATCGCGTATCTGCAAGAAGCTTTGCACATCCAGCTCGGTTGCCTGATGCCAGGGCTTTGAAGAACGTTGCCTGCGCGCAGGGCGCTCCTTGCCAGAGATCGGTGCCTGCCCGGACAAATGCATCAACCAGGCCTGCCAGACCTTTTCATAGTTGCCGTCAGGAGAAGTATCCAGCGCATCCCAACTCTTGTTGCCCTCATGCTCTAGCCAGTCGCGAAACAGCTGACTTCCTGTTGGCAGAGTGGATGGGTCTGGAGGCTGCAGATCCGAAATGTCTATATTTTGCATTTGATGATATTAATGTAACTTACATGATTTATTTATCACCACCGACATAAATTCATTCACTTAATCACAAGCCAAAGGTCATCAGCGAAGAGGGCGCTTTCTGTCGCTGCGCCCTCCCATTTCAATGAGGGATCCATCAAAACTCAGGGAGCTAGTCGTTCACGAATCCAGTGCTGACCTTCCTGGCGGTAGCTCAGGCGGTCATGCAGCCGGCTCTTGCGTCCCTGCCAGAATTCCCACCGCTCGGGCACCAAACGGAAACCGCCCCAGTGGGGAGGCCGGGGAGGATTGAGCAAAAACTGCGCGCTGTACTTGGCGGCATTGGCCACCAGCACGCCGCGGCCACTGATGACCTGGCTTTGCGGACTGGCCCAGGCCCCAATTCTGGAGTCAAGCGGGCGGCTGGCAAAGTAGGCATCGCTTTCTTCGGCACTGACTTTTTCCACACGGCCTTCGATGCGCACCACGCGCTCCAGCTCTACCCAGTGAAATTGCAGTGCAGCGAATGGATTGCCCGCCAGTTGCTGGCCTTTTCGGCTGTCGTAGTTGGTGTACCAGACAATGCCACGCTCGTCGTAACCTTTGATCAGCACAATACGCGTGCTGGGTCGCAGGTCGCCGCTCACGGTCGCCACAGTCATGGCATTGGGCTCAGGCACTTGGGCTCTCACGGCTTCCTGCAGCCATTGGTCGAACTGCTGCAGGGGATTCTGGTTGGAAGCGGATTCGCTCAGCTCTGCGCGTTCATAGCTTTTTCGCAGATCGGCAATGGATGAAGATAGGCTGCTCATGTCCACATTGTGCCGCGCAGCCAAAGCCGGCGTTATGCTCGACAGCAATATGAATCAAGAAGTTTTGTCCGCTGCCGTGATTGATTCGGAGCAGCCTTGTGTGCTGGTTCTCGCTGCGGGCAGGGGAGAGCGTTTTCTCGCATCGGGCGGCTCCAGCCACAAGCTCCATGCCATGCTGGGCCTGCAAACCGTTCTGCAAACCACGCTGGCTGCAGTGCAGGCCTCGGGCCTTCCCTGGCATATGGAATACGGGCCGCATCCCGGCATGGGCGACAGCATTGCGGCGGCCGTCAAGGCCACAGCCGGCGCCAATGGCTGGCTGGTCCTGCCTGCAGATTTGCCCTTGATTCAAGCCAGCACGCTGCAACAACTGGCTTTGCAGCTGGCACAGCTGGAGAGTCGCGAGCTGCGTGTGATCCAACCTTTTTATCAGGGCCAGAAGGGCCATCCTGTGGCTTTCAGTCGTGCAGCAGCGCAGGAACTTGCTGAGCTCAGTGGCGATCTGGGCGCAGCCTCCATCGTGCGCAACGCGGCGGAGAATCAGCGTCTGTGGCGCTGGGACTGCGATGACATAGGCTGCGTGCTTGATGTGGACACTGTGCAGGCCTTGGAAGAGGCGCGCAGGATCTGGCAGGCGCGCAATTCTTGATTCTCTAGAAGCCTCTGAGGGAGGGCCTGACGCGGTAGCCTTTGAATTTGCCGAGTTCGTCTATCAGACAAGCCCCGGTTCCGGCTGCCTGGCCTTGTCCTTCAAATGCACGCTCGCTATTCATTTTCCAGGCGATGGCAGGCTTAGGCGCCGCGCTCAATCACGGCACAAGCCAGGCGTGCGCCTGAATTGCCGGTGGGCTGGGTCGTGTAGTCATCCGGATCGTTGTGCACGATCAGCGATCGACCCAGAATGCCGCTGCTGCCTCTGTCCAATTTGAACTCCTTGCTCACAAAATCGATAGTTGCCACGCCCTGGGTGTCGGCGTCAAGGCTGGGTAGGTCACCGATGTGATGGGCCTTGCTGTCGCCGAATTTGCCATGCGCCTGCTGTCCAGGGTTGAAGTGGCCACCGGCGCTCAAGCCGTCGCCGCTGGAGCAGTCACCTTTTTCATGGACATGAAAGCCGTGCTCGCTATTCGGCGCAAGCCCTTCCACACCGCCTTGCACCCGAACGCTGCCGTCGGGCTGCGGAAAGAACTGTACCGTACCCGTTACCTGGCTGCCCTTGGTGGCTTCCAGACGTGCAATCGATTGAACGCCTTTGCTGAGAGTCGCTGCGGGAGTCGTCTCCGAAGAAGAGGGCGCAGCCGTGTTGCTGGTCGTGGAGCAGGCTGTCACGGCCAAGCTTGCTGCAAGCGTCAAACCTGCCCAGGCAGGGCGCGAAAAGAGGGCGGCAACACGGTTGGGAAACATGGCAGTCTTTCCGAAATCAAAAGGCCATTGTGCCCTGGATCGCCAGAATTTCAAGCCTCTTTGCTCTGCAGACCAATACAGTAGAGCGATGTTAGCTACGTTTCAAATAGCAGCAGCAGATGGGCAACTGGCTTGCTGGAAGTCCGCATAGGCCAGCAGGCGCTTGAGCGCCTTGTCGTCGATGCCAAGCCGTTGTAGCTCGTCAAAAGTGGCCTGCGCATAGTCCAGGGTCGTGCCGTATATACCCTGAGCCTGAGAGAAAATGCGCCGGTATTCATCCGGCGCCAGCTCGCCGGTATGGTGCGGGCTTTGGCGTGACAGCGTGAAGGCGAGGGCTTTCACGGCTCCGTGCGGGGTGCGGCAAGGCAGCCAGCGCGGGTCATAGACGGCATTGGGCATCTCACGCAGCCAAAGCTTGCGCATGACGGTATCGCCTTGGTTGCGCGGAATACGGAAGGCCATGCCCTGGCAACTGCCGCCCGAGAGCATGCCAAACACCAGGCCTGGAACCTGGGGCGTGCCACGGTTGATGGTGCTCCACATTTTGAGGGCACGATGCCAGCCATGTACATGGGCCGAGCGGCGTTCGCTGAAGTCGAATTCGGGGCGCCAGATCAAGGAACCATAACCAAAGATCCACAAATCCTCGTCACCTCCCCACTGCACCAGAGCCCGCTCCAGCATCTGGTCAGCATCACGCATGGAATGATTCAACAAAGGAAGGGCGGACATGGAAACTCCTCGAACCGGATTCAGAGCTGAATTGACTTTGATATATAACGCGCGGACGCGCCGTCGGTGCACCTGTGCACACACGAAGGCGTAAAAGCAACGCTTTCCCGGTGTGAAACGGCTGAAATTTGAATCTTTTTTGCGATTGCTGTGAGAGCAGCAGTTAGGGCGTTTCACGCCAAACCTCTAGAATGCGTGGTTTTGTCGCTTTGTCAGCCTGAAGCATGTAGCCGGGCTGCAAAGTGTCATGAATACAGGTTTCGTAATTTCATAATCACCCGCAAATACGGAGATTTCATTCATGTCCTTCAACAGCTCTGACGACGATAGCCAACAACGCTTTGCCCTGGGTTTTCTGTTTGCCCTGATCGCTCTGGTTGTCTCCACCGTCGTCGGCACCGTCGTCTACAAGCGCGGCATTTCCCATGCTCCCAAGGCCGAAGCAGCAGTGTCCGCACCCAGCGCGACCAACGTGCCTGTGGTGGTGGTTGAAGAAACTGCCCGCGTGATCGTGGAAAACGGTGTGGTCAAGTTCTACTTTGTCTCGGGCAAGGCGGAAGTGGCCGCTGGCGCCAACGAAGCGCTGAGCGATGTGGTCAAGGGCGTGGCCGAAGGCAAGCGCGCCATGATCTCCGGTTTCCATGATGCAACCGGCAGTGCTGAAATCAACGCGGAGCTGGCCAAGCAACGTGCGCAAGCCGTCCAGGCCGCCCTGGTGGCACTGGGCGTGGCAGAAGACAAGGTCGAGCTGAAGAAGCCCGAGCAATCTCAGGCCGACGGCTCCAATGCCGAAGCTCGCCGTGTGGAAGTGATTCTGGCTAACTGATAAACCCAGTTCTCTTGCACAAAGCCCGATATGGCATTGGCTGTATCGGGCTTTTTGCTGTTTGCAACAGAGCAAGGATCAGTTGTTTTCAATGAATCCAGCTGCCGGAGGCTTGCCCAGGGCAATGACTCTTTCAATGCCGCCTGCATCGACCTGGCGCATGACAAATGATCCCCGCGCAAAGCGCATGGTACGGATCTGCCAGCACCCGTTGATGCGCTCGTACTCATCACTGTACTGACCTGAGAGATTGACGATGGTGCGTTCCTTGACATTGACCTGGCAGAACTCCAGATCCCACAAGCCTTTTGCACTATCAGCTCCCGTGAAGCTGATCTGAGGGTTGTGGCCGTGGTGCATGTCCTGGATGGACGGGTTGGCAACCGCCAGCCTGGTGAAGGTTTCAACCCATTCTTCGCGATCCGTAAAAGCCGGAAAACCATCGGCCTCGATAACTGCGCCATGTTCCACAAAGCACTCACGCATGGCATTCGGCTGCTTCTGATCGCAGGCTCGCAAGTACCGGGCCTTCAAAGCCTGTATCGACTGAATATCCTCAAGATGCTGCAAACGCTGCTGAAGTTGCTCCAGAACCGAGTCACTCATTGCCAGTCTCCTGATTGGTGTTGGAGTACCGAGTCTGGAATGCCAGCCAATGACTGAACACCCATGTTTGGACGATGGGTAGTCAATTCAAGCCTGAAAAATCAGGAACTGGCGCAGATCGTCAAGGACATTGCCGCCAATACGGTCGGGACCATCGTCCATCGCCTGGTAACTGACGGTCAGTGCGGACATGAGATTCACACTGTAGAAGCCTGCTCTCTAACAGCGGTTGGGGCAACAGGCCACAACGGTACGCAGTGGCGGGCTTCAGGCTGCATGACTGACGTCATGGCTTGGTTATTTGGGAGATGCTTCGCTGCGCAGTCCGGTATGTGCCCGGAGTCATACCCGTCCAGTGACGAAAGGCACGGTGAAAAACAGCAGGAGTGCTGAAGCCCAGGGCATAGGAGATCTCAGCCAGAGAAACGTCGTTACGTACAAGGTTCAGGATGGCCAAGTCCCTGCGCAGTTCATCCTTGATGCCCTGGAAGGACAGACCTTCCTCTTGCAATTTGCGGATCAATGTTCGCGAGGACATGTGCAGTCGGCTTGAAACGTCGTCCAGCGTTCTTCCCAGATCTGCGTGCAACAACTCGCGCACTTTTAGCCGTATAGCGTGTTCGTGGTAGGAGGTGAATATCCAATCGCGGGGTGCTCGTGCAAGAAAGGTCCGTACGTCAGCTGCACTGCGTACGGGCCGAATTTTCCCTAGCTCGGCACCAAAGGTGATCTGCGAGTGCTTGCCATCGAAATCAATGGGGGCCGGGAACAGGATCGGATAGTCGGCGGCAAAGGAGGGACGCGGAAATGCGAGCCCCACGCTGTAAACAGGAACCTCCCGGCCGACGAGCCATGAAACGATGCCGTGCGTGAGCTTCAACATCAGTGCGTGGCCGAAGCGGTTCACCCTCGCCTCGGGTGAACGGGGGATCAGGTCCAGGCGCAGTGTGGTTTCAGCTTGTCCAAAATTCAAGCGATAGTCGTCCAGCAGCAGGTTCCAGAACTGTGTGAAGCGATATAGCGCCACATCGATTGTGGGCGCATCCATGAGCACCCGGATGATGTATTTCAGGGAGCCGGTTCGTATGGGGCGGCTCCATAAACCCATCATTTCATCGCCCGTTGCGCCTGCGCTTTTCTGATAAAGCCCAACGAGCTGATCGTGTGTGAGCCGAGCGCCAGGGTGACTGATGAATTCCTTGACGATTCCAGCCTCTTTCAGGCAGCGATCCAAAGCTTGTTCAGAGCAAAGCGCCCGCAGGCTTTGCAGCAGATCCTGCACCAAATCGAGTGAAACAGTTGCCGTCGAGGTACTTCTGCCATCCTCTGCATCCGTTTGAGGCCATTCCAGGGGATCTGGTGCGATTGTCACTTTTTGCATGTTTCAAGTCGCCATTGGCAATTGGATGGGGAGCGCCTTGTACCTATTCTCTGAATAAAGGAAAAGGAGACAACGACATGGAACGGCTTGGAAACATGATGCGCATGCCGCTGCTTATCAGTTCAATCCTAACGTATGCCCTTGAAAATAGCGGAGATCAGCAGATTTTAACGGCACTTGACGATGGTGGGTTGCACACGTACTCGTACCGTGAATTCGGTGAAAGAGTGATGGATCTGGCCATCGGTATGACGCGACATGAAGTGCAGCCAGGTCAGAGGGTGGCGACATTGGCATGGAATACCTATCGCCATCTGGAAATCTACTATGCCACGGCTGGTATCGGCGTGATTTGCCACACGGTTAATCCGCGGCTGAGTCGTGAGCAAATCACCTTCATCATCAATGATGCGCAGGACAGCGTTCTGTTCTACGACGCGCAATTCACAGAGCTGGTCGATTTCTTGCGCCCTCAGTGCCCGTCAGTGGCGCATTGGGTGCTGTTGAGCGAAGGTGCAGGTGGAGGAAGCGCTGGGGACAACTACGGCTCCTGGCTTGGCAACGACACCCGTGGCTTTGAATGGCCGGTCTTTGATGAAAATACCGCGTGTGGGCTGTGCTACACGTCCGGCACCACTGGAGCGCCAAAGGGGGCCCTGTACTCCCATCGATCAACTGTGCTGCACGCCTACGCGTCCAGCCATCCCAACGCCGTCGCCATCTCGGCCAGAGATGCCGTGATGCCATTGGTGCCCATGTTTCATGTCAATGCTTGGGGTTTGCCGTATTCAGCCTTGATGTCCGGGGCCAAGATTGTCTTGCCGGGATCGAACATGCAGGGGGAGCGCCTGTACGCTCTGTGCGAGCGAGCAGGGGTGACGTTGTCGGCCGGCGTTCCAACTGTATGGAAAGGCGTGTTGGACCATGCCGAAAACCACGGACTAGCCTTCAGCACGCTCCAGCGCATCCTCATCGGTGGCGCGGCATGCCCGCCTCACATGATTGCGGCTTTTGGTGCCCGTAATGTCACGGTGCGCCACGCCTGGGGTATGACGGAGGTGTCCCCTCTAGGAACGGTGTGCCAATTGCTTCCCCAGCATGCGTCGCTGTCTGGCGACGAAGCCCTGCAGGTGCTGGCGTCGCAAGGGCGGCCCTTGTTTGGTGCGAGATTCAAGGTGGTGGACGATGCTGGCAATCGATTGCCCCACGATGGAGTTTCAACTGGGCACCTGATGGTTCAGGGCAACTGGGTCATCTCTCGCTACTACGGCAAGACTGAGCCCGCGATCGAAGACGGATGGTTCTGTACGGGAGACGTCGGCAGCATGGATGCGGACGGCTACATGCGCATCACGGATCGCCGCAAGGATGTCATCAAGTCAGGCGGAGAGTGGATCTCATCCATAGAGATTGAAAACATCGCGATGGAAGAGTCCGGTGTCGAGTTGGCAGCCTGCATCGCCGAGGCCAACGAAAAGTGGGGTGAACGCCCGGTGCTGTTCGTCGTGCCGAAGGCGGGCGCGGAGCGATCGGCTGAACGGATTCTTGCGCGCTACCAAGGGCGTGTGGCGAAGTGGTCCATTCCCGACAGGGTGGTGTTCATAGATCACATGCCGATGACGGCCACCGGAAAGATTCAGAAAACAGCGCTGCGTGCGCTGGCGACGTGATCCGTCCCTATCCCCATTCGTTACCCATTTCACCGCTTGCAAGGAGTTCTTTCTATGTCTACCCCTCTTTTGCTGACGTCCGAGCAGGACGACGTCGGCATCGTTACCCTGAACATGGAGCACAAGCGCAATGCGCTGAACGAGGAAGCGATTACGGCCATCGATGCCTATTTTTCGGCTATTCCCAGCCACATCCGCGTCGTCCTTCTAATGGCCAAGGGTGAGCATTTCTGTGCCGGGCTCGATTTGAAGGAGCACCATGACAAGGAGCGCAGCGGCGTTGAATTCATGCGCGTGTGTCAGGGCTGGCACCGCGCGTTCGACAAGATCCAGCATGGCGGCATCCCTGTGGTCGCCTGCCTGCAAGGCGCCGTAGTAGGCGGTGGGCTGGAACTTGCCAGCGCGGCCCATGTCCGTGTGGCCGACAGTGGCACCTTCTTCGCGTTGCCCGAGGGAACACGTGGCATCTTCACTGGCGGCGGTGCCACTGTGCGCACGGCGCGCATCATCTCCGCCCCCCGCATGGTTGAGATGATGCTCACGGGCCGGGTTATCGATGCGCAGGAAGGCCGTCAACTCGGTCTGGCCCACTACGTCTGCGACTCCGCCAAGGGCGATACACCAGCCTCTGAATTGGCACTTTCCCTGGCGAAAAAGATCGCTGGCAACGCGGCGCTATCCAACTACGCCATCGTCAGTGCCATCAACCGCATTGCGGACATGTCGGCCACGGATGGTTTGTTCACCGAAGGGCTGGTCATGGCCATGATCCAGCAGGGGCATGACGTACAGCAGCGCCTGGGCGAGTTCGTCAACAAGAGGGCGCACAAGGTGCAACTGGGCCACTGATTCTGGTCGCCTGCCAACCCGCAACAACAACGGAGACAAGCATGCTATCGAATGAAGAAATATGCCGGCGGCTGCCCGGCCACCCTGGCTACGAACAACTCAAAACCCAGCGCCGCCGCGTGGCATTTGCCTTTGCCAGCGTATGCCTGGGACTGTGTATGGCCTTCATTCTGGCTGCAGTGATGTCGCCTGCCAGTCTGGCCGTGCCTTTGAACCGCGAGGGAACGCTTACCAGCGGCGTGGCATGCGCCACCGGGCTGATCGCGTTGTCATGGGGGCTAACGGGCATTTATATCCACATTGCTAATACACGCTTCGACGCTCAGTGCACGCGGCTGCTGTCGGGGTTGCAAACATGAACACGCAGGCCATCCTGATCTTCGCTGGTTTTGTCGCCATCACGCTAGGCATCACCTACTGGGCATCAAACCGCACGCGTTCCACCTCGGATTTTTACACTGCAGGTGGCGGTATCACTGGGACCCAGAATGGAATGGCAATCGTGGGCGACTACATGTCTGCAGCCACATTGCTGGGTATCTCCAGTTTGGCATTCTCCAACGGCTTCGACTCGCTGATCTACGCGGTGTGTGCCTTCATGGGCTGGCCCATGATCATGTTTCTGATTGCTGAGCGCCTGCGCAACCTGGGGCGCTATACGCTGAGCGACATCGTTTCCTACCGCTTGGATGAGCGCAGTACGCGCATCTTCACCGCGATCAGTTCGCTGACCGTGGTGCTGTTCTACCTCATTGTGCAGATGGTTGGCGCCGGACAGTTGGTGCAGCTACTGTTTGGCATCGACTACACCTATGCCGTCATTGCCGTTGGTCTGCTGATGATGGTGTATGTCGTGGTCGGCGGCATGGTTGCAACGACCTGGGTGCAGATCATCAAGGCCGTGCTGATGCTGGGCAACGGCATCGTGCTGATGGTGCTTGCTTTGCGCTACTTTAATTTCGACTTCTCGTCCTTATTGGCGGCTGCTGCCAACAACCATCAGGCTGGCGAAGCGATGAAAGGGCCCTGGAAGCTCATGGCGAATCCGATCTCCGGCTTGTCACTGGCCGTCTCCCTAGTCTTTGGCATTGCGGGCCTGCCTCACATCATGATGCGTTTCTTCACCGTGCCCAATGCGCGCGCGGCCCGCAAATCGGTTTTCGTCGCCACAGGCTTGATGGGCGCGTTCTTTGTGATCATCTGCTTTCTGGGTCTCAGTGCAATGGCCATCCTGCCGAACTACCCCGCATTCTACGTGGACGGCAAGGTGGGCGGCCCTGTGCTGGGTGGCTCAAATATGCCCATCATGCACCTGGCGACCGCGCTGGGCGGCAACTTGCTGTTCGGCCTGCTGGCTGCCGTATCGTTCGCCACCATTCTCGCGGTGGTCAGTGGATTGACGCTGGCCGGTGCCTCCGCTATTGCGCATGACCTGTATGCAAAGGTCTACAAGAACGACCATGTTTCCCCCAGTGAGGCCATGCGCGTGAACCGTCTGGCCTCCATTGGCATCGGCATGGTAGCCATCGTGCTCGGTCTGCTCTTTCGAGATCAGAACGTGGCTTTCCTGGTGGCCCTTGCCTTCAGCATCGCTGCATCCGCCAACTTTCCAGTGTTGCTCATGTCGATGTACTGGCGCAGCCTGACGACCCGTGGTGCCTTGGCCGGCGGCCTGGTAGGGCTGAGCGTAGCTCTTGCTTTGGTAGTGCTCTCGCCTGCGGTATGGGTGCGCATCTTCCATTTCGCCTCGCCGGTATTTCCCTATGACTACCCCACACTGATTTCGATGCCGTTGGCATTCGTGGTGATCGTCGTGGTATCCCTCATGGACCGCTCGCCGCGCGCCGCGCAGGACAAAGCTGGGTTTCCTGCGCAGGAGGTGCGCGCGGAAACTGCCGTAGGCATTGCCTCTGTATCTCATTGAACGTACGGAAGATAAGCAAGGACATGACTTACCAAGCCCCCATTGACGACATGCTGTTTTGCATGAAGGAACTTGCTGGGCTAGACGCAACCGCGCGACTGCAGAGGCTGGAAGAAGTCATGCCGGAGACGGCCCAAGCCTGCGCCAAATTCACCCAGATAGTGATCGCGCCGCTGAATGCAGCTGGGGGACAAAGCCCCGCTGCCTTGGCCGATGGCTCGGTGAGCACCTTGCCCGGCTTCAAATGGGCTTACCTACGGTTGATGGAAGAGGGTTGCAGCCCCCCGCCTTTGGCGGCCAAGGTCTGCCCAGCATCGGCGCGGCATGCACGGAAATGCTCAACAGCGCCAGCATGAGCTTTGCATTGTGTCCGCTGCTGCCAGCAAGGTCATGTTGGCGCGCCAGAAGATAGATACGGCCTTCCTGAGCACAAAGATCGCCACATCGCACCTCTTACACCATCCGCATCCTTTCGGCTTGCGCGACATCGTCATCGAAGCCAATGAAAGCACGCTGGCGTGTGAGTCTTTCTGAACACAGGCACTCGTTATTCGACGGGTTTCTTTTTCCACCGAACAGGAGTTTCACCATGACTGACATCAGTAACAGAACGGAAGTCGCCCACTACATAGGCGGCGCTCACATCTCTGGCAACGGCACGCGTAAGCAACCCATCTACAACCCCGCCACCGGCGCCGTTAGCCGCCAGGTGCGTCTGGGTACGGCTCAGGACGTGGAGGCTGCCGTTGCTGCTGCGCAGTCTGCATTTCCGCGATGGGCGGACACCCCGCCCATACGTCGCGCGCGCGTACTGTTCAAGTTCCTGGAACTGCTCAATCGCAATAAGGACGAACTCGCCGCACTCATCACGGCCGAGCATGGCAAGGTTTTTACTGATGCTCAAGGCGAGGTGGCACGGGGCATCGATATCGTCGAGTTCTCATGTGGAATTCCCCAACTCCTCAAAGGCGACTTTACCGATCAAGTCAGTACCGGTATTGATAACTGGACTCTGCGCCAGCCACTTGGCGTCGTCGCTGGTGTGACACCTTTCAATTTTCCCGTCATGGTGCCCATGTGGATGTTTCCCGTGGCCATTGCCGCCGGCAATTGCTTCGTGCTCAAGCCTAGCCCCATTGACCCCAGCCCGAGTTTGTTCATAGCCGATCTGTTGAAACAGTCGGGCTTGCCCGACGGCGTGTTCAACGTTGTGCAAGGAGACAAAGAGGTTGTAGAAGCGCTGCTGGAACACCCTGAAGTGAAGGCGCTGAGCTTTGTCGGCTCTACCCCGATCGCCAACTACATCTATGAAACCGGTGCGCGCCATGGCAAGCGCGTGCAGGCGCTGGGAGGTGCCAAAAACCATATGGTGGTGATGCCGGATGCCGATATCGACCAGGCCGTGGATGCACTGATCGGTGCGGGCTATGGTTCAGCGGGGGAGCGCTGCATGGCCATCTCTGTCGCAGTCCTCGTAGGCGACGTCGCCGACAAGCTCATGCCCAGATTGGTGGAACGAACCAGAGCATTGAAAGTGCTCAATGGCACCAATTTGGCGGCAGAGATGGGCCCCATCGTGACTCCTGTGGCGCATGCGCGTATCAGCAGCTATATCGAGCAGGGCGTTAAGGAGGGGGCACAACTGCTCGTTGATGGCCGTACCTTCCTGGGCGCTGCTGCCGGAGAGGGGTGCGCCAACGGCTTTTGGATGGGGGGCACGTTGTTCGACCAGGTTACGCCGGAAATGAGCATCTACCGGGAAGAGATCTTCGGCCCCGTGCTGTCATGTGTTCGAGTCGCTGATTTCTCCGCCGCAGTGCAACTCGTCAACAAGCATGAGTTTGGCAATGGCGTTGCATGTTTCACCCGCGATGGCAATGTGGCTCGGGAATTCACGCGGCATATCCAGGTTGGCATGGTAGGTATCAACGTACCCATTCCGGTGCCCATGGCCTGGCACGGCTTTGGTGGGTGGAAGAAGAGCCTGTTTGGCGATATGCATGCCTATGGGGAGGAGGGGGTGCGCTTCTACACCAAACAGAAATCCGTCATGCAGCGTTGGCCCGAGAGCATTGGCAAAGGCGCGGAATTCGCCATGCCAACGGCCCAATAGGTAGAGACAACATCCATTGCCGATGACTCTGAAGACAAACAGCTGCATGTATTTCGCAATGCTGTAGACGTGCGTCTCGTCTTGTTCGATCTCGCGCGTGCAGTCAACGATTTCCTGGCCGTTGGTGACGCAAGCCAGTGACAGTTCCTCGGTCAGGCGGAATCCAGGTGATTCTCGAAAAATCGCATATGGTCGCGGGCGTTGCAGGCCTTCCATCACTGGATAGAAAAAAGCCTACTCGCGTAGGCTTTTTTATTGCTCACCTGCTACGCGCTACGCAGCGGATCGATTTTTTTGGCGTCTGAGTGGCGTTCTTCGCTGTAATCGTTTAAATTTTTTTGTATTAATTCGATTTTGTAGCCATCAGGATCCGTCACAAAAGCAATGACGGTACTACCGCCTTTGACGGGGCCAGCCTCACGGGTCACATTACCGCCGGCAGCCTTGATCTTCTCGCAGGCGGCATAGGCATCGGGCACACCCAGAGCAATATGACCGTAAGCCGTGCCCATGTCATAGTTCTCGGTTCCCCAGTTGTAAGTCAGCTCAATTTCCGCCTGACCCGGGTTACCACCTTCGAAGCCAAGAAAGGCCAACGAGTACTTGTACTCGGGGTTCTCGGACGTGCGCAGCAGTTGCATGCCGATGACGTTGGTGTAGAAATCAATAGAGCGCTGGAGATTGCCAACGCGCAACATCGTGTGGAGGAATCGCATAGGCACTATTTTGCCAGCAGGTTCTGAGTTGCAGGCGGGTGAAGTAATTTCTTGTACGTTTTTACAGTCATGCCTTCAAGAGCAGCTCGCTGAGCGACGTCCCCCCGGATTTGAGTAGCGTCTGACTCTGGAGTCCAATCCCGAAGACAGGAGATTGGACGTGAAAAAGAGATTTACAGAAGAACAGATCATTGGCTTCCTGCGAGAAGCGGAGTCTGGACTGCCAGTGGCAGAGCTGCGCCGCCGGCACGGTTTCTGCATGAGCGTCTCGGACGCGAAACAGCTCAAGGAGCTAGAGCTTGAAAACGCCCGTATCAAGCGGCTGCTGGCCGAGTCCATGTTGGAGAACGAGGTGACGAAAGAAGCCTTGAGAAAAAAGTGGTGAGCGCACCTGCACGGCGCGAGGATGGGCGGTGGACTCAGCGAACGCCGCTCACTGCTCGTCATCCAGCACTTACCGTTACAAGCCCGCTGAAAGCCGAAACGGTGACGTGGTACGTCCCACACATCTTCGACGAAGTGGCGCTCAGCTTCCACCAGCACTGCCCGTTGGCCAGGTAGGCCAGGGCCCATATAGCCCATCTCGCGTCCCCCCATTTGCGTTGGGCTGGCCTGTCAGCGAGAACGGACCGCTACCCGGCTTGCAGATCGCACCGGTAGCGAGGTGCAAGTTACAGATGGCATTGGTGTTCCAGGTGCCGTGCGCGCTCTGGTTCAGCCCCATGGTCCAGCAGCTCATCCAGGCCCCGGCTTTGCCGATTAATGCGCAGGAACAGGATGGGGTGGCAATCGGCCATATTGGCGCCGATCACGAAAAAGACATCGGCTTGATCGAAATCCTTGTAGGAACCGGGGACATCTGGCCCGATACGTACAACGAAATAGCATCGGGGCCATGAGTGTCAAGGATGGTCTTGAGGCGCTGGGCAGTTTTCGTAACGGCCTCGTCCATTTTGACCTGCACAGGATCGCGCTGACGGTCAATGCGCGCAAATGCGGTCTCCATCCGGCCAGACTCCCTCAAAGTCTGCGAGCTGCTGGAGTCCTTGGTGCACAGGCGGCCGAAGTTGGTCGGGTGGCTTTTGATGCCGATGACCTTGATCACCTTACCCTGGTCCACGTGCAGATTCATACCGCAGCCAACGCCGCAGTATGGGCACACAGAGGAGACTTCGGTGGCCATGTGCACTCAGCCCTTGAGCCAGACGATGCCGTCGCGCAGCTCGATGGAGTAGACCGGCAAGATGGTGTCCGGTTCTTCCACGCAGGCGCCGGTGCGCAGCAGATAGTGGTGCTTGTAGATGGGCGAGGCGACGACAGGTTCGCCGCCCAGGTCGCCAACGATGCCGCGAGAGAGTACGTTGGCACCACTGTGGGGATCATGGTTCCCTATGGCGTAGAGGCTGCCGTCGGTCAGCCGAAAGACGGCCACCTGAAGACGCCCGATGAGAGCGCAAACGCCCGTGTCGGGCCAGATGTCGTCGAAAGGGCAGATGCGGTGCCAGATGGCAGCAGAGGCTGCGCTCTTGTTGGCGGCTGAGCTCGTGGGTGCGGCGGTGCGCGTGGGTTCTGGCGCAATGGCGGTATCGTTCATGAGGTGCTCCTTAGAGGGTCAAACGCTGGCTTCGACCAACACCGGGATGCCTTTGAGGCGTGAGTGCTTTTCGGCTTGGGTAGCGGGTCGGATCTGGCCGCGCTCCTGAACGAAGACAACGTTGTCGTCGCCTGCGTCGCTGTTGACGAAGGTACGCAGGCGCCGGACGACGGCGGGGTCGTCCACGGCCTTTTTCCATTCACAAGCGTAGGTGCCCACGACATGGGCCATTTGCGCCTCCAGCTCGGAGGCAAGACCCAGACTGTCGTCGACCACAACGGCCCTGAGGTAGTCCAGGCCGCCTTCGAGGTTGTCGCACCAGGTGCTGGTGCGCTGCAGCCGATCAGCGGTACGGATGTAGAACATCAGGAAGCGGTCGATCAGACGTACCAACTGATCCTTGGAAAGGTCAGCTGCCAGCAGCTCGGCGTGGCGTGGTTTCATGCCGCCATTGCCGCAGACATAGAGGTTCCAGCCTTTTTCTGTGGCGATCACCCCCACGTCCTTGCCCTGTGCTTCGGCGCATTCGCGTGTGCAGCCGGAAACGCCGAACTTGATTTTGTGTGGCGAGCGAAGGCCCTTGTAGCGGTTCTCCAGCTCGATGGCCAGGCCAACGCTGTCGTCCACGCCATAGCGACACCAGGTGGACCCCACGCAGCTCTTGACCGTACGCAGCGACTTGCCATAAGCATGGCCCGATTCAAAGCCTGCATCCACCAGCTCACGCCAGATCAGCGGCAGTTCGTGGACTTGGGCTCCGAACAGATCGATGCGTTGGCCGCCCGTGATCTTGGTATAGAGACCGTAGTCCTTGGCGACCTTACCAATCACGATCAGTTGGTCAGGCGTGATCTCACCTGCGGGCACGCGTGGGACGATGGAATAAGTGCCGTCCTTCTGGATATTGCCCAGGAAGTAGTCGTTGCTATCCTGCAGCGGCGCACCGTTGTGGTCGAGAACGAAGTCGTTCCAGCAACTGGCCAGGATGTTGGCCACAGTGGGCTTGCAGATGTCGCAGCCATGACCTTTGCCATGTTGCTGCAGCAATTGCGCGAAGGTTCGGATTTCGCCAACGCGCACCAGGTGATAAAGCTCCTGGCGCGAGTGCGGAAAATGCTCGCAAAGGTGGTTGTTGACAGCTACGCCTTGGCGCTTGAGCTCGGCCTTGAGTACCTGGGTAACCAGCGGCACGCAGCCGCCGCAGGAGGTCCCCGCCTTGGTGCAGGATTTAAGTTCGCTGATGGTTTGCACACCGCCAGCGATAGCTGAACACAACTGCCCCTTGCTGACGTTGTTACACGAGCACAGTACCGCAGCGTCAGGCAGGGCGTCCACGCCGAGGCCTGGTTTGGCCGCGCCGTCGCTGGTTGGCAGGATGAGCTGGCCGGGTGCATCGGGCAACTCCATATTGTTGAGCGCCATCTGCAGAAGCGTGCCGTACTCTGCGGCATCCCCCACCAGCACGGCGCCCAGCAGGCGCTTGCCGTCTTCGCTGACAACGATTTTCTTATAGATCTGCTGCAGCTCGTCGGTGTAGTTAAAGCTGCGACTACCCGGCGTCTTGCCAAGTGCGTCCCCGATGCTGGCTACGTCCACACCCATGAGCTTGAGTTTGGTGCTCATGTCGGCGCCCGTGAACGCGGCATCGGCCTGTCCTGCCAAGTGAGCTGCGGCAACGCGGGCCATATCGTAGCCTGGCGCGACCAAACCGAAGACCTGCTCATTCCAGGCCGCGCATTCACCGATGGCATAGATGTCGTGATCGCTGGTGCGACAGTGGTCGTCAATGACCATGCCTCCGCGCGGACCGATGGCCAACATGCATTGACGTGCCAGTTCGTCGCGCGGCCGGATGCCGGCCGAGAACACGATCATGTCGGTTTCGAGATAAGTTCCATCGGCGAACACCATGCGATGGCGCGCCGTGGCGCCATCGGTGATCTCAACAGTGTTGCGGCTGGTGTGAGCCTGCACGCCCAGCGATTCGATCTTGGTGCGCAGCACGCGACCGCCGCCTTCGTCCACTTGGACCATCATCAGGCGTGGTGCGAACTCCACGACATGGGTTTGCAGCCCCATGTCGCGCAAGGCCTTGGCACATTCCAGCCCCAGCAGCCCGCCGCCCACCACTACGCCGCTTTGGGACTTGGCCCCCGAGGCCTGCATGGCTTCGAGGTCCTCGATGGTTCGGTAGACAAAGCAGTGAGGGCGGTCGCGTCCCGGCACACCTGGTACAAAGGGTGAGGAGCCCGTTGCAAGCACCAGCTTGTCGAAGGCCAGTACTTCACCATTGGTCAGTTGCAGCGTACGATCGCGCCGCTCGATGGAGGCAACGCGGGCATTGAGGCGCAGCGTCAGGCCCGGGCGGTCGTAGAAGCCCTCTGGGACCAGGGACAGATCGTCGGCGCTGCGGCCACTGAAGAACTCCGACAGGTGGACACGGTCGTATGCCGGGCGCGGCTCCTCACCAAGTACCGTCACTTCCCATCCTGCTGCGCAAAGGTCGGGAAATTGTTCGGTTAGAGCTTCGACATAGCGTTGACCCACCATGCCGTTACCAACAACGATGAGCTTTCGTGGTGTTTTATGAATCGCGTGGGGCATGCGATATCCCTTCGTCGGAGGGGAGTGAAGCGAGTTACGCTCCCTCTCACGGTTAAAAAACAAAAAGGCGCTTGCGCCATGACCTAGCCACCTTTGGCCAGGTATGTCGCAAACGCCGTTGTCCTCAACTGTCGGAGCTACATTGCCCAGACCGTTGCTATGAATAAAGCATTTTTTATGCCAATCGTTTTCTTGCTCATGGAGCTTGGCAGTGCCGTGGTTCCAAACGAAGGTGCTGCTGATTCTGATCTACCGATGCATCAGTTCGGTGCGGTGTCCGCACCGATAGGCACTCTTGTGGGGCGCGACTGCAAGGAATGCCATTACGGATTCGCTCATGCCTTTTGAACTGGATATCGGATGGGTCTCACGCTCCGGCCGTGCGCAGGACAACGAGGACTTCGCGGCAGTACAACTGCAGGACGAAAGTTCTGGCCACGCCAGCATGCTCGCCGCCGTTGCCGATGGTGTCAGTGCGGGTGGCTGGGGCCGTGAAGCTGCACAGACCACGGTAACCTGTTTGGCACGCGACTTCTTTTGCACGCCGGCCACCTGGGAGCCCACCGTGGCGCTGGACCGCATCGTGGGTGCACAGAACGCTTGGCTCTATGGCATCAATCGGCGACGTCAGCCGGCCTATGGTCTGACCACGCTGACAGCTCTGGTTCTACGTGGGCAGAGTTTCACGCTGGCCCATGTAGGCGATACCCGTGCCTACCTGTTGCGACAAGGGCAGATCGAGCAGCTGACGGAGGACCATGTGATGGGCGGCGTGGACTTCGCGCACCGCCTGGCGCGCGCCATCGGCCTGGAGGATAGGGTCAGCATTGACTATCGGCAAGGAGAAGTGGTTCCCGGCGACATTTTTGTACTGCTGTCAGACGGCATACACAATGACGTCAAGCCGCGCGAGTTTGCCCAGTGGGCGGGCGAGGGCGGTGCACAGTCCCTGGCCGAACGCTTGGCTGATGCCGCGTGGCGCAACGGCAGCCGCGACAATCTCACAGCCGTGGTCGTTCGCGTGCTGGGCGTGAAGGAAGCAACCCTGGACAACACTATGCGTCGCGCACAGTCCCTGCCGCCGTTGCCTCTGCTCAGGCCCGGCAGTCTGGTGGATGGGCTGCGTGTGGAGGCTTTAGTGGCCGACAGTGGCATTTACCGCGTGTACCGAGTGCTGGATGAGCGCAGCGGCCAGCGCCATGCGCTCAAAACGCTGCACACACAGCGTGCCCATGACCGCCAGGAATGGGCTGCTCTGGCCCATGAAGCATGGGTGGCCGGCCATCTGCAGACCGGAGCGGCAGCCCGACATCTGGTTCGGCTGCATGCTGCGCCGGTAGATCTGCCATCAGCTTTCTATCTTTTGTACGAATGGGTGGAGGGCGAGACGCTTTCTCAGTGGCTGGAGCGACGACATCAGCCTGGTGTAGACCAGGTGCTTGCCATAGGTCAGCAGGCCGCGCGTGTGCTGGGTTACCTGCACCGACAGGGTGTTATCCACCGCGACGTCAAGCCCGCGAACCTTCACTGCGGTGTTGATGGGGTGTTGCGTCTGCTCGACCTTGGCGTTGCGCTGACTGGCCGAGAGCCTCCCGAACTGCGTGCCTTACATGCGGGTACTGCTAGCTACATGAACCCCGAGCAGTGGGACGATCCGCCAGTGCCAGCAAGTGCGGGCAGCGACCTGTTCGCTTTGGGCGTGACGCTGTACCAGCTATTGACAAGTGGACGTCTGCCTTATGGTGAGGTTATCGCTTACCAGAGAGGGCGCTACTGGCGTGACCCAATACCTCCCAGTCGTCACAACCCACAAGTACCAATCTGGCTGGATGCCATCGTTCTTAAGGCGATCGTTCGCGATCCTGCACAGCGCTTCGAGACGGCCGAAGAAATGTTGCTGGCGTTAGAGCGCGGAGCTGCGCGGCCACTATTGCCGCAAGCGTCCAGTCCACTCCTTGAGCGCGATCCAGCATTCGGTTGGAAGACAGCGCTCGCCTTCAGCGTTGTGCTCAATGTGGCGCTGCTTTACTGGTTACTGTTCCTGCCACGCTGAGCTTTGAATCAAGCCGGCACGGTGCGTGCGCGACCGCCTTTCTCCGCCCAGGTGCGTGTCCAGCGCAGTTGCATGTGGCGCAGCATCACCAACATGACTAGTGAAAAGCAGGCAAACACAGCGAATCCTGTGAAGTAACTGCCGGTGTGCTGTTGCGACAAACCCATGCTTGCAGGGATCAAGCCGCCGCCCAAAGCGCCCAACTCTCCGATCATGGAGCCGGCCACAGCAGTGGTTGTTGGCCACCGCAGAGGAACCAATTGGAACAAGGCACCATTGCCAGCTCCCAAGGCGGCAAAACATACCAAGAAGAACAGCACTGTGAGAGTTAAGGAGTGGCCGCTGAGTCCGCAAAGCAGCAAGCTAATGAAGACGACGACCAGCACTGCTGTGAGCGTGTTCACTCCGCCCCAGTGATCCGACAGCCAGCCGCCAAAAATGCGCGTAGTCGCACCCATAAACGCAGCCAGCATGGTCAACTGCCCAGCTTCAACTTTGCTCACACCGAATTGGTCATAAAAGTAGCTTGGCAGAAAAGTGGCTAAGCCAATGAAGCCGCCAAAGGTGACGGCATAAATTAGGCTGAAGGCCCAGCCGTCCTTCTCGAAAAGGCAGGCAACATGGTCGCGCAGAGTGGCATGTGCATCACGGTCTGCGGGTTCTCGGGCAAACACAATCATTACGACCATAGGCACCAGAATACCTAGAGCCGCAAAGCCGTATACGGCCTGCCAGCCAAAGGCCTGTGCCAACTGCGGTGCCAGCAGTGCGGCAAAGGCCGTTCCGATGTTGCCGGCACCAACTAGTCCCATTGCTAGTCCCTTGTAGCGCGGTGGAAATGAGCCTGAACCGAGTGAAAGAGCTACGCCGAAGCTGGCACCAGCAATGCCTAGCAAAACGCCCATGGCCAGCAGATCACCAAAGGAGTCAACGGCGAAGTAGCCGTACAACATTGCGATGGCGATGCCCACCATCTCAACCAGGGTGGCATTCTTTCTACCGATGTACTGAGCCAGCAACCCCAGCGGAAAGCGCATCAGCGACCCCGCGAAGATTGGGATGGATAGCATCAGGCCCTTCTGCGCCGGTGTCAGATTAAAGCTCTCGCTGAGAAAAGGGGCCATTGCACCATTGATGACCCAAATGCCGCATGAGCAGGCGAAATAGAAGAATGATGCGCCCAAGGTTGGTGCATGCCCAGCTTGTAAAAAGTTTCGGAAGCCCGTCATTGCTTTCTGTCCCTACAAAAGAAAACGTCTACGCAGGCATTACCCACAATAGCGGCCTATGCCTGACGTAGACGTCGTTGTCTTGATACAGCCGAATCTGCTTCATTGCAAAAACGGCTACAAGTCAGTTAAGCAAGATTCGTGCTCATCCGATAGCGTGTGCGAACAACATGATGGACTGATGTTCTACTGAACCAGATGGCCCAACTGAAAAGCCTGACAACGGCGCGCTTGGCCCAGACCGGAGCGCTGTAAGGGGGTATCGGGGGCCGCGCCCCTGAGGTTCACCCGCTGATCAGGCAATACCCGGCGCAATTGAAGCACGCGATCGCGGCACCGCTGGCAAAGTATGGTGTGTGATGGAGGGCGTGCAATTCACCAAAAAATGCCGGTCGCCACTCTCGCTTGAAAAACAACCGCCGTAGGCGCTCTGGCCTATGATTCCCATTGAGGGGGAATTATGGGAATACAAGATAGAGATTATTGGAGAGAGCGCTATGACCAAAATCTGAGCGCTAGAAGGGATCCAAGTGATAGCCCGTTTTCGAGTGGTCGTAATGAAATGGGCTTTATGGGAAAGCTCATTGTCACTGCGATAGTGCTATTCATTGGTGTAATCGCATACAGGTACCACTTTGAAATCATTCGTTTTATCAAGGGTTTTCCACCCACAGCTGTCCACCAGCGGGCTCCGCCGCCGTCTGTTTTGAAACCAACGGAGCCTGCAACTGCGGTAGCTCCTAAGCCAGGGACTCCGGAGTTTCCGAAACCTGAAGCTACTGGGCAGATTTATAGGTGTGGGAATACCTACAGCAATTCTCCATGCGAGGGAGGGCGTCAGATCGCGCAGCAAAGCACTCCGCGAGTGGATACACCGACAACAAGAGAGATTTACCTCTGCAAAGATATTCATGATCGCCTGACTTGGGAGAGCGTTCCGTGCTCGGTCAATGGCCGCTTTATAGATCGCATAGCGCGAGTACCAGCAAATATTCCATGGGAAAGTCAAGTTGCTTTAGCTAGGCAGCAGAGAGACAAGGCTTATGCGATTGCTGCTGAGCAAGTTGTACCAGTCGCTACTCGACCTTCGTCATCAGTGCCCGGTGAGTGCAGAATTTTGGAGGAGCGAATTAGGGTTCTCGACGCTGAATGTCGTGTCAAGGCGTGCGGAATGGATCAGCTTGATTACGTTAGGGCCGAGAGAAAGAAGACGCGTGACCGGCAATTTCGTATCGGTTGTTAGCCAATTTGGAAAACCGGTAGATTGGACGGCCCGGTGTTTGACCTGGCTAACTCGGCTTCAAGTAGCGCAATTTGACCTATAAGCCTTTTGTTTCGGCGCTCTTGCGCTTGTGCCTGGGCGAAGTATGTGGAGGTGCGTAGGTTTGAGATTGACTCGACGTACTGAATGCCCCAGGTCGATTCCCAGAACAGCGCCAGATGGATGGCTCTGGGTGCTTGGCCTTGCGCGCGGTACCGTCGGAGCGTTGACGGTGAAATGTCCAGCAGCCTAGCTTTCTGTTCAATGCTGCCGGGGACGTTTTCCAGGATGCTGAGAAAGTGAGGGAGATGTGCGGGGTATGGTGCTCTAAACATCAACTGACGTTCGAGCAATCGTTATGAAAATTGGAGCAGTGCGCGCTGTGTCAGCAGGTGGGTGAGGTAAATCCTTGTACACAAGAACATGCTCATTCCTTTGGCGCCAAAGCCGAAAGAGTTTTTGTACAACGTTTTACCTGGAAAAAGTGTGAGGTAAACGCTTGTACATTCCAAAGGCGTTGCTGCATTACAGGGACTTCCCGTCAATGCAAGCGCTTTTTGACTGACCTGTCTGCCAAGACGATCCAGGTGCTTGAAACGAGGAACAGACTGCACATCTACAGACGGGGTTAGGCACGAGGTGTGCGCCCCCAGAAACAAACCGCGCAGCAGGGCTCCATTCAAATCTCGTGACGTCTTGCGACTCACAATGCAACAACCGAGCTTGCCTGCTGCTGGTCTGACCTGTTCATTGCATCTTTGATTTCACGTCTGGCATGTTGAAGTGCCTGTCTCAGGCAACGGCAGAGACGGGTGGCCTGGGGCGTTCGCTGATATGGGCTGCTTCGTAGGTACGCTCCTGTGTCATGAGCGCCCACAGAATGCGTGCATTTTTGTTGGCTAAAGCCACGGCGGCCTTTTGCCAACCACTGCGCTTCCTCAAGGCCATTACCCATTGAGAGATGGGGGCGAGGTTGTGTTTGCCGGCCAGCACTACGGCCTTGGCTCCTTACACCAGCAAAGTGCGCAGGTAACTATCGCCTCGTTTGGTGATGGCACCTAGATTGGATTTGCCTCCGCTGGAATTCTGTCTGGGCGTCAACCCAAGCCAGGCGGCAAACTGTGCACCGTTCTTAAACTGCTTGAAGTCGCCCACAGTGGCTACCATCGCTGATGCAGTGAGTGGCCCCAAGCCCTTGATGGCGGCTGCTCGCTGCACCTGTGCATCTTCTTTACAGTGAGCGGTAATACGCTGCTCACACCAGTGAAGATGTTCATCGAGCTCTTGCCAATGCATGAGTGCACGCTGCAGCGCAATGCGGGCTGTTCTTGCGATGTCATTGGTCGTATCTTCCAAGATATCGTGCAAATGGGTGCGCAAGGCTCTGGGGCTTTGCTGCAGCATAACGCCAAACTCGGCGAGCAATCCTCGAATGCGGTTAATGCATGCTGTTCGCTCCTCTTTGAACCCTTCACGCAGCCGATGCACACACAGTATGCCCTGCTGCTCTGGAGTCTTCACGGGTACAAAGCGCATCCGAGGACGGCTGGCTGCCTCGCAAATGGCAGCGGCATCATTGGCATCGTTTTACCGCTCTTGCCCTGCATGCGATAGGGTGCGACCAGTGCCGCTGCCATCATGCGTGCATCCAAGCCCGACACCAGTGGTGCGCACCACCACAAGCCTCCATGGCCACCAGACACCCTGCAGGTAATTGCGCACACCATGCCAAGAACTTGCTGCGCTGGATGGCCCGGTTAGTGACCATCCTCCCTTGAGCATCGACTGCATGGACCTGCAGCACATTCTTTGCGAGATCTACCCCAACACGGACGATGGTTTGCATGGCACGACTCCTGATGAATGACGAAGAAATTGGCTTGCCGATCCATCGTGGCACTGCGTATCCAGCAGGCCAAGATGGCGGGAAGTCCTTCGTATTCAAATCTAGTTTGAGACGAACCTACCCAAACTCCCGCCGTAGGTCAGCCACCGCTGCCGTCTGTGGACGGCCCAGTTCAGTGAATCGATTCAAGATCGCTGCCCGGATATGTAGCTCGTTGACTTGGCGTTCAAAGGTACGAGACATCACACGCTCGCCCAGTCGCTTGATGCAGTGCATCTTGGTTTCGTAGGCACTCCAGCATTTCCAGAGACTTCGCCCTGATCTTGCCCCAGTCGCCTACATGCTGCAATCGCAGCATTGCGATGCACAAAGACACTGCCCTTGCGGATTCGGGCATTCTTTCGAGGTGGAATGGCTGGCATAGCGCCACCTCTGATGACTGCTTCATGGACGGGCTGCGTGCCGTAGGCAGCATCGACTGTCAGGCACTCAAGCGCTTCATCCTCGGGCAAATGCTGCAGCACGTCGGAGGCTCACAAAATGAATGGCAGGGCACCATCGAAAATTTATTGGAATAGAATTTTCCCTTCTAAAACAGATGCATAGCACTGAATCTGGCATTGACCTCTCTGAGCTTGCCACGGCTGACACGATCGACGGCTGTGCGCATGTTGTCGTAGCCTCCAAACACCGCAAAGGCACGGTCGTCGGAGCGCAAATACTTGCGGATGGTATTGCGAGAAAGCCCAGTTCTGCGGGCGATCTCTCGGATGGACAGGTTCTCACGCAGAGCCCAGCGCCGGATGACACTCAAAGTGGCCACGTCAATCACTCCTGGTCTCCTGCTGCACAAGAAAACAGCAGGCTAGGGTTAATTCGTGGGTCAGATTGAGATGGAAAAACCGGGGGCTAGTGGGTCACTTCTGGGTGGAAATCAACAAGCAAGGGACTGTCCGTTCGTGCGGCAACAAAAAAGCGTGCGACTTTGATGGTCACGGGCCAGTTCTCGACCGCAGAAGACTCTGGGTATCACGGCGAAGCCGAGCGCATCTGTGCAGCGATAGGGCAAGTGCCGGTGATCTGGGGCATGAAACAGATCTATCTACAGGTCGAAGCGCAGATCCTGGGCGCTGCTTCCGGCAATGGCACAAATTCGCAGCTGGAAGGTTCTCGTACCGCAGACTGCCGTCGATATCCTCCTGCACGGGGCCTGCGCTCTATATGGCGTCAGCACTACCAGAGCGATATGCATCTGGCCAGCTGCTTGCTGAATGACCTGCGCCTGGGAAACCTCGCCTTGGCATTCCAGCCGGTGGCGACCCGTGAATACTCGGGGTCTGCTCCAACCCTTTACTATGAATGCCTGTTGCGCCGCACTGCGCCCGAGGCTGCGTGTCTCAGCTATGTGGTTCCAGATGCTATTCAGGCCTTGGAGCGCTTGGGGCTGGTTGAGCGTCTTGACCGTAGCGTGTTATGGACCACGCTGGGCACATTGGCCGGCAGTGAAGGTTTGAATCTGGGTTGCAACGTTTCCGCTCGCTCCTTTGTGAGTGCGGCGTGGTGGGATGAGATTCTCACGTATCTAGGGGATCGACCTGATTTGGCGCAGCGACTGGTGCTTGAAATCACAGAAACGAGCACCTTTCCGGAAGAGAAATCCGCCCTCAGCCTGATTCATCACCTACAGTTCCAGGGTGTCAGGATTGCGCTTGACGACATAGGCAAGGAAGCGGGTTCGCTGGACATCCTGAACAAAGTTCGTGCCAACATCGTCAAGCTCGACAAGTCGGTGCTGGAAGAAACCGCCGAGGGTGAGCTGCCGGCGAGGCTGCTGCAAGGCATGGTGGGGATTTGCGCCAATCACGGGGTGACTGTGATCGTTGAAGGGATCGATTCTGCTGCGAAGCTCGATGTGGCTTTAACCGCTGGAGCGACTGGCGTTCAAGGGTACCTGATCGCACGGCCCACGCTGCATCTGCAAGCCCTGTTCAATCACGTTGCTCGTGTGGAGGATGACATGCAGACCCGGGCTTCTTTGACGAAGGGCCAAGATGCGACAACTACCGTAGTGGCTCATCAAACCCAGAAAGACGCCGTTGTTCATTCGCTCCACAACGGAGATATCGTGAGGTGCTCTCCACGAGTGCTGTTCCCGCAGGAGACAGGATTTCGGCCGTATCTGGTTAAAGAAGTTGCTGATAGCTGAGAAGTGTGCGTCGGATTCTCTGTTTTGCATCTCACATTGATTTATGCGACCAGGCCATAAGCGTCCACGATGTGAGAGCTGAACAGAGAGTACGCCTATGGCAGCGGGTGAGCCGCCAATAGGCACAGACAGGACATTCTGTCACGCGCGTTCAGCGAAATGCCTTGCAGTCATGTGGGATAGAAGTCGCCAAGGGCTGTACATCCGTGGCTTGTCACAACTCGCCATAGTTGATTGCGCGGTGCAGCCATGCGAGCTGGCTCGAAGGACCGGTTCTGAATGCCCCAACAGGCTCAGGTCGACCCATTGCCGTCGTTCGAGTAGTTAGTTCAAACGGCCGCTTTGCAGCGATTGCTGCTGCTCATGGCTGCATCGTGACCTATCGGTCACCGCTCCGTAGCAGCTATCCGAAGATCGATGCTGGCGAATTCTCAACGACGGGTTTCAGTTGAGTAGCGGACAGTGGATGTTAGTTGCAGGTCGATTGGTTGCTGGAAGTCTGCTGTCACTTGACACAGACATGAGGTTGCGACCCAAAGCAGAAATTCACTCAAGTTATGCCGAAGGCAGTTCGCTGATCCGTACAGCGCTGAACATAGCTCGATAGTCTCTGGGGGCTAGGCCTAGTTTGGCGCGAAAGTGATGCCTCAGGACCTGGACACTGCCGAATCCAACCCGTGCAGCAATGTCCTCGACCGGCATTGCACTGCCCTCGAGAAGGCGTTGGGCTTCTGTCACCCGCTCAGCGATCAGCCATTGGCCTGGGGGTACACCTGTCGCCCTGATGAAATGGCGCAGGAAAGACCTGGGACTCATCAGCACGCTCTGCGCCATCCGATCAACTGTCCAGTCGCCTTGAAGATCCGCACGCATCTGTTCCAGCACGTCAGAGAGCCGATTGAGCCGGTCCGGCTGCACGGGGCGTTCGATGAACTGAGCTTGCCCACCGCTGCGATGGGGAGGCATCACCAAGCGCCGGGCGACGCTGTTGGCGGCTTTCACGCCGAAGTCTCCTCGCACGATATGCAGCATCAAATCTATACCCGCGGCGCTTCCCGCCGAAGTCAGAATACGGTCTTCTTCGACATAGAGCACGCTGGCATCGACTTCGATTGCGGGGTGCCGCTGGCTCAGCGTCTCGGCATAGCGCCAGTGCGTTGCTGCCCTTCGCCCGTCCAACAGGCCCGTTGCGGCCAGCACGAAGGCTCCAGAGCATATTGAGGCCAACCGGGCGCCGCGCTCCCAGGCCAGGCGCAAGCGTCGCGCAAGCTTCTGTGGTACCGGTACATGTGGGCCTTTCCATCCGGGCATCACGATCAGATCCGCGCGCTCTAACAAATCGGCTTGACCATCAGCCATGACGTGCAGGCCGCCATGAGCCCGCAGTAAGCCGGGCTCAACTGCCGCACTGGCAAAGCGGTACCAGTCAGGGCCCATCTCCGGACGCGCCAGACCGAAAACCTCTGCCACGATGGAGAACTCGAAGGTGCATAGGCCATCGTAGACTGGGGCAACAACCAGCGGGCCGCTGGTGGCCTCGGTGATTGGCGTAATATTTTCGGTTGATGTCATATACGCCAATTGTGACTCGACTGGACTCTCGGCACGATAAGCATCACTGCCACAAACACAGTCTTCTTTGTTATGACCTTCTCCAGCACCCATGTAACCGCAATTCCCGCTGCGAAGCCGTCCATTGCCATCGCTCATTTCGCTGCTGAATTCAGTTTCGAGACCGATTGTTGGGATGTGCATGACGGGCTTCTAAAGGGCCCCGATTTCGTGCTCCTCGACGTACGCTCGCCAGCGCTGTTCGCACAGGGCCATGTGCCAGGGGCAATCAATTTGCCTCATGGGAAGATCGTCGAAAGCAAGTTGGCGGCTTGGCCAGAAGAGACCCTATTCGTCACCTACTGCGCAGGGCCCCATTGCAACGGCGCGGCACGCGGTGCCTTGCGTCTGGCAAGACTGGGGCGGCCCGTGAAAATAATGGTTGGCGGTATTACTGGTTGGCTCGATGAAGGGTTTGAATTGAATAGGACAATGCTCGAAGACCCGTCCGCCTAACGCGTTGACTTCCTGCTTCAGAAGACAGCCCTGGAGGAATGCGGGCCGACCGCTAGTGACTGTGGATTCAACGGGTTGCGTCCGTCGCTGTTCGAAACCCAATCGGTCATCTCTCCTCAATGAGGTCGGCCATAGCTTTCACCTTCGCAGTTCCACTCAAAATTCCGCAAGTGGATTGGGCTGCGTGGAGTTCTCCAAACCGCCTTTTCAATTGGGCTGTGAGGCGGTTGTCGGGGCACCTACCGAGCTTCTCGGCGCTAGATTTGAAACGCAGATCGCTTTAGAGAAGCGAAAGAGAATTTTGATGGTGAAGATCGCAGTACAAGCCCTTAGAGCTCCGAGTTTTTGACACTCTCAAAAACCCTGATTTCTTACGTGATGGATGTCGCGCACCTGAGTTGATGTGCCACGCTCAATTCGCTGAAAAATCGAGAACACTTGATCGGAACATAGGTTTGTACCGCTGAACGCAATGGGTCGCGTGCAACAGTCCAGTGCGTGCTCAGTGGTTCACATGGAGGTTGAGCAAGCGGTTCTTCAGATATTCAGCGACAGGACTAAGCACACGCTCTCGCTTCTGTATCAGGCCTAAAGTCCGCCACAACTGAGGCTCAATGAGTGGCACACCGCAGACCTTAGGATTGCACTCAGGCAGAGCAAGCTGCGGGATGGCTGCCATTCCCAAACCTGCTTCGACAAGAGCCAGAGCCCCAGTTACGTGATTGCATTCGTACCAAGCCATTGGCTGCTCAGGCAGGCCTGCCATGACTTGGTCCAAAAGCAGTCGATTGCTGCTCTGGTGCGATACGGATACGAGGCGCACTCCGGCAAGCTCTGACTACGCTACCTCTGAGCGGCATGCCCAAGCATGACTTCGCAGCATTGCCAACACATATCGCTCGCGTGCCAAAGTCTCGAACTGAATTCCTGGTTCCTGGCTTCCCGTGAAACTGAGCCCGAAATCGGCTCGCCCCCTAACCACGGCATCCAGGACATGGCTCGCATTCTCGTCAATGACATGAACGTGCACATCCGGGTACGCATCGGCAAAGGTGCGCAATGCATTTGGCAAAAGATGGTTTGCCACTGAAGGGATGCAAGCCACCGTCACCAATCCTCGGCGAGTCAGCGACTGATCGCTGATGCGCTGCGCTGCTGTCTCGAGGCTCTCCAGCGCTGCGCGCGCCTCAGTCAGAAATTCCTGACCAATCGCGGTCAACTGAACATGCCTGGTGGTCCGCTCAAGCAGCTTGGCTCCAAGTGCTTCCTCCAGGCGCTCCACCCTGCGACTCAACGCCGGGGCAGACAAACAAAGACGTTCCGCAGCTACACGAAAGCTTGAATTCTCTGCCGTGGCAACAAACGCCTGTAGTTCGGCAATATCGAATTTAATGCGCTGCATGCAACAGTCTAGTCATATATTGCAATTCACGAAATAGTCCCGGATATTTACCATCGCCGCTTGCACAGAGTTGATAACGACTCGATCAGGAGACAACATGCAACGACGCCCTCTCATACTGGCTGCCGCATTGGCCGCCTGCCTGCCGCTCGCCGGTGCCTATGCCCAGGATTTCCCCCCAAAAAGACCGGTCACCATGGTTGTTGGCTTTGCCGCAGGCGGTTCGGCCGATATCGCCGCACGCATTATTGCCAAGAAACTCGGTGAAAACATTGGCCAGAGCGTGGTCGTGGATAACAAGCCTGGTGCCGGCGGCAATCTGGCGCATGCCCAGGTTGCCCATGGACCTACCGATGGCTCTGTCTTGCTGTTCGGCTCGATCGGCCCTTTGAGCATCTCGCCTCACTTCATGAAGGTGAGCTACGACCCGCTCAAGGATCTCGCACCAATCACTATGGGCGTGACCTTTCCCAACGTTCTGGTGGTGCCTGCAAGCAAAGGCATCAAAACCCTAGGCGAGTTTGTGGCTACAGCCAAGCGTGAACCGGGCAAACTGGACTTTGCCTCTACGGGCCCTGGATCAGCGGCCCACTTGGCCGGCGAACTGCTTAACGACATTGCAAAGATCGACACGGTTCACATTCCCTATAAGGGCGGAGCCCCCGCGTTACAGGATGTCCTGGGCGGACGCGTCAGCTCCTTCTATGCAGCACCACCCACAGCGCTGCCGCATATCGAGTCGGGCAAGCTCATCCCGTTGGCAACCACCGGACTGACACGGCCAGCCTACCTGCCCAATGTGCCCACCGTCGCAGAGACCTATCCAGGCTTTAACGCCACTAACTGGTATGCGTTCGTTGCGCCAGGTAAAACACCCAAGCCGCTACTGGACAGATGGAATGTCGAGCTCGTGAAGGTGTTGAACGCACCTGACGTGCGAGCAAACCTGCTTAAACACGGTCAAACCGCAGCTCCAACATCACGAGAAGAATTGGCCAAATTCATTTCGACAGAAAATGAGAAATGGAGCCGCATCATCCGTGATCGAAAAATAACGGCGGATTGACTGAAAGGTAAATCCACACGAATCGCCGAAGATCGACAGAAGTAAAGGATGTGCGCATGGTGTGCTCCCTGTAGGTTTATCCGGCATGGGCGAGCAGTGCCTATGGACATGGCAGGCCAAGCTTATACCGCTGAGCCAGGCGCCTTCCGCGGTGCCGTTGTGCAGCCAGTCACCGCACATCCCCAAACTGGCAGCCGCGTCTCACCAGGAGCCCATGTTCAGCGGGTTGGCCGTGTCGGCATAGCGCCAGCGGTGGGCCGTCACCTGCACGCTGGCCGGATCGGGGCCGCCCAGTTTCGCAAAGGCCTTTAACAGGACAGCTGTTACTGACGCCTCCTCAAATGTGTCCTCGAATCTTCGCGCCACTCAAAAGTCGAGAATCCCCCTCACGGAGGTCTCAACATGAAGAAGTCCAGATTCAGTGAAGCGCAAATCGTCGGCATCCTCAAGGAGGTTGAGCTAGGCGCCAAAGTCGGTGACACCTGTCGCAAACATGGCATCAGCGATGCCACGTACTACAAGAGGAAGAGCCAGTATTCAGGGATGTCTGTGCCGCATCTGGCCCAGATGCGGCAGTTGCAGGAAGAGAACGCCAAGCTCAAACGCATGTATACCGATTTGGCGCTCGTGCACCATGCTCTGAAGGATGTTGTCGAGCGAAAGCTCTGACCCCGGAGCGTCGGCAATCCATCGTGCATGCGCTTATGAGCGAGCACCGCCTAAGTCAGCGCAGAGCTTGCCAAGCGGCGGGCCTGGCTCGCTCAACGCTTCGATATGCACGTGTGGTCTGTGACGACTCCGGGGTAATCGACTTCATCCAAAGATACGTGGCATTGAATCCTCGCCACGGGTTTGGGCTGCTTTACGCCAGCGCCCGCTATCAAGAACAGCTCTGGGCAAGACTGTGCTTTGGCGTGTGTATTGCCAGCTCAAACTGAACCTGCCCAGGCGAGGCAAGAAACGTTTGCCGCAGCGCATCAAGCATCCCTTGGAGGCAGCCTCAACACCGAACCAGGGCTGGAGTTGTGACTTCATGTCCGATGCCCTGTGGTCAGGAAGACGGTTCAGAACCCTCAACGTCATTGACGACTTCAACCGGGAGTGCCTGCGTATCGAAATTGATGCCAGCTTGCCTGCAGCTCGGGTGGTACGAGCCTTGGAGGAGCTCACTGAGGTCCGTGGGGTGCCGCAGTGCATTCGCCTGGACAACGGGCTCGAGTTCATCGCCCAGGCCTTGAAGCAATGGGCGCAGGATAAAGGCATAGCGTTGAACCACATTCAGCCTTCAGCCAGGCAAGCCGACGCAGAACGCTTACGTAGAACGTTTCAACAGAACCTATCGCACGGAGGTGCTCGACTGCTATGTCTTTGAATCTCTGCAGGAAGTGCGCTCGATGACCGAGGGCTGGCTGCATTGCTACAACCACCATCGTCCACATGAATCGCTGGGCCGGATTCCGCCGGTCGCGTATCGTGTCAAACGTTTCCCCAACCTCTACTTTTAGGTAGTGCAGGAAAGCGAGGATGCTTCTCCTGTGACAAAAGAAAAAGCCCGCAAGCAGTTGCTGCGGGCGCGAATAAAAAGCCGGTGACCTATTTGGTCATGCCTGGGCAAGTTGAGGAAGTGAAAGGAGTCTGTGACCCCAGGCCCGGCAAAACAGGTACGTGACGCAAATTTTGCCCAAAGAGAGTGATGGAATCAAGATGTGCGTGGGCTCATAAACAGGCTCTGCCTTATCTGGCGTGACCACTTTCGCTAAAGGCGCTGAAGCCACACCGCACTCCCAATTGTCGCCAGCCCAGGCGAATTCCTGAGTTGCCGTACCTGCTTAAGCGGTCACGCCGGATGGCCCTAAATTCAGGACAAAAAAAGCCACCTCGTGGGTGGCATAAGAGGCTCCACCTACGTCCTAATAGCTGGGCCCAACGCGAATGCTACTGGAATAATTTCACGAGGGGCAGGCTTTTGCTGCTCAATACATTTCGAAGTGCGTTGGCGCGTACATTTCCGCGCTGTGGTGGCTCCGGTAGAGTCCTGCCACATGCTCGCAGCTCATCGCACAAGCGCATCAAACAGGAAAAATCCGCCTAGAAGGCTGCATGCTGACGAAATCGAAGACGTTTGGTTCAGTGGTGTGTTGGCAAGTCTTCGACGTTGCATATTTCGACGCACAGACGAACTTTGTGGCCGATGTTCGAGCCACGTATGTCCCAAATAAAATGAAGTGCATCCTTTACACGTAGGAACTGTCCTGTCTGGGGCTCAGGGTGCCATCTAGCATTTCTAAATCCATTCCAACTCATCTTGTCTCCGACGGCGAAGGGGTGAAATGGTGTTGATGACTCAAGGTGGACGACCGGTTCGCTCTTAATTGAGTCCTGTGAAATTTCAAGGTGATAGGTAATGGGGCGTACTAGCATCTTTGCCTCAGCTTGGCTTGAAGTTCTCTGCCGCATAAGCTTGCTCTTCGTGCATTTGCATGCATAGAGTGCTTTCATTGATTTTTGCTTGAAGCACTCAGCGCCACTTCCGCAAATTACACGCGAAGCATTCATTCGTCATGTTTAGGAAAGTTGCTGGGCCATCTAGTGTTACCACTGTTGCCACGACGCGAAAGCCGCGCCGTGCTCTTGATAGATGGCTAGCCCAAGCCCATTCCTGAACTGCCGTGCCTGCGTGAGCGAACACGCCAGATGGTCTTCTCGGGGAGCGCTGCATGCTACTTCGTGCAGAAGGCCGGTAACCCTGCAAGCAGGTGCCAAGACTGGTTTGCTGGAATTGCTAAAGCACTGTGGGAGGCTCAACGTAGCTGCAGAGAGCGTGCTTCTTGATATCAAGCGTGGGAGAGCAGTTCGTTTCCCATAGAGCTTGCCCGCGGCAGGTCTTGATCAAGTTTTTCGCTTTGGCAACTTCGTCTTCGTTTTCGAGCCTGTCCTCTATAAAGTTCTTGAAGTCCTTATCCTGAAGCATTTCCACTAGGCTTGCGGTGTGCGTGTTGACTTCATAGACAAATGGTTTCTTGCCTGGATAGGATGCTAACTCACCTTGACGAAAGCCCACAAATCCGCAGACAGCATCGCCGTTCTTTCCCAACTTCACATCTTTGAACTCGGCATGCTCAGGGAAAGCAAGCAGCCGCCTGGCAGCTCGCCTGGCCTCAAGTTTGTGGCTCTCCTCATTCGTGCAGGAGACAAGGACGAAGCCTGAAATGGCGATCGATATGCTGATAGACAGCATTGATGGACGCATAGCTATTCCAGTATTGATTTGGCTAAGCCGGGACTTCGCAACGGTCACAGACACGATTGCTAGTTGGCGTTGGATGTTAGATGAATAGCTAGATCAAGCCGAATTCAAGCGGCTTTCACGGAGATTGCGGTGGCGCTCGGGAAGCGCTTCAGGGCATCTTCAAGTGCGGCGCATGTGCTTGGGAATAGGGCGGTGTAGCAGGCTCCTGCTACTTTGATGATGCATCGCTTCAATGAAATCTCCTTGAGTCTGTTGAGCTCTTATGAGGTTATCGGTTGATATGTATCAAACTGAAACATTAAAAGTGAAGCAGTTAAGATAGTCTTCGAAGGCTACGGGCAGCAGTACGGCCGTCTAGGTGAACGTATCGGCTTCAGCTACAGTCTTGATATCCACGATGTCGAGCTTGGCGTCCTTCGGCTCTTCATCTCCAGACTTCAGGTAAGCCGATGCGGCTGCATTTCTTTAACTAGCTCTTCTCATGTCTGCATGAACCCCACAGACACTAATCTGCTGAGCTTTGGCCAAGCAAAGTTGATGGCAGTGCAACTGCATCAACGACAGTGGTGCCGCTTGTACCCGTATCTACACCCAAGCAGCACGTACTAGACGTAATGTTAGCTAAGGGTGTCAGCAACGCCCACATACACGAAGTTATCGGTGGCCCCTGTTTCGTAAGAACACTGCTGAAAAACAGCGCCCGTAAGCGCCGTCAACTGGATGTGAGCCGTCAAGATACTCAGGAGTAGTCCCTCCATTCAGTGGGGCGCATCGCCAGTTTCTGAGAAGACCCTACAGTATGGGGACTTTACGAGTACATCGACCAGAAGTATTCCCGTCCCATCGACCGCAATCATCACTCTCATGGTGTTGCGGTCGATTTCAAGGGAGACCCCATATTTCAGTTAAGGCTCGTTTGGGGCCTCAAACAGGGGGCTTGCTTATTTGGGAAGCAATACCTTGTCGATAACGTGAATCACACCATTGGATTGATAGACGTTGGGAATGGTCACCGTGGCCGTGCCTCCTTTTTCATCCGTTAGCATGATTTTCTTATCGCTGGACTGGGCCGTCAGGGTGCCGCCACTGACTGTTTTGATCATGGCCTTGCCTTTGCCGTCCTTGATCATCTTGCTGAGTGCTGCGGCATCCCATTTACCAGGGACGACGTGGTATGTGAGGACCGTGGTCAGCACAGCTTTGTTTTCAGGCTTGAGCAGCGTATCGACGGTGCCAGCGGGAAGTGCATCAAATGCGGCATTGGTCGGCGCAAAGACGGTAAATGGACCGGGGCCCTTGAGCGTATCGACGAGGCCAGCAGCTTTGACCGCCGCGACCAGCGTAGTGTGATCCTTGGAATTGACTGCGTTGTCTATGATGTCCTTGGAGGGCAGCATGGGGGCTCCACCCACCATCACATCAGCCATTGCTGCGACGGATACAGCAGACATCGAGATAGCTAGGCTGAACGAGGCCAACTTACGTGCAGATTGAATCGAGAACATGGATGCTCCTTGATGTACAAGCCGAAAAATGCCGGCTGAAAGGAATACGCAACCACTTTCTGTCTGGATTCATTGAATTTCGCTATTTATGTTCTGCTGGCGATTCGTCGGGGGCACGGGTGTAAGGCAAGGCTGCCTGTGACGGCCGCTATGTTTGCTTTTGGAGATGTCGGCAAGTGGCTCATCAAGGCTTAACCGGTAGAAGTCTTAGATCTGGACGGCTCGGCCAATGAACTGAATGGGGCCAGTGGGTCGTCCAATCGGGGAGCCGCCATAGGGTTCCAGGGTCAGCTCAAACAATTGATTGGGCTGTAGGGGGGGGAGCTTGTCCACTGGAACCTCTATGGCCTCGCCTGGCTTTACGAGGCCAAGCGATACTGGAGCGCTCCAGCCATCAGCCTTGGTCCAGAACTGCAGGGATTTTTCTGCAGGAACACTATTGGTGCCTAACGGCACCAGACGCAGCCTGCCTTCTGTCTGGGCCTGCACGAGCCAGCCTGGAGATTGGTTCTGAGGCGCGGCCAACACCACGAAATAGCGCGGCGCTGTTGGAGGAGACGCTTCACGCACCACAAGAACAGCGGCCAGCACTGCTGTGGCGGCGAAACCTGCGCCCGTCAGGCTGCGCCATAGGGCGAGGCTGTCCCATTGCCACCAGCGTATTCGGGCAGGCACGACTCGAGGGCGGCTCGCTGGCGCGATGCTTGCGGCGATGCGCAGCCAGAGGCTGGCTCCTGGCTCCACAGGCTCGGCTAGCGTGGTCAGCGGCAACAGGCGCTGCTCCCATTCGTCCACTGCTGCGCGCAGGGCGGGCTCGTAGGGAAGGCGCGCTTCAATAGAGCGACGCTCGCTTTCATCAAGCGTGCCCAATACATACTCTCCGGCCTGTGTATGCAGGTCGTCTGGAGGTTGTGGTTGTTGGGTTTCGCTGCTCATTGCATGCATTCCCGCAGTGCGCGCAGTCCGCGCTGAATCCAGGCCTTGACTGTGCCCAGGGGGGCTTTGACTCGCTCGGCAATCTCGCTGTGGCTGCAGCCGTCCACATAGGCGTGCAAAAGGCAGGCGCGGCGCGCTGGCTCCAAGCTATCAAGACAATGCCCCAGACGGCCAAGTGAGGCCTGTCGTGCAAGCTCATCACCACTTTCCTGCCAGGCCGCAAAAGCCGCTTGTGCGTCCAGGTGTGCTGTAGCCGGTTCATCCAACATGGTTTCTCGCCCGCTATCACGCACCCGATTTAGTGCAGCATGTCTTACGATGCTGTAAATCCAGCCTCGGCCAGCACCACGGCTGGCGTCGAAGCTCGATGCACGCTCCCAGATGGACACAAAAGCGTCGTGAAGCACATCCTCTGCCGTAGCGCGGTCACGAACTATTCTGAGAGCAACACCCAGCAGATAGCGTGTTTCGCGCTCATAGATGCTGCGCAGGGCTTCGCGATCACCTCGCGCACAGGCCTGAAGCGCAGCGTCATGGTCGAAAGCGTCGTCTTGGAGGGCGGCAGCAGGCGGCACAAATAGAAGGTCAGAAGGAAATAGAGGTAAATCCTTCGATCATTCTAGTCATGCCGTTGCAAAACCTTACATCGTGGGTTTCCAGAAGATGTAATCGGCCTGGTACTTGACCATGGTCTTCTGGCCTTTGGTGGCGGTGGTGCAGGGTTTGTCTGCAGGAGCAACACCCCCTTGGAGTGCGACGCGCTGGATGTAGCTCACGTCTACCAGCGCGCCGGCCCCCATGGCGGGATTGGCCTTTACCAATTGATAGGGCAAGCTGCCTGGGCTGGAGGGTGCGACTGCGAGTTGCGTAGCTGTGAGCTTGGATCCGTCATTGGCTTCCCAGGTTGCGGGAGGTCCGTAGTAGCGGCCCACAGTCTTGCCTGAGCGATCTTTCAACACTGCATCGGGACCGACGAAGACCCATTCGGTTTGGCCAGGTACGTTGGCCTTGTCCCGGCACTCATAGGTGATGTCGCCACTGCCAACCGTTTCCCAGGCTACCTTGTGACCGGCAGGAACCTGGATGGGAGCAGGCAGTGAAGCCTGAGAGAAGTTGCTGGCTGGTGACTTCATCGAGCCGCATGCAGCGAGCAGGGCTGCAGCGGAAGTGACGGCAGCAAAGGCGGCGAGGCGGTATGCGAAGCGAGTGGTCGACATTGAGATTCTCCAATTAGATCGGTTGGAAGGATTCACTGAAGCAGCACATTGCTTGTGTTGCTGCAGGTACTACCCACGAGATCGATGTTTGGATGCACCCGATACAAATTTTTTTGGAAATGTTCCGTGACGCTATAACTCGTGGCCGCTTTAGTAGCCTTCAACCAAAGGCATTTCCGTCCCATCGACCGCAATCATCACGCCCGTGGTGTTGGGGTCGATCTCTATTGGGACGCCCCACATTTCATTGGGCTTGGCGAAGGCGTTGACGATGTTGAACTGCCGCAACTCTTCCGGCGCCACCTTGATTAGCTTGGGATAGGCGTTGTTGTGAGCCTTCCAGTGCCGGAGGAACGTGTGGCAAACGCGCTTGTGGACTGTGTGGATCGGAGATTCATCGGTCATGGCCGGATTGTCTCAGAGCAGCTTTGCCATGGTGTCCGACTGGAAGCTCCGAGAAGCTAATGGTGAAAAGAGGTCAGGGGAGCTGTTGAGTAGTTGATTTAAACGGTATAAATGGTATGTCTAGTTTCTAAAGTGTGCGTTATGCCAGTCCGTAAACAAAAATCGTCAAAATCCAAGACCGTCACCGCGGCCGAGGCCGCCAGCACAGCAGCGGTACCCACAGCTCCTAAAGTAGAAGCTCCGGCTCCAGCCCCCGCTGTGGTGACAGCACCTGAGGTTGTTGAGGCAAAATCCAAGAAACCGAAGCTGGTGCGCGATAGCTTCACCATCCCGAAGGATGAATACGAAGGGATCGATGCTCTGAAACTGCGAGCTGCCCTGCAGGGCCATTTGGCCAAGAAAAGTGAGCTGTTGCGGGCAGGTCTCAAGCTACTGTCCACTTTGGACGACAAGCAACTGCTTGCGGCTTTGGAGGCTGTGCCTTCGATCAAGACGGGACGCCCTGTCAAGACAGAAGAGGTGGCTCCTAACCCTCGCAAAGTGTCGGCGAAGTCCAAAAAAGCAGCTAAAGCGTCCTAAATTTTAGGTGTGAAATGTGGCGGGAATTCCTGCCACATTGCGAGCGATGTACCACCTACTATCGTTAGTGCAAGTGGTGTTGAATCCAGCCACAGAGTAGGGTTTGGAGCTTCGTCAGGGGCATGTCTG